>NZ_JAMPKG010000035.1:0-60265 GCF_039962015.1 Trichocoleus sp. AS-A1 | reverse complement strand
TGTGCCATTGCAATAGCAACACCAGCAGATTCACGAGCAAGTAATGGCGAGGACTGAGGCACTGTTGGAGATGAGCTTGGTAGAATGGAGGCAGCATTTTTTGGGATAGGCTTGTGGTCAAGTAGCAAGCCTATCTTTTTTTGTGCTTAGCGACTCTATCCCTTCCTACACATCTGCTTCAAGCTTCCTGTTCCCCCCTGAGATACTTGTAGCCAAGATTGAATCAAACAGAAGAGCGATATATAGCGTTTCTCAAATAGGTGAGATACAGTAGCAGGAGTGAGCAAACCAATTACGAATGTCTTTAAGAGAGACTTGACTAAAAGCCTCACTAATCGCTAAATCTAGAGCCTTATAGGTTCTTGCCCCTAGGGAACGAAACGTGTTTTTGACTTTTGACCAAAAGTTTTCAATCGGGTTAAAATCAGGAGATAATGGTGGGAGATAAATCAATTTTGCTCCAGCTTCTCTCAGGGTGTGTTCAATTTCTTGCCCTTTGTGAATAGTACTATTATCCCAGACTACAGTTGCTCCTTTCCAGAGATTAGGAACGAGTTTTTGGAGAACAAAGGCTTCAAAAGTTAAGCCGTCGGTTGCTCCTAAAATATTGATTGATGCGACAATTCCCTTGAGCGCGATCGCTCCAATCATCGAGACATTTTTGCCTCGTTTTTGAGGGCGAGTACCATAAGCTCTTTGACCCCGAAGCGCACGGGCATATAATCTAACTAAAGCTAAGTTAACTCCGGCTTCATCCAGGAAAATCAGGTCTTCTAGGGGAACATCCCGAATCTTTGACCAGAAATCTACTCTCATGTTTTGCACTCTTTGAGTATCTTTTTCCTTGGCGTGTAGAGTTTTTTTTTACTGTTAGTTTGAGTCTTTGGCTCATTCGTCCCATCGTGGCACGGCTAATAGTAATATCCGTCTTTGCCTTCAGCAGGGAACACAGTTCCTCTAGGGTGGCATCATTATTTTCTTCAATTAAATTTGCCAGCACCTCCAATTTATCTGGAGTTAATTTGAGCTTCACTCCCCCATTGAAAGGTTTTGGCGATATTTCTTGGGTTTGACGATATTGCTTGAGTAACTTGACGATAAAACTGAGAGCGACACCGAACCGTCGAGCTAATTGACGTTGAGAAATTTCCTCCCTTTGGTAAACCTCAATGATCTTTTGCCGTAAATCAATTGAATATGCTTTCATCTCGAATTCGCCTGCTCAATGCTGGTGAGTGTATCTCATCTATTTGAGAAACGCTATACCTAAAAACTCAACTTGGTATGTAATGACTCATACGCCAGAAATCAAATATCACCAAGTGGGTAATCTCTACGGATTGCGAAATTGGGTGGAATATGGCTTAAAGCAAAGTAAAAATGAACTGGGTTGGGCGGATTTTCGCGTTACTGATTATGCTCAGATTCAGAAATGGTGGGAAGTGGTAATGAGCGCTTATCTGCTAGTCAGTCTGCACTCAGCTTCACTAAACCCACGACCCGATTTTTCGGGGGATGATAAACCTTCTGTTGTGGTTAAGAAATTTTTTAGGCATCCTTGGTGGGATGAAGGAACTGGATGGAAGAATTTGTTAAATAATCTTCGTTTAGTCCTTCAACCCTTTGTCCTATTTAACTTGATTCGACCAAGGCTCGTAAGTCTTTCCCATTCCGGCCCTATCTTTGGGATTTTCACGACTGATCGCGCTTATGAATTACTTTCATGGTGCAGTTCCCATACCTCTTCAAATGAACGAGTTCCTATTTTCTGCTGCCTAGAGTGACAGAAGAGCGATATAGCGCGATGTATTGGGAACATAGCCTCGCTGTAGCGCTTTGCTTTGACGGAATGGCAACTTTATTAATACCGGGAACAGAAGGGTTGTCTAAAAAGGATGCTGTATTAAGTGGGGTATTTATTGGCTTATCTGTTTGGTTTAGAGAAGAGATTCTAGGCATTGTCGCGTTTTTGGCTGTCCTGGTTTATGCTGCATCTTTTTTAAAATTAAAAAAAGTTCAGTTTTTAGCGAGAAGAAAGGAACTCTTTGTTGTCAGCACATTTTTAACGATTGCCATCTTCTTTGTGCTGAATACATTGATTTATAAGCATCCTCTAGGAATGCATTCCGTTCAGATAGTAGAGAAATTCTCCCTAAGCGATAGATTATTAGTGGCGGTAGCAAATTTTAATCAAATGAGTTCTGGCTTGTTTGAGTATTTTCCCCTAACCTTATTTGCAATTTTATATTTAGGAGTGAGTTTATTTAGCCGACAAAAGCTAAAACTAAGCTTGGGAATGACGGTTATCTATGCAACCTGTTTCTTATTTACTGTGGCGGTTGCGGTAATGGTTCCGGCTGGTGCTGGAGGCAAGCAATGGGGACCTCGGTTTTTGCTGGTTTTGGTACCGCTAATTTGCTTAGTCGCAATCAAAGAGTTTGAATTTGTCCGGAGATTGGCGAACAGAAGTATCAAAAAAATAGGTACGGTTATTTTCTTGGTGCTTTTTATAATTGGGGTTTATAAAAACACCTACTCCGGTACGGCTTATCTCAGTAAAAATTATCAAGGGATTTCTCCAGCTATTCAGTTTTTGCGATCGCAACCAGAAACAGAAGTCGCGATGTCCAACCAATATGTTGCTCAAGTTCTCCAAGCACCCCTACTTGAAAAAGTATTTTTCCTGACGAAAGAACCTCAGGATTTACAAACTTTGGGCGAGGCGTTACTTGAGCAGAAAAAAGAGAAGTTTATTTATGTCTGCTATTACACTCGTTCCTGCCAAATCTCTGAGAAAAAGCCTGAAGAGGTAAAGCTGCCTTTAGAAAACCAGCAGTTTACGATGGAATTCTTACCTTTAGGAAAATATGGGAATTATCCTATATTCCAGGCATCGATTGGGCAGCGATCGCCCGCAGCGCCAGCCTCATCCTCTTCTGCGGTTCCTGCCTTCAGCAATCGAAGATAAATTGTTAAGCTGTTTGCCCGTAGCGCCAACCTCATCCTCTTCTGCGGTTCCTGCTTCATCCCTTTAGAGGGAGGAAGCTAGAAACTATCGAGTGCGTTAGAGGTTGGAATTCTCGCGATCGCACGCAATTTTGAGGAAAGTGGGCGATCGCTTTCCCAAGCCTGAGGCTGGCTGAATACCTTTATCGTATCGATCAGCACTTTGCCTCAGGCTGAACGTGAGGGGGTGTCAGGAAACCCAGCACCACTTGCACAGCACAAGCTAAAGCTACCAAACTAACGACTGTAATCGGTGACAAAGCCGCACCCGCGATCGCAATCACCAGAATAAAAGCCGCAGAACCCAAACGATAGGCGGCTAAAATCTTACGATGTCGCTTTGTCCCTAAAGTACAGGTAATCAGGTGAATCACCGCCAAGGCTATCAAACACATCGTCACAGCGCCGCAGATCAGCCATCGTTCGTTACTAGGTAACGCTCCTGCCGTTTTGCTGGACACGACAATATGTTCCACACCTACACCAGCAGCAGCAATGCCAATGGCGAGGGGTAAATGGGAATAGAGCCAGATTAAACCAAAGTTCAGGTTGCCAGTTCCCATCCTCCGCAGAGGTGAGCCATCCACGCTGTCAAAGTAGATCCACCACAGGCTAAAAGCAACTATCATCCCCAGCACAGCCACAGTGGCAGATGCAAGACCCCATTGCAGCTGAGAAACGCCTTTGACTACGCCAATCACCGCCTCACCCAACACGATAATCGTAAATAAGCCTAAACGTTCTGGGATGTGTGAAAAGCTCGGCGGCACCTTGGCAGCCAACTGTCTGGCGGTGAGAGGTGTGCCAAAGTCAATCAAAAATCCCAATCCCCAAAGCCAAAAACGCCAAGGAATTGGGACAAAAATTGAGATTAGCCAGATGGCGGCGGCGATGCTAAAGCCTATCACGTACCAAGTTGTCAACTTCCGCGCTGCCACCACAAAGTATCCAGCACTTAGATACTGGAAAATTAAAATACATCGAACAGTTACGTAGGAAAGGGCAAAGCCGTCGGAAGTTTTTCCTAAGCCGTAATGCACGTTTACTGCCAGCACTGCGATCGCAATCATTTGCAGTAATGTCAGCAGTCGGTGTCCTAAGTCGTCAGTATCGAACCGACTTGCGTAAAAAGTCGCCCCAACCCAAGACCACCAAATCGGCACAAACAGCAGCATATAACCCAAAAAACCCAGCAGCGAGACGTGTTCGTTGAGATTATGCGCCACTTCCGCGATCGCTGCCACAAATACCAAGTCATAAAAGAGTTCTAACCAAGTCGCGCGGCGTTCTTTTTCGTTCTCTTCAGGCGTCCGCAGGCGGGGAGGTTGCCACAAAGTTTTAATCATCTTGCACTCTCTAATTTCCGAGAGGATTATGCAGATAATATCCCATAGAAAATCGAATCTTTCTGTAGCGATCGCATTCAGCCGCCAATTGGTCTAAATCTGACTTGGCAAGGCTACCCATAGGCAAGTGAAGCATCGCATTCAACCAGCCGGGAATCCCGATGGTACAGATAAATCTTTTGCGTAAACAGATATTTTGCGCCCATGATAGTCGGGTCAAAAAGTCGCGCGATCGCCACCGGATACTACTACTCTTAAGGGAGTAAAACCCGCTCCAGTTCTAGGTCTCAGGTCTTTCAGTAGGCGTTTAAAATAGAAGTAAGGGACAAAATAAACATTCTTCTAAATGAAACTACAATCATCGGTTTTAGTCCATCTAGGATTCGGAAAATACGTGCGCTCCGACCAGGTGACAGCAATTATCCCCATCGAGGAAGAGCGCGGGCCGGGGCGGCGAACCTTCGTTCATCTACAGGGGGAAGCTGACCCGGTCGTTGCCTCACGGGCTGAAGACACCATCATTCGTGACTTGGTGCAAGAACCGCGTGAAGTCACCCAAGCGCGTCAACAGCAAGAAATTCTCCAAGATTTATTGGTGGATTTGAGCAACGTTAACTCAACGGTGCGTCGGATTAGCCGTGATGAAGGCGGTCTTGATCTGGAACTGTTGGAACGGCGCATCCGCCAAGTTTTAGAGAATTAAGGTCATCGGGAAGGGGCGATCGCGATCGCCCCTGACTTCAGCTCCAAATTGATCAATACGCAGAATCTGACAGTATGCAAGCGATCGCAAACAACATTTCATCTCCAGAAGCGCCATCCACCCGTTTGTGGATGCCGGAGCGAGTTTTATTCACACCCGCTGCTTTAGAAGAACCTTACGGTCAGCAGATACTTTCTCGCGTCCAGTCGCTTAATTTACCCATCGAAGAGTTGGCGCGAAACCGCCTGACTGGTTTACGTGGCGAGAGCGATCGCGATACCTACAACATTGCTAAGCGTACCCTTGCCGTCGTCACCGCACCGCCTAGTTCCTTCAAACTCAGCCCCATCCCTCCATCGGCTGACTGGCAATTTCACATCGCGGAAGGCTGTCCAGCACACTGTCAATACTGTTATTTAGCCGGTAGTTTATCAGGGCCACCAGTGATTCGCGTCTTTGCGAACTTGCCGCAAATATTGGAGAATCTAGCAGCTTACGAAGGAAGCGACGCCACAAGTTTTGAGGTTAGCTGCTACACTGACCCGCTAGGTATTGAGCATTTAACAGGTAGCCTCGCAGAATGTATCCGCTACTTTGGCACGCGGACGAATGGATATCTGCGTTGGGTTTCCAAGTTCGATGCGGTGGATGAATTACTCAACTTGCCGCACAATGGTCACACCCGTTGTCGAATTAGTGTGAATGCCGATCCGGTATCTCGTCGCTTTGAAGGCGGTACAGCCTCAGTAGCTTCCCGGCTTCAAGCTTTGCGGCGGTTAGCTTTACCTCGATCTTCTGGCGGTGGCGGGTATCCAGTGGGTTTAGTGATTGCGCCGATTATGCCGATAGAGGATTGGGAGACACATTACACTCGTTTGCTTGACTCGATTAGCGAAGCACTCGATTTTGATTGTGACCTAACTTTCGAGTTGATTTCCCACCGCTTCACCCCTGGCTCAAAAGAGGTTTTGCAAACTTGGTATCCCCAATCAAAGCTGGACATGGACGAAGAAACACGCACTGTTAAGCGTAACAAATTTGGCGGCACCAAGTATGTTTATGACACTGACACGATGAAGACCCTACGGCGCTTTTTTGAGAGTGAGATTACTAAGCGCTTTCCTCAAGGTCGCATTCTCTACTGGACTTAAGATTTCTAGCTAAATCTAATCTTATTCGCTGACCAAAATTACAGGTCAGCTTTTTTATATTTTGAGCAAGTTTGCAAGGATTGAGAATTCTTCTTGATTTTGTGGAGCGATCGCTGTAGAAGGCTTATCAAGCTGATTCCTTCTTTTCGGCAGCTACACGCTTATGGTTTACCCAAACGGTAAACCATAAACAGACAGCGCGATCGCTCTACCTTCCTACACCCTTGACATTTATGTAACATGAATGTAGTATAAAGATTGCCGCACAAGTGGCAAACGTCTTTTCATAGCTCTGGTAAGGCAGAGTATTTGTCCTATGATTCCCCGAACGCGCATCCGTAATATTGGCATTTCTGCTCACATCGACTCTGGTAAAACAACCCTCAGCGAGCGGATTCTGTACTACACGGGCAAAATTTACAAGATTGGCGAAGTTCGGGGAGGTAGCGATCGCGCTACGTTGGACTACATGGAGTTGGAGCAACAAAAAGGCATTACCATCACTTCAGCAGCGACAACTTGCGTATGGAATGATACGCAGATTAACCTGATCGATACTCCGGGACACGTAGATTTCACGATTGAAGTTGAACGTGCATTGCGGGTTCTTGATGGTGCGATTATGGTGCTGTGCGCTGTTGCTGGTGTGCAATCGCAATCTATCACCGTAGATAGGCAGATGAAGCGCTACCGAGTGCCGCGTATTGCCTTCATTAATAAGATGGATCGGACGGGTGCAAATCCATTCCGAGTCGTGCGATCGCTGCGAGAAAAACTAGGTTTGAACCCGGTACTGCTTCAGTATCCTATCGGCAGCGAGGATAAGTTTGAAGGCGTCATTGATTTGATTGAAATGACGGCAAACTATTTTGCTGGAGAAAAAGGCGAAATTCGCGCTATTGAGTCGATTCCCGAACACTTACGGGATGAGGCAAAAGAAGCACGAGAAAAGATGCTCGATCAACTCTCTATGTTCTCCGAACCGATAATGGAGATGCTACTTGAGAGGGAGGAAATTCCCAAAGAAATGATTTGGGAAACCCTGCGTCGGGCAACTTTAAGCTTGCAATTAACTCCAGTTCTGATGGGTTCCGCTTTCAAAAATAAGGGGGTTCAAAACCTCTTAGATGCTGTTGCTCTTTACTTGCCGTCTCCAGTGGATAGAGAGGTGGTGAAAGCGATCGCGATTCCGACTAATGAGCCGATTCATGTCTATCCAGACACGGAATCCGCACTGGTTGCCTTGGCTTTCAAAATTGCCAAAGATGAGTACGGACAACTGACTTATACCCGCATCTATTCTGGGACGCTGCGTGAGGGACAACGCATCTACAACACTCGCACCAACCAACGGGTGCTAGTGAGCCAAATTGTGCGGATGCACGCGAACAAACGCGAGGAGGTCGAAAGTGCCGCCGCTGGGGACATTGTAGCTCTGCTGGGTGTAGACTGCGCTTCTGGCGATACCTTCTGTTCGGAAGGAACCAACTTCTCTTTGGAGGGGATATTTGTGCCAGAACCCGTAATGACGCTAGCGATCGCGCCCAAGAAACGGGAAGATGCCGATCAAATGTCAAAAGCGCTCAATCGCTTTACACGGGAAGATCCTACCTTCCGCGTCAGCATCGATCCGGAGTCCAAAGAAACCCTGATTTCGGGGATGGGGGAACTGCATCTAGAAATCTACATCGAACGCATGAAGCGGGAATACAACGCCGAAGTTAACGTCGGTGCGCCCGCCGTAGCTTACCGCGAAACCGTTACCCAGTCGGCAACCTTCGACTACAGGCTCAAGAAGCAAGGCGGCGGCCCCGGTCAGTATGCTCATGTTATCGGTCGGATTGAACCCTGCGAAGAATCGTTTGCGTTCGAGAATCGGGTGGTTGGTGGTGCAATTCCCAAAGAATTCATCCCCGCTTGCGAGAAAGGTTTCCGCGAAGCGATCGCAAGCGGACATCTCATCGGTTATCCGATTGTTGGTGTCAAAGCGATACTAGAAGCGGGTTCCTACCACGCGATTGACTCTTCGGAAATGGCGTTCCGAACTGCGGCGAGTCTTGCCCTCAAGCAAGCCTTTGCCAAAGCAATGCCAGTCATCCTCGAACCGATTATGCTCGTGGAAGTGGAAACACCTAACGAGTTTGTGGGGCGAGTGCAGGGCGATCTCTCGTCTCGTCGCGGCATCTTGCTGGGTTCTGAGACGATGGAAAATTACGCTGTCATCCGTGCCGAAGTGCCGTTCGTGGAAATGTTCGGTTATTCTGCACAGTTGCGATCGCTTTCTTCCGGTCAAGCTAACTTCTCAATGGAGTTTACCTCCAACAAGCCGGTACCCGCCAACCTGCAACAGCAACTGATGGAAAATGCCGCCCATCTGCGCGGCTAAAGCCTGCATCTGAAAATAGCACTAAGGAGTGTTCGCGTAGCGGCACTCTCTTCGCGGACTGAGGACTAAATTTTAGTTCTCAGTCTTTTCTTTGCACTAATAAAATGGAGTAACACACTCAAGGAGTGCCTGATGAGCCAAACCACTACCGATCGAGTCCGTTGGACAGTTGCCGATCTGGAGTTGTTGCCAGATAACGGGAATCGCTATGAGATTGTGGATGGAGAATTATTTGTGACACGCGCACCACACTGGGGTCATCAAAGAGTATGTAGCAACATTTGTACAGAGTTGAATTTTTGGTCGCGACAGACTGGTTTAGGAGAATCTGCAAGTGGTGCTGGCATCATTTTTACAGATGCTGATAACGTGATTCCTGATGTGGTTTGGGCAAGCAAGGAACGATTAGCTGCTGTGTTGGATGATGCAGGGCATTTAACCGCAGCACCAGAGTTGGTGGTTGAGGTGCTATCTCCAGGCGAGGAGAATGAACGCAGAGATAGACAGGTGAAACTAAAACTCTACGCATCGCAGGGAGCTAGGGAATACTGGATAGTTGATTGGCGTTTGCAGCAAATTCAGATTTATCGACGGGAGGGGGCAACACTTGTGCTAACAGCAACATTGTTTGCCAGCGATGAACTGACTTCGCCCTTGCTTCCCGGTTTTACTTGTCCTGTGGCGCGGTTGTTTAGTTAGAAGTTAGCGGAAATTAGCGATCGCAATTTGCCTTGAATTGTAAACCCAAGATGAATCGAATAGCACAACGAAAAATTGCTAGATGTTATTGTTGCAGAGACAGCCATCGTTAGTGATCGTCGTACTTAAAAATCTTTCTAAAACCCACCGCAATTGCCAATTTCAAAAGATGCTTTACTGCTACGGTTACTGCTGCCAGCGGAAGGCAAATCGTGATGATTACTATTTGCCTTTTTGCTTTTATCTTTAATATCAGGCAAACTTAGTTTAAATAACTTCATAGAAATGCTTATTTTTTAAAACACTATTGACAAATTAATTGATATATGTAGAAAATGCCTGCGGGCGTCTGTCGCCAGTGCTTGACGGGAAGCGAATCAGGATTAGGGGAAATCTCAAAGTGAACATTCTGCTAGTGGAAGATGATGAGCGTTTGGCACAAGCTCTCACCAAAACCCTCAGCGATCGCAATTATATAATTGACCGGGCAGCCGATGGGCAAGCAGGCTGGCAATTCGCACGGGCTGGTACTTATGACTTAATTTTGCTAGATGTGATGCTCCCCACACTGGATGGCATCAGTCTTTGTCAGCGGCTACGTTCTTTGGGGCGGTTGATGCCGATTCTCTTATACGCTGCCCATGAAATTGATGGCGATAAAGTCATGGCGCTGGATGCTGGTGCGGATGATTATGTCCTCAAACCCTTTGATTTAGAAGAAGTAGCGGCTCGTGTCCGCACTCTCCTGTGTCATTGCTGTTTATTAAAGCCGCCAATTCTGAAGAATGGCAGCCTAGGTCTTGACCCGCCTACCTTAGAGGGACGCTATGAAGGGAAAAACTTGCATCTTACCCCCAAACAGTACGCGCTACTAGAACTGTTTGTGCGCTGTCCGAATCAAGTCTTTAGGCGCAGCGAGCTTCTGGAACACCTGTGGTCGTTTGAGCAACCACCCGCTGAAGAAACCGTCCGATCTCACATTAAAGGGTTGCGGCAAAAACTGAGAGCCGCGGGCGCTCCCACCGATCTGATTGAGACGGTTTATGGGCTAGGATATCGCCTCAAGCCAGCTCAATCTCATCCTCCAACACAAGCGGTATCCTCCGCCCTACACCAGCCGCCGACTCCCGCTCAAACGCAGGCGGCAGTGATGAAAGTTTGGGAGCGCTTGCAAGGAGAGATTATCTCTCGGATAGATGTTGTTGAGGAGGCAACGACTGCCTTATTGAGAGACGAACTGGGGTTGGAACAGCGCCACCGAGCAGTTTGGGCAGCTCACAAGCTAGCGGGTTCTTTAGGGATGTTTGGCTTTCCTTGGGGTTCTCAACTAGCTCGTCAGATTGAACATAGCTTTCAACCGGAGACGCCATTGGATCGGGACATAGCGCAACACTTGTGCGAATTAGTTGCGGATCTCCGATGCGAACTGCGGCAGCCTCCAGCAATCGGGCGCAAAATTCGCTCGGTGTCGGTGGATGTAGAAATGCAAGATAGATTGTCTCAGATTAAATCTGGTTGATTGAGCCTAACGGAGTTCTTGGCTCATTCCAATCCGGCTTGCTAATCCAGATTAAAATCTCCGATAAGTCAAAATAATTTTCAGATGCGTTGCGTCCGTTGTTTCCTGAAATTCTTGCTGGCTTTTTTACCGCTCACCTTACCTGTTAAAGCTCAACAAATGGAAGTAACTGATAGCGATCGCCTGATTATCCGTTCTGTGATTTCTAACCAACTGGAAGCATTTCAGAAAGACGATGCTGAAGGCGCTTTCTCTTTTGCTAGCGCAGAAATTCAAGCTCAATTCGGGACGCCAGACAACTTTTTAAGGATGGTGAAGGCTGCTTATCAACCAGTTCATCGTCCTCGTTCCGTGATGTTTGAGAACATGACCACAATTGAAGGATTCCCAGCTCAGCAAGTGCTTCTACTCGATCGAGATGGGAATTTGGTCAGGGCACTTTATCTGATGAAAAAGCAATCTCAGGGTAAATGGAAAATTACTGGATGTTATTTAGTGCCAGTAAAAGGAGAAACGGTTTGAATAGAAAATTGGTAAGAAGAGTTTTGAGTTTTGATGTGAGAAGATAGTGTTTAAGATGAAATCAAAAAAAGATAAATTTATACTTATAAATCTATGAGTTCTTCTATTTCCTCCCAAACACCTCGCCCCCCACTGCTACCGACACAAGCTTTGGCGGCAAAATCATTTCACTGGATCAACATTATTAGCTTGCTTTTAATGATTACCAGCGGACTACAGATTTACAACGCCAATCCGGTTTTTGGTGGACGCGGTGGTTGGCATTTTCCACCCTTGTTTTTGCTAGGCGGCTGGCTTGCTGGAGGTAGACATTGGCATTTTGCTGCCATGTGGCTATTTGCTCTAAATTTAGTTTGGTACGGGATTTATATTTTGATAACTCGGCGCTGGAAGCATCGATTTGTAGGTGAGAAGGATGTGAAGGCACTGCAATTGAGCCACAACCCCAAGCGCATTGCTTATGCTTGGCATCGAATTGCTTACACCGCGATTATTCCGATTTTACTGCTAGCTTTGCTAAGCGGACTGGGAATGTATAAACCAGCTCAATTTCACTGGATTGTTGATTTATTTGGCGATTGGCAAGCATTGCGAATTGTTCACTTTATGAGTGTGCCAACTGTCATACTCTTTGCAATGGTTCACTCTTGGCTAGCTCTTAAAGTGGGAGGTTCTCGTTTAATTGATTCTATGTTCTGGTAACGGTATTTTATAATGAGCTGTAGCTTGGGTTACAACAATCCTAAAGCTCATTATCAATCTAGTTTCCTTCTTTAAAATGAGTTCACTGGATTTCTTACTGTAACTCTTAAAGGAGGAGGTTGCTATTTAAGTTATTGAATATTTTAGTAGAGATATTTTATGAACTTGATTCAAGTTCCCCGTCGCAGATTTCTGCAATTCTCAGGACTTTCTAGTATTAGCTTACTTCTGGGGGGTTGTGCGTTCAGCGTGTTTGAGGGGATTGCAGGTAAAGCTTTTGAACCCCTCAACCAAAGTGTTGAAGAGTTGCTGCTAAATCCGCAAAAACCTGTACCTGAATTTCCTGCTAGCCAGATTGAGCCAGATGCTTTAATTATTAATACATTTGACTTTACGCCACAAATAGACCCTGTTGCGTTTCGCCTAGATGTAAATGGCGAGGTTAATAATCCTTTGAGTCTTAGTATGGCGGAGCTTCAGCAAATGCCTTTATCCTCAATGACAATTCGCCATGTCTGCGTCGAAGGTTGGGCGGCAATTGTGCAGTGGGGGGGAATCCAACTGCGGGAAATTGTATCTCTGGCGCAACCAAAAGCGAATGTCCGCTATGCTTACTTTAAGTCGGCGGATGGTTATTACGAAAGTTGGGATATTGCTTCTGCGTTGCATCCCCAAACTCTCATGGCGTATCAAAAAAATGGTCAACCTTTATCGGTTGAGAATGGTGCCCCTCTACGTCTAGCTTCCCCGATTAAACTCGGCTACAAGCAAAGCAAATGGGTGACAAGCATTACGCTAGTTGGCGATTTGTTACCTTATAAGGGCTATTGGGAAGATCAAGGTTATGAATGGTTCGCAGGGCTATAGTTGCAGCCTGCGGTTTCACACTTCAATTTTTATCTTGAACTTTTATACGAATGGTAGATGCAAGGCTCTGGCAATTATTTTAAAGCTATTTTCAAAGCCATAAAATAACTATGTATAGCAAGATTGAGAATTCCCGAATCATACTTCAATCAAAAAATATCAATCTTGCTCCAAGCGATCGCGTTCTTTGATCTCATTGCATTGAAAGTGTAGGGGAGTCTCTGATACTCCCCTACTGACGAGGCGTATACTACTTACCTGTCGTCTATTACAACGCAATTTTCACTTCCTTGAAAATTAATCAGTTGCCCAAGACTTGCCCAAGAGCTGCGATCGCAGATTGAGCATTTTGACTCTGCCGAACGAAGTGGCAGATGTAGCGCTACTTAAGCGGCGCGGCGAGTGAGTAAGTTCCACAGGAAGACTGCAACGATTGCGCCTAAAACAGCGACAATGATTCCAGGAATGCTCAAGCTAGAAGCTGCTAATTGTAGAGTCCCCGTTTGCAGGAAAGTACCGATACTACCGCCTACGAAAGCTCCAATGATTCCTAGTACGATGGTTCCTAGAATACCACCGCCTTGATGACCCGGATAAATAGCTTTAGCAATTGCACCAGCAATCAGACCTAAAACGATCCAAGCAATAATGTTCATGGTTCTGATTCCTTAATAGTCTCTTCTTTACATTTACAGATTAACAGTTCAAATAGAGCAATCCTATCTGCCACACGATATAAGTGTCTTTACCTCAAAAGATAGGCAAACAGATAGGCAAACGGCATTCTTTTCACGTTCAGATTCCTAAAGCGCTAATTCGTCTATTGATTGCACCGAACTTTCTACTCAATTAATAATATTTAACATTGGGGTAAAAGAGGATAAACGCTTAGGTTCAAGCTCTAGAGTTGCCTTCATCCTACAAAAAAACTAAATAAAGCATCCTTCGGACTGATGTTAAATTACCGAGCAGTATGATAACCTCCGGACGAATAAATCGGGAGAATAAGCAGTGAGAGCGCTAATCCGGCTGGGAATTGCACTGTTACTTATGCTATTTGGGTTAGTTAGTTACTGCACTACGACAGTGGAGAACCCGGTAACTGGGGAAAAGCAGCGGGTGCAACTTTCGCCAAAGGAGGAAGTCGTCTTGGGACTGCAAGCGCGATCGCAAATGGCGGCGAAATTTGGCGGTCTGTACCCAGATCCGGCGCTACAAAACTATATTGACAAAGTAGGAAATGAGGTAGTGCAGGAGTCAAAGGCGAAGACTTCCGGCTATCCCTTTGAATTTCATCTGCTGCGCGACCCTCAAACGATTAATGCCTTCGCGTTGCCGGGAGGACAAATTTTTATTACTGCGGGTTTGCTGCGTCGTCTTTCTTCTGAAGCACAACTGGCGTCTGTGTTGGGGCACGAGGTCGGGCACGTTGTGGGACGACACGGGGCGGAACGCTTGGCAAAGCAGCAACTTGGTACAGCACTGGTAACAGCGGTTGGAGTTGCGGCGAGTGACGACCAAGGTGGCGGTCGGCAGGCACAAGTGATTGCCCAAGCAGTGAACCAGATTGTCAATCTGCGCTACGGACGGGAGGACGAACTAGAAAGCGATCGCCTTGGCGTTCAGTTTATGGCGCAAGCTGGATATAACCCTAAAGCCAGTGTCGAAGTGATGCAGATTCTGGCGAGTGCGAGGAGTGGCGGTCAATCCCCGGAGTTTTTCAGCACCCACCCCAACCCTGAAAACCGAATTCAAAAACTACAGGCTTTGATCTCTCAAACCTATCCCAACGGCGTTCCACCACAATTAGAGATTGGACGCGAGGACTTTGCTCAGTCTGTGCGATCGCGTTTGCCACCCGCAACTCAGTAGCGACCGGGAAACTCACCCTTACAGCCCTCAGCCCTTCAAGACAGCACATTCCGAATGTAGCCCCACTTCCCGCCGCTGAAAGACAATTCCCCATTCTCACCGGAACGCCACGATCCACCAATATTAACCAGCGCCAATCCTTGGGAAAAGGATTGCGCGTTGTCGAATTCTGTAGGAATGACCAGCTTTCCTATCTTGTTAATATAGCCCCACTTGCCAGCAATTTTGACTGCTGCTAGCCCTTCTACAAAAGACTCAGCATCCTCAAATTGCGGCAAAATTACCACCTTCCCAGTTTTATCGATATACTGCCATTTCCCAGCAAGTTTTACCGCTGCTAATTTTTCTGAAAAAGATTTAGCGTCGTCAAATTGTGGCAATATTACCAGCTTTCCCGTCGTGTCAATATAACCATATTTTCCACCAACACCAATGCGTGCCATTCCTTCCGAAAAGGCATCAGCGCTATCAAATTGCGGAGGAATTGTGAGGGTGTTTGGATTAAAAATAGTTTGGAAGCGAAGCAGAAAGTTGTTGATCCAACCCTGAGGCGCATCTAGCGCCTTAGTGTTCCTCCGATCGATGTAGCCCCACTTGTTCTCTATCTTGACTGCTGCTAACCCTTCTGAAAAAGACTTAGCTTCATCAAATTGCAGCGGAACGACGAGTTTCCCCGTATTATCGAGATAACCATATTTGCTACCAATTTTTATCGCTGCCATCCCTTCTCTAAAATACTCAGCGCTATCAAATTGGAATCGGCTAATCAATTTTCCGGTAGTATCAATAAAGCTCCATTTATAGCCCATTTTGACTCGCGCCAACCCGCTATGAAAAGAATCCACCCAGTCAAATTGTGGCTGGCTGACACTTTTTCCGGTCGTGTCGATATAGCTATATTTGCCGCCAATTCTCCGACTGGTAAAACCAAGCTGTTTGAAGTGTGAGGGATTAAAGGGTTCAGGCTGGGAGTAGGGGCCAGAACGCAAGGCTTTGGCTAAGGCGTCGTTGTCTTCTCGCAGCCCTTCGTAGAAGAAGAAAACTTCGCCTTGGATGCCACGAAAGCGATTGTAAGCGATCGCTTGCAACAAGTATTCGGCGCTGATGCGATATCCCCCGACTTTGAGTAAAATACCGGGTATCAGGGTTGGTAGCTGTTCCGGGGTAAATTGCTGGGCGACAAGAGTATCAACCAGTTGTTTGTAACTAGAGAAATCGCGGCGATACAACTGTGGATGCATCATATCAACCAACCCGCGATCGCTCCAAGCTTTGGGATCTTGCAAGTATTCCTGAAGTGCCCAACCGTGGGGACTCGGTGCCAGTGAAATCAGCAAGTCTGGCTTAATATTAATGACTTCTTGGTAGAGACGAGTTAAAAAATCGGTGAGAATATCCGCACGCCACTGAAGCCATTGCGGATCTTTTGGGTTTTGCGGAGGATTTTGGAGGAACTGCTGAAAGTAGCGATCGCTTGTTCGTCGATCGTAGCCCCCTTCGCTTGGAAGTGCAGGCAGGCGATCGTCCCCTTGAATGCCGCTAATCTCGTAATTTTTGACAACTTCTAGCACTAAATTGAGTAAGAATTCCTGCACTTCAGAATCAAGGGCATTCATCCACTCGAAACTGTTCTTTTTAACTAAATTGCCGCTATTATCGCGGGCACCCCAATCAGGCTTTTTCGCTAGAATATGCCCACCATTTTGATTGTAAGAAGCGGCGAATCCGTATTCAAACCAGGGAATCACCGCAAGTCCGACTCGACGCGCCTCAGTTATCATTTCAGCTAAGGGATCGCGATCGCGATATCGCGGATCAATTTCGACCCCAAAATTGTCTCGCATCACTTTACTGGGATATAGCGTAAAGGCACTATTCCAAATAACAGGAAAAACCACATTGAACCCAGTTTGAGCGAGGAAATCCATCGCCGCAGCAATGTTTTGCCGAGAATTCAGGACTTTGCTATCTGTCGTGGTAATCCAGACACCGCGAGTTTCCATTACTGCCTCTTTGGCGCGTATTGTCTAACCAGTGCCACTCCTTCAGAAAAAGCATCCGCTTCATCAAATTGTGGCGAGATTACGAGTTTACCTGTTTTATCGATATAACCCCACTTGTCAGCAATTTTGACTCGTGCCAATCCTTCCGAAAAAGCTTCAGCTTCATCAAATTGCGGTTGAATCACCACAAATTCCATCCCTGGAATATACTGCAAGGGCACGCCAGGAATACTCAAAGCGCGACAAATCAAAGCCGCAATCTCGCCTCTCGTGGCATTCTGATTGGGGTTAAAGCGTCGGACATTCGGATAATTGACGACGAGATATTTTTCGGTTGCAGATGCGATCGCGCCAATTGCATAATTGGGAATCTGCGCCGCATCCTCAAAATACTTTTTTAATATTTCGCTAGGATTTGTGGGAGCGCCATACTTCAACCCCGACACCAAAGCCACTAAAGCTTGCACTCGCGGAATCGGCTGGCTGGGCTTAAATGTGCGATCTGGATAGCCAGACAAAAAACCAGCCCGATAAACAATTTGAATCGCCTGATAAGCCCAATGACTTGAAGGTACATCCACAAAGTTAATCGCATTCCGAATCGGGACAGTATTGGGAAACGCTTTTCGCACCAGCGCCGCAAACTCTGCCCGCGTCACCTGTGCATTCGGACGAAAACTGCCATCTGGGTAGCCGCTAATTAGATTTCGTTCATGTAGTTGTTTGATACACTCTTGCGCCCAATGGTTTTGAATATCAGAAAAGATAAGCTCGTTCAACTTGACTAACTCCTGAATTCTAATTTACCTATTAATACAATTCTCATATTTAAAGACAAAATATTTGCTCCACCCTATATTCTTTGTTAAAAGGTGAATTTTTATCCTAGCCCCCCTTAAAAAGGAGGGTTGGGGGAATCTCTAATAATCAAGCATCAATAATGATCGTCTTGATTAACAATTTTAATCTTGCTAGCGGCTTTAGTCGCTTTATCCCGCGCCTCTTGGACATTACTTGCTTTCGCCAAAGCAACTCCCATTCTGCGGTTAGGGCGAGAATTTGGCTTTCCAAATAACCGGATATCTACATTTGGTTCAGATAAAGCCTCTTGCACCTCCATAAAAGCGATTGAATTTGAATGCTTACTTGCCAGAATTACTGCACTTGCTGAATCCCCTAATAGTTCTATTTTAGGAATTGGTAAGCCTAAAACCGCTCTTAGATGCAATTCAAATTCATTCAAGTTTTGAGAAATTAATGTTACCATTCCCGTATCATGAGGTCTGGGAGAAAGTTCGGAAAAAATTACAGAATCTTTGGTAATAAAGAACTCTACCCCGAAGATTCCAGCGCCTCCCAAAGCATCAGTAACTTTTTGCGCGATCGCCTGTGCTTCCAAAAGCAAGTTTTCTGGCATTGCTGCGGGTTGCCAAGATTCTTGATAATCCCCCCTTTCTTGACGATGACCAATAGGAGGACAGAAAATAGTTGGAGCATTCCACTGCTTAATCGTTAGCAAGGTTATTTCTAATTCAAAGGGGATGAACTCTTCAACAATAATTTTTTGAGTATCTCCTCTAGAACCTTCAATTGCGTACTTCCATGCCGCTTCAACCTCATCGCTCGAATTGACAACCGATTGACCTTTTCCAGAGGATGACATCACAGGTTTCACTACATTGGGAAACCCAATTTTGTCGCAAGCATCAATAAATTCCTCCAGCGTTGTTGCATACGCATATTTAGCAGTTCTAAGTCCTAATTGCTGATGGGCGAGTTCTCTAATTCGGTCTCGATTCATCGTGTAATGGGTAGCAGTAGCAGTCGGAATGACTGTAAACCCTCTATTTTCAAATTCAATCAGTTTCTCCGTCCTAATCGCTTCGATTTCCGGAATAATTAAATTTGGCTGATGTTTTTGCACGACGGCTTCTAGGTCATCAGCACTGAGCATAGAAATTACTTCAAATTCATCAGCTACTTGCATTGCTGGAGCATTATGATAGCGATCCACTGCAATGACATGGTTGCCTAGACGTTGAGCAGCGATGACAAATTCTTTGCCGAGTTCTCCTGAACCAAGCAGCATGATTTTTTGAGGAAGCTTCAGAGAGTGTCCCATTGATTTTTTGACTTTGAGCTACCAGATTTCGCCAATTCATTGTAAAACTAAGCAGCGCTATTTAGATCGCGATCGCCTAGAATTACTACATTCTTCTTTCCGATGCGGCGGAGGGCGAATTTATGTCAATTTTAGGCTGGAATTATGTATCTGCCTATCAAACCTACCTTTACAATAATTAAACTATACATCCATAGAAATATAGATACAGCAATCAGAATTCATTTATAAAATCTTGGATATCTCTTCTTACTCTCCCTAAGCGCTCTATAGCGAAGAGAATGTAGCGTTAATAAATTCAATTAGTTATCAGCATCATTTTTTGCGGGAGAATCTAGCCACGTCCACAACTGTGGAGAGGTGAAATCAGGCACTGCAAAAATTGCTCCGCAGTCGCAGAGAATTTTGGGATCGTAGGTGGAGGCAATGCCAATTGTCGCAATGCCTGCGCCTACCGATGAACGAATGCCGGAGGGAGAGTCTTCAAAAGCGATCGCTTGTTTCGCTTTAATACCAAAATAATCTAACGCCAGTTGATAGGGAGCTGGATCAGGCTTGCCCGCGATCGCTTCTTCTGCTAAAACAACGGTGGCGAAGGCATCTGCCAAACCCAAAGCTTCTAGCATGAAGTAGACATTTTTACGCGGTGCATTGGTGACAACTGCTCGTTGCAACTTTAATTCTTCTGTCCATGCCAAAATTTTAGAAAGTCCAGCCAGGGGTTTAAGTTCTGGTGATAATTCTCGGAAATACGCTTCTTTCGCTTCAGCGAGTTGTTCGCTTTCTGATAAGGATAACTGAGGGAGAATATCTTGGATAATAACTGGATTGAGGCGTCCGCTAATCCGGTTTTGGTAAAAATTCTCGTCAATATCAATATCGTATTGTTTTAAAATATCCTGCCAAGATTTGTAATGGATTCGGTCAGTATTTACCAGAGTCCCGTCCAAGTCAAATAAAATTGCAGCCAACATAGTTTCAGGGGCAAGACGATTGAATTAGTGCCATAGCTATCCTAGGGTGGGAAGCAAAGCCAAGCAAACATTCTGTCATCTTACCTGTACCTTTTGCCGTATTGAAGAAAACACTCCCAAGCGGACAATAGTAAGTATGCAGTCGCTCGACTGTTATACCCTTGATTGACAAAGCGGCATAAAAAGAGCGATCGCTTTCTATCTCTGGTGTGTCGTAACTCCTGTACTGATGTCCTCAAATTTTTTGTTATACGGTGCGAATGGCTATACCGGAACCCTGATTGCGCGATTGGCAGTACAGCAAGGGTTACGCCCGATTCTGGCAGGACGCAATTCCGAAAAGTTGCAGCCGTTAGCGACATCGCTTGGTTTAGAACACCGCGCCTTTAGCCTAGAAAATGAATCCGCCGTGGATGCGGCACTCAAGGATGTCGCCGCGGTACTCCACTGTGCAGGGCCATTCTCGCGCACGTCTAAGCCAATGGTTGAAGGGTGCCTGCGGACAAAAACCCATTATCTGGATATTACCGGAGAGGTGGCAGTATTCGAGGCGATCGCTGCCAAAGATGCTGAGGCAACAAAAGCAGGCGTAATGCTGCTTCCCGGCGTCGGTTTTGATGTCGTTCCTTCTGACTGTCTCGCGGCTCATCTCAAGAGACAGCTGCCTTCAGCAACAAGTCTGGCGCTGGCTTTCACCGCCGGTCAGACATCGCGGGGAACTGCCACAACAATCGTGGAAGCTCAGAAGCAAGGAGGCTTAGTGCGGCGGGGTGGCGTTCTGACTCCGGTTCCGACTGCTTGGAAAACTCGAACCATCGACTTTGGAGAAGGCCCTGTTTTAGGCACCACACTTCCTTGGGGAGATGTGTCTACCGCTTTCTACAGCACAGGGATTCCCAATATTGAAGTTTATATGGCAACCCCTCCCTCCACTTACTGGGCGCTAGTCGCAAGTAGATATTTGGGTTGGTTATTGGGGTCACCACCCATGCAAAGCTTACAGAAACGTCTAATCCAAGCTCAACCACCAGGACCAACCGATGCACAGAGGCAACAGGGGAAAACTAGATTGTGGGGAGAGGTGTCAGATGATGGCGCAACTAAGGTATCCCGACTGCAATGTCCAGAAGGCTATACGCTCACAGCACTGACGGCGCTGGCTATTGTTACTAAGGTGCTTGCCGGACAGGTGAGTGTTGGTTTCCAGACGCCGTCTAAAGTCTATGGTGCCGATTTGATTTTGGAAATTGAGGGGGTTGAGCGGTCAGATATTAATAATGGGTAATGAGTAAACAGGTATTCCATTACCCATTCCCAGCTTTATCTACCCAGATGGCGAGCTGCTAACTGCATCGCATCAGCAATATCAACATCGCCATCGCGGTCGGCATCTAAGAAAGTATTCAGAACTGGATTCGACCCGTGCGGATTTTGAGCGCTGGAGCCAGTTTTTAGAAGATTTAACACCAAGGGAACGAGAATCGGCAACATCTGTTGAATCATCGCCGGATTCAAGCCGGTTCTTTGAGCAATGACTTGCACGATTTGTGGCACTTGAGAAAAACCAAAAAGCGCATCAACGGCTTGAGGATTGGGAGAAGTGCCGCCATATTGATTGACAAGGGCTTGCGCTTGTTGGGGGCCTTCGGTAGCTTGCTTCTGTTGTAGAGCAGAGCGCACGTAGTTACCTACAAGGGACATTGTAGATTGCACTGCTGACGGGTCGGCACCATAATTATTGCTGACCTGCTGCACGGTACCAAAAATATTATCCATCTGTCCGGGAGTCGCTTCGCGATCTGGACTGTCTAAGGCATTGATAATTTGGTCAAAAAGCCCCATAACTCTTTCTACTCCGATAACTTGAACAAAATGTCTCACTTTTGGACTGTAGTTCGCCTCTAGCTATTAGCAGAGAATTTTGGTTGTTGATGTTGATGCGACACCGACTTGATGTTTGATCGGTAAAGCGATCGCTAACTCTGTCCCTTTACCAACTTCTGATTTGCAGCTAAAATTACCGCCATGTTTCTCTACGATAATCTGATGGCTGATTGATAGACCCAAGCCCGTACCAATGCCTCTCGGCTTCGTGGTAAAAAAGGCATCAAATATTTTCTCTTGATGTTCTGGTGAAATGCCAGAACCATTGTCAGCAATCCGCACCCCAACGGTATCCTTGTTTAGGCGTTCTGTAGAAATCACGATTTCTCCAGGCTCTTTTGCCTCTTCTAGAGCATCAATCGCATTGCTGAGTAAATTCATAAATACCTGATAAAGCAAGCCGGTGTAACCTTCGATGGCTGGGATATCGCCGTAGTTTTGAATAATATTGATATTATTTTTAATCCGATTGTTCAAAATCAGCAGGGTACTATCAATACAGGCGTGCAAATCTACAGAATTAGGTTGTGGTTCATCGAGGCGAGAAAAATCTTTTAAACTTAGAACAATTTGTCGAACTCGGTCAGAACCGACTTTCATCGATTGCAGAACTTTAGGCAGGTCTTGTTTAAGAAAATCGATATCAATTTCCTCTGCTTGAGTTTGAATCGTTTCAGGCGGATTGGGAATTTCAGCTTGATAAGTTTCTAGTAATGCGAGAAGTTCTTTAACGTAGTCACCAGCATAAGCCAAGTTGCCATAGATAAAGTTAACCGGATTATTGATTTCATGGGCGACTCCGGCAAGCATTCGCCCCAAGCTAGACATTTTCTCACTCTGGATCAGCCGTAACTCGCTATCTGCTTTTTGTTCTTGCAAAAGGTGCCCCACCTGGAGGATGAGCTGATTGAGGGAGGTTGCCAACATTCCCACTTCATCTTCAGTTGTAATCGGCACTTGCAAGCCAAAATTAGATTCTTGAGTTGCCCGCTGTGCTACATCAGTTGCAGCTTTCAGGGGACGGACGATGGCGCGAGAAGTGTAGATGGCTAAAAGGATAGCGATCGCAATTGACAATAAAATACTTGCAACAATAATTTTAAATCGGATTGTTTCCGCAGCAATCAAAGCCAGTTCTGCCTGCTTAACATCCTGGTAAGATCCCTGAATAACTCCAGTTAAGTCGTCTGAGAGACCATCAAAATTTAGCGCTACAGAACCATTCGTAAAATTTAAAAGTAGTTTTTGTGCTTCCTGAATTTTATCTGGCTTTAAATGAGACAGCTCAATTTGCTGTACTAATTCATCAACCTGATGAAAATAGATTTCTGGTACGTTTTCGTAAGTTTTTAGAAAACTGGGTATTCCATCAGCGTGTACATGAGCCGCTGCCTCGCGTTGATAAACGGCGCTGTTTGTATAAGATTTGATTTGAGACAATATCCGCTTAATTTCAGCAGTATGTTCCAGAAAATGAGAGTATTCGTCCCAAAACAATTCCGGATTTTCTGCTAGCGGAATCAATTGTTGTTGGTGCGTACGTGCCTGTAGTACGCCATTTTGCAAGCGATGGAGAAGGTTGAGTTCTTGGTTGCTATATTCATGCAACTTCGTAGCTCGTTGCTGATAGTAATCTCCAATCATAAATCCGGCAGCCGTTCCCAAAATGGCAATGCCTAGGGTTAGCCCATATCCATAACTAATTTTTTGGCTAACGCTGAAACGACCAGTGACCCGGCTGAGCCAGCCTGTGATACTGACTGGGTGAGGGAACGCACTGCCTAAGCGTATCTGAGGCTTCCTGACGTTTGGCTCAGAGATCATCGATCTATCCGGTGGGGGATAATTTTAAAAGCTAGTTTGTATTATAATTTACTGTTTTTTAAAATTACTCAGAAAGACGCTTTGTTTTAATTATCTAGCCGAGAAAAAATCACGGCAACAGGCTCTACTTTATTCGTGGAAGCATCTCTTGCCTGTTGCTGATAGCAGACAATGATAGGGAGATTAAGATTAGAAGCATCTCCTTACCACAATCCCGTTCATGCCCCTGTCGCGCTTATTAACGCTGATCGTTGGCCTCAGTGTAATTCTGGGGCTGATGCTGTGGCTGATTAATTCTCTCTATCGGCTGTATATTCAGATTTCTTTTACGGCACCTTTACTGGGAAATCTGCTGCTTTTGTTGCTGATTGTCCTACTGGGGGTGCTAATCGGTGGATTTATCTACTATGTGATGATTCTTCAGGGGACTGCAAAAGGTTCGCGGCAACGCCGCAGATTGCCGAAAGTCCCGGAAGTGAAGACAGAGGCGGCTTCAGAAACCCTCAAAGCAGTGCGGCAGCAAGTGGCACAGATTCAGGATGAGGTGTCGCGGCAGGCATTACTTGAGCGATCGCGCGAAATTGAAGCAAATTTGGCGCGTGGGGAACTGTTAGTCGTCGTATTTGGCACGGGTTCTGCTGGCAAGACTTCTCTGGTGAACGCCCTGATTGGGCGCATGGTAGGACGGGTAGACGCGCCAATGGGAACGACGGAGGTAGGGGAAACTTACGTTCTCAAGTTGAAAGGATTAAATCGGCAAATTTTGATTACCGATACGCCCGGAATTTTAGAAGCAGGGGTGGCGGGAACTCAGCGAGAACAACTGGCAAGGCAATTGGCAACTGAAGCGGATTTGTTGTTATTTGTCGTAGATAATGACTTACGGCAGTCCGAGTATAACCCGTTGCGAACCTTGGCAGAGATTGGCAAGCGATCGCTGCTGATCCTCAACAAAACCGATCTTTATACAGACACCGATAAGGAAACAATTCTGGCGCGTCTGCGGGAACGAGTGCGGGGATTTATCGCTACCGCCGATGTGGTTGCGATCGCCGCGAATCCCCAGCTTGCCGAATTGGAGAGTGGCGAAACCTTCCAACCCGAACCGGATGTGATGCCGTTAATTCGCCGCATGGCAGTGGTTCTTAGAGCCGAAGGGGAAGACCTAGTCGCTGACAACATCCTACTGCAATCTCAGAGACTGGGAGACGAAGCGCGACGCCTGCTGGATGCTCAGCGCAGACGCCAAGCGGAGAAGGTGGTAGAACGTTTTCAGTGGATTGGGGCGGGTGTCATCACCGTGACACCCTTGCCAGTAGTGGATTTGCTAGCAACCGCCGCTGTAAATGCCCAAATGGTTGTAGAAATTGGCAGAATTTACGGTTGCGAGCTGAATATGGATCGAGGGCGCGAATTAGCGCTTTCTTTAGGGAAAACTCTTGCGAGTTTGGGAATTGTCCAAGGAGCAATTGAGTTGCTTTCTAGAGTCCTCCAACTGAGTGTCGCCGCCTATCCTATTGGTAAGGTGATTCAAGGCGTTACCGCCGCTTATTTGACTCGAATTGCTGGGAAGAGTTTTATTGAATACTTCCGTCACGATCAAGATTGGGGCGATGGCGGAATTACAGAAGTTGTGCAGCGACAGTTTCAGCTAAATCGCCGGGATGAGTTTATCAAGACATTTGTGCAAGAAGCGATCGCGCGAGTCGTCAAACCTTTAGCAGAAGCAGAAGAACCGCAAGAGGAACGCCAATCAGATCCGCCTCAACAATAGTAGCGTTTGCGAAGCGATATTCCTCCATCGGTAACACCCAGAAATATACCAGTTCTGGGTTACAGATTAAGGGTGCGCTTGCAAATTCTCTTGATCTACAAATAAATTTTATCTGCCAACCTGAAATTTATCCGGATATAGCAATTCTTGAGTTGATTAATAAGGTTAACAAGACAGCTTGCTTAACTTGGAGAAATTTATATGGAATTAACGATTGCCGCAATTGCCTTCACCTGGATATTTTTCGCCTTTAGCGGAAGAACCTTATCCGACCAAAAGGGATCTGATAAGAAGCCAGAGTATATCGCCAAAATCTACAAAAACGATTGAAGAAAGAGAACCGCACTTTTTCACTTTCTTTCATGAATCATAAAATGACGATTTTTCAGATGCTCAACAACCTTTAAATTACTGTTTTTCATTTATCGTCATCGCAATTGGAGACTGGGAACACAAAACTTCCCAATCTCCTTTTTTATTTCTTATCGTCTCGTCCAAGCTAAACAATGCAAATTCTAAAAGCTTCCTACTGGGTGAATTAAAGATACGAGATATGCAGACTTTTTTTAAATTGTTTTTCTGAGGAAAACCCAGTACAGGGTTAGCGAAGACAATAACATAAAAAGTTACACATGGGGTATAAATAAATGGGGGAATAGCAGTTTTATCTTACAACTATTTACCAGAAGAATAAAGAATAATTAAATGAAATTGTGTAGAGCGATCGCCCTTTTTTAAAAGTCAACTTCCCCCGATTTTTATTGGCTCGCATACGTGTACATCACGTCTGAACGCAGTACATACTTTCGACCTTGGATTACGGGTGCGCCTTCATGTTTTATTTCGTGGATAAAGAACAGCGCCATACCGATTTGAGGAACTATAGAGACGTTGGGTGAAAAAAACAGAGTTTCGCCTCCCTCAAAGTCTTCGCTCAGATAAATCATAAAAGTTAAACGGCTATGGTCGCCGTTTGTTCGCCAATAACTACCATCGTGATGTGGTGCGAAGCGCTGACCCGGATCGTATCGGTAGAACCGCAAGCGCTCATTAAGTCCCATTGCACACCAGTTACCGATTCTGGGAACATAAGTTTCCACACGATGCCATAAATTTGCTGCAAGTTCTTCATCATCCAAAATCACCCGATCGTTATTTCGGATTGATGGAGCCATTATGTATTCATCCTGTCCTACGGTGAGACCAGCCGGAGTATAGCCTATGTTTTCGGTTAAGGCGATATACTCGGCACACTCTGCTTTTGATAGAACGTTGGGGACGGTAAAAATCGGATTTTCTAAAGGCGCTTTTTTCATGACTAATTATTATTTAAGGTTTTTTTTCAGGGTGTCAGGTATATTTAAGTCATGAAAAATCGGATGCCAAAAGAACATACTATTTGTGGCGATTTCTAGCATCCAAGAATTTTAGCTGCTGGTAAAGCATCGCAATTTTTGGCAAATCAACACCTGCTGCTTGTGCAGTTCGTAGGGGATTACCGAACATGGTTTCCACCTCTAGAGGACGCCCTTCGTCATAGTCGATTTTCATGCTGGTGCGGTACGGCTTCATCTTTGCCGTGTGTTCGAGCATCTTTTCGACAAAGCTATCAGGAATCACCCGACCAAGGGCAGATGCACCTGCTAGCACTTCACCCATCAACTGCTCGGCTAATAATCGAGTGTGAAGGTCGCTCATCAACTCATCTGTTGTGGCGTCAAGAACCACAGAAAGCCCGTTGTATGGGATATTCCACACCAATTTCTGCCAACGAGCAAACAGCAAGTCTTCAGCAAGTTGGATAGGGATGTCAGCACTTTCAAAGTCACCCGCAATCTGACGCATTCGCTCGGTAATCCCGGCGGGTTGATAATCGGGGATATACTCGCCGAGTGTAATCGCCTTATAGTCTAGGTGGCGGATGTGTCCTGGCCCCACTTTATTAGAGCAGAGAAAGCACAAGCCTCCCATCACCCGTTCCGAACCCACAATTTTGGCGGCTTTCTCCTCAACGCCTAGACCATTTTGCAGCACCAAAACAACGCCGTCATCCTTAACCATAAATGGCAGCATTTTAGGCAGCAGGTGGTTTTGCGTCGTTTTTAGCGCTACAACCACTACATCGCAAGGTGGCATTTTGTTAGCGTCAGGGTAGGCGTTAACGTGAGGGAGGGTAAAATCGCCGTCTGGGGACTCAATGACTAAACCCTGTTGACAGACTTGTTCGTAATCGCTGTGCAACAGGAAGTGGACATTCAGCCCCGCCCGTTGTAGTTTAGCTCCGTAGTAGCCCCCCAGCGCTCCTGTTCCCAGGATGGCGTAACTCCGATTAGACATTGCTCTCTATAAAAGCTGAATCGCGGATATTTGAGCAACTTGCACGACTGGCGGCAATTGACTTGTGGGTGCGGGTATCATTTCACCCCGGAAGTCTAGTAACTGAACCAGCAGCAGATAGGCGATCGCTAGAATTATAGAAATTGCCCCACTGATTATTGCAACTATTTTGGGTCTATCCATTTGTTTCTCGTCCATTAAAAACTCCTAAATCCAGTCTAAGTGAATAGAAGTTCAGAACTGTATTTGCGCCAGATAGACTTTAAGCCTGCTTCTCTGAGCATGGTTTTTGCGGTTTCTCGTCCGTAAATCTGCGTTAATAATCCCGGTAGCCAAGTTACATCAGCACTCTAACCTTGGCTATACCAGTATTTCCAATAATCGAGGAAACCATACACCTGGCGATCGAGGTCTGGTATGAGCCGACGAATTTCTTCCATAAACTCGTGCGTACCAGCCAGTAAACCGTGATGCTCGTGAGACATCATAACTCCCCATTTTCCTTGAGGCGAGTAGAGAACATTCTCCGAAACCAAAGCATTGTTAAACACTTTGTCATCGCCTGCGATGTAAGCTGAAATCTCGGAAAAAGGGATATACCAGTGATTGGGGCGTTCGGTTTGTTCTTGGTTACGCCATAGATTTGAGAAGTAACAACCAGTGTCTCCCACACTGGAAGCAGCCGCAACTACAGCATCTATAAGCGGTGGCTCTATGTGGTAGAAATACTCGTAGATTATCCGTCGCGCTGAGACATCCGGTGCAAAACGCTGGTTAAATGGATCGTCGCTCAGAAAAACCCGGCGCAGGGAGGATTCTGCCGATTCTCGAAACTCGGCTTCCGTCAAGATAAGCATCCGCCTAGTTGATCCCTAAGAACTAGAACAGGTTGAGGACTCATATCATCCATGATTCCAAACTGATAAGAAACTCGGCAAAATAGGGAATCAATAATATTGTAGAGAATGCGATCGCTTGCCGAACTAATATGAATTCTGTTGAAGATAAGTCAGGGGAACCGATTACCGTTTACCGTCAATCGGTAGTACAGACTTTTGAACTGCGAAAGGTTTATCGCACCGGATTTTGGTTAAATCAAAAAATCGAATCTCTCAAAAGCTGCACGCTGTCAGTGTTTGAGGGAGAAACCTTTGGGCTGTTAGGGCCGAATGGTGCTGGGAAAACGACGCTGTTAAAGACGCTCTTGGGGATTGTCCGTCCTACGGGTGGACGAGGGGTACTTCTGGGAAAACCTGTAGGCGATCGCGAGGTGAAACAACGCATCGGTTATCTACCGGAAAACGCCTATTTCTATGACTTTCTCACCGGCTGGGAGTTTTTGCAATTTACGGCTGGATTATTTCAAATCCCGAAATCAGTGCAACGCCAACGCATCCCCCAACTACTGGAATTAGTCGGATTGGCTCAATCTGCTGCCCGTAAAAAGCAGATGCGTCAGTATTCTAAAGGGATGCTGCAACGGGTAGGCATGGCTCAAGCGCTGATTAACGATCCAGAACTGGTATTTTTGGATGAGCCGATGTCAGGTCTTGATCCAATGGGGCGCTACCAGATGCGAGAGATTATTTTATCGCTCAAAAAGCAGGGAAAAACCATTTTCTTTAATAGCCATATTTTGGCGGAAGTGGAACAGATATGCGATCGCGTCGCTATCCTCGCCCAAGGCGATCTGATTTGCGTCGGCTCCCTCGATGAACTTCTAGGTACCGCCGAATCCTACCATGTCAGAGGCAAAGGCGGGAACTTGGAGGTTCTCAAACGCTGGATACCCGATTTGGCATTTGAGCATAATGGTTGGCATGGACACTTACAAGGCGAACCCCAAGAGTTTCTGGCTAGTCTCCGGCTGATGGATGCCCATCTGGCAACAATGAACCTATCCCGTCCTTCTCTGGAAGACTTTTTTATTCAGCAGCTACAACAACGTGGCATTCGTTCCAGTAGTTGAGTTGTGTAAGGGGTTGAGGGATCTGATGCGTGGCTGCACGCTAGCGAAATGAAGTGAAATGGGTAGGGGTGCTAACCTATTAGCGATCGCGCCTTCAATACTTTTGAAGGATGCACTGCAAGTCTTATAGCGAGTATCTCTAAACAGGACACTCACTTAAAATCATCAAAACGCATGGCTGACCTTTTAGAAACTGCCACTAATGAAGGATCTTTCAAAACTCTGGTTAATGCTCTTGAGGCTGCTGGTCTGTTTGAGATTCTCAAGAGTCCAGGACCCTATACTGTCTTTGCTCCAACCGACGAAGCATTTGCCAAAATTCCAGAGGATACACTGGCTTCTTGGATGGACAACATCCCCAAGCTGAAGCAAATTTTAATGTATCACGTCCTGTTTGGGGATGTTAGAACTGATAACTTCGTCGAGATAGATTCCGCTGAGACAGTTGAGGGCGGCATTCTGGGGATTGATAGCACCGACGACGGTTTTAAAGTGAATGATGCGAAGGTGCTAAAAACAGATATCCTTACCGATAACGGCGTCATCCATGTCATTGATTCAGTACTTACACCGACGATAATGTCTAAATAGGCACTAATTTCTGCTGCTAACTTCTGTCTTCAGACAGAATTTATTGACCAAAAACTGGGTAATGGTAAGACAAAAGCAAATTTGGAGTTAGTGCAATCTAAACGACATCGTAAAAATTTAAAATTCGATTTGCTGACATAAAAAAGGAGGCACCTTTGCAAAGGTGCCTCCTTCTGATTTGGGCGATCGCCAAGGAATGTGGATTAAATAATTGGTCAAATTCACATTCTGTAAGGGCATAGCACAAACACGCCCCTACCCAGACAATTAGAGGTTAATCAATCCACCCTTCTTCGCAAACATTCGCGAAATTCGTTTAACCCAGGATGCATCCACTACGCGCTGGCAAATGCAAGGACAGATGGTTGGATTCTCCCTCACCGCTCCATGACACCTCGGCAGTGCCATACAATTGCTGATTAGGCTTGGATTGTAGCCCCGTCACCTCAAAACTCACATGATCTGCCGGTGCCGTCCCCACGTTAATGGCAACAATCAGTTCCTCATCTCCCAATTTCCGAGCAAAGACGTAAACTGTTCCTTCCGCAAACAGAACGTGATAGGAACCTGTACGCAAGGCTGGATATTGGTGACGCAGGGCGATTAGTTGCTTGTGATAATCTAAAACATCACGTTCCCAGTGAGCTTCCATCGGAAAACCTCGACGCGAATCCGGATCGAGTTTTCCCGGTAATCCCACTTCATCACCATAGTAGATGCTGGGCGCGCCTGGATAAGTCAATAGCAGCAATGTTGCTAGTTGAACACTCTCCTTATCACCGCCTGCAATAGAAATCAGTCGCGCCGTATCGTGGCTAGCTAGCAAATTCAACTGAGTCAGTTGAATATCCCACGGATAAAAATCCAACAATTGCTGGATTTTTTCGGCATACTCTGGTGCAAAGAGGGGCGGGTAGGGATGGTAAGAGCGATCTTTCACTTGCTCAATGTCTACGCGATCGCCTGCGGCAAAAGCAATCGTCGGCGCAGCAAAGAGATAGTTCATTACCCCGTCAAACTGAGTCCCATCCAGCCACTCGCGGGAATCTCCCCAGACTTCCCCCACGATATAAGCTTCTGGGTTAATGGCTTTTACGCGATCGCGAAATTCTTGCCAAAATCCTTGAGCCTTAATCTCAAAGGGCACATCCAAGCGCCAGCCATCGATGCCGAATTTAATCCAATATTCGGCAATCTCCATAATATATTCCCGCACTTCCGGATTTTCATGGTTGAACACTGGCAGCGCCCGATTTCCGTCCCAGCCCTCATAATTCGCCGGAAAATCGCCGTTATACGCCGATAAAGGCCAGCCTTCAATCTTGAACCAATCCACCCAAGGCGAATGGGGGCCATTTTCCAGAACATCGTGGAAAAAGAAAAAGCCCCGACTAGAGTGATTAAACACCCCATCCAGTACAACTTTGATATCCCGTTCGTGAGCAGCTTCCAGCAACTCCCGAAAAGCGCCATTCCCCCCCAACATCGGATCGACTTGGTAATAGTCGTGGGTGTGATAGCGGTGATTGCTAGCCGATTGAAAGATGGGGGTAAAGTAAATCGCATTAATCCCTACATCCTGCAAGTAATCCAGCTGTTCCATCACCCCCCACAAATCACCGCCTTTGTACCCTTGAAGCGTCGGTATTTCGTGCCAATCTTCCCATCGGGTATCCTTCAAAAGCCGCTTGTGAGAATGCTTCGTTTTAGCAAAGCGATCCGGAAAAATCTGGTAAAAAACCGCGTGCTTAACCCAATCCGGTGTCTGTATCTGCATGAATAACTCCCTCTCCACAACCAACACGGTACAAAGGCTGGCAGCTTTCGGGTTCTACCCTCTGGGTGAAACTCAGGGATGATTTAGCCTAGATTGCGAGTTTTGAGGAAAAGTGGGGTGTTTGTTTTCAGTTGTTGTGCTTTAGGATACTGAATTTGGCGGCGGCGAACCCGGTTTTGATTTATCGGGAAACTTACACTTGACTTCGATTTCTAAGTTGCTCTCAGCCTTCCCTTCAGTAATATAAGGGATACCTGCTGAACCACCCAGTTTCATGCCAAATTTCAGTGTCACTTCCTCAATCTCAGCGGCACCGAAGTCTTTAAAAGCACTGATGGCATAAGTTGCGTAGCCCCGAATCATTTGCCGCGCTTGCTGCATTTTGATGACAGCGTCTTCTCGGAAGCCCATTGATTGGTTGGGATCGTAATCTTCGGGTGCTGTTGCAGGGGGCATGATGGGACTAGATTTTGTCTCAACGTATATTTCGTATTTTTGACCATCCTCTTCTATAAGCAGACGTTGCACTTCTGACATGGGCTGTCTCTTTGTAAGTTTTCGTGTGTTTTTTGTAAAGTTAAAGCCAGTTTCGGTCTTGCTAAGCTATCCTGGTGTCTCAATTAACATCGTCTTTCAGGGTGCCTGTCAACTAATTCAATATTTTGAAACCAGGTTGCTAAATGGCTCGATACGCCCTTGTTATTGGAATTTCTGAATATCAAAGCTCAAACTTATCACGCCTCCCCAAGACAGTAACCGATGCAGAGGCTGTAGGACAGCTACTCAAGCAATACGGCGACTTCCAGATTGTCAAACGACTGCCTGAGCGTTGGAATCAACAGCAGAATGACTATGAGATCGGGACAAAGGCGGTAACTGGTAACGAACTGGGGCAAGCTTTAAGAACGTTTCTGCTGGAGCAGGCATATAGAAGCGATGCGCTAATCTACTTCAGCGGACACGGGATTACAGTATCGGATAATCTGGGGCAAACCAAAGGGTATTTGGCAACTTCAGATTGCGTGCTGGAGACGGATGGGAAGCGTATTGTTGGGCAACAACATGGAATTGCCTTAGATAGTCTCAATGAGCTGATTCGAGCTGCCGAACTCAGTAGTTTAGTTTTGCTACTCGATTGCTGTCATGGTGGCTATTTTCTGGAACGCCAGCTAGTAGAACAAACGCTTACTGCATTTAGCTCCCAAAAAGATTACTACATAATTACAGCCTGTAGAACCTTCGAGCAAGCGTGGGCGATGCACGATGAAAAGCACGATGTCTTTACAGGAGCCGTTCTCGACGGGTTGGCGTTAGAGAATGCCGGAAAAGATGGAAGTGTCAGTGGCGATCGCTTATTCGATCACATCAGCAGACAACTCAAAGGTAAAAGGCAGGAACCGATCCGCATGGGTTGGGGTAAGTCAATTACAGTAGTGAATTATCCGCCGACTGAAAATATTCCATCTGCTACTTTTACTTTTAATCGAGAAAATCCATATCAGGGACTACAGGCTTTTGAGCTAGGAAAAGAAAAATATTTTTTCGGGCGCGAACTAGCTATCCGCGCACTCCTAGAAAGACTCAATAATGCTCGATTTCTCTCGGTTATTGGTCGCTCGGGTTGTGGCAAGTCTTCTCTAGTGAAGGCGGGTTTGTTACCGCAGTTAAAGCACGATCGCCTTCCCGGTAGCAGTCAGTGGGAAATCGAGATTTTTACTCCTGGCATTGATCCTCTAGGAAAACTAACAGAGATCCTGACTCGACGACATCAGGAAAATAAGCCGTTTGTCCTATTTATTGACCAATTTGAAGAGGTATTTACCCTCTGCAATGATGAAGCAAAGCGACAATCTTTCATGCGGTTGATGGCAGATGAAGCAACGGCTTCCGACCGAATCACCAGAGTGATTGTGGCAATTCGGGGGGATTTTCTCGACCGATGCGCTGCTTATCCAGAGGCAGTAAATTTAATCAATCGTACGCAACCGACAACTTATGTCGTTGAGCTACTATCTCACTCAGAAATAGTGGAGACAATTGAAAAACCCGCAGAGCTTCATGGCGTCGGATTTGAGCCTGGGTTAGTGTCGCAAATTGCAGAAGATGTGGAAAATCAACCAGGAGCATTACCCTTGCTGCAATATGCGCTTTCTGAATTGTGGCGAAAATTTTGCGAACAGGATTCTCCCTCTGGACAACCGCTTTTGACTTGGAAAGACTACGAGGAGATTGGCGGAGTCAAAGGCGCGTTGGATAACCGAGCGACTATTCTATATCGGAGTTTTATTCCAGAGAATCAAGCTTTTGTACGTCGCCTATTCATGAGATTAGTGAAGTTAGGTGACGGCAACGAGGTAACGCGCCGTCGTGCTACTTGGGAAGAATTGAGCGCGATCGCAGATTCCCCCGAACAACTGCTACAAGTAGTACGACTGCTAGCGGGTCAACAGCAACGCCTAATTATTACCGATGAAAACACCATAGAAGTTGCCCATGAAGCTCTTTTATCTGAGTGGAAATTACTTCGCAGTTGGATTGAAGAAGACCGCGACAATATTCGCCTCAATCAAAGTCTAGAGGATGACTGCCGCGAATGGCTTGAAAGGTTTAATAAATCTGATGATGCGCTGTTAACTGGTGCGCGACTAGCAGCTATTGAGGAGTGGGCGAGGGATACTCAGCCTAGACTTTCTCCTCTACAAGAGGAGTTTTTAAACAAGAGCTTGGAAAGGCGCGATCGCCAACTTAAAGCTGAAATAAAAAGAATCGAGGAGCAGCTGGAGCAAGAACAAAAACTCCGAAAAGCCGAAAAACAAAGAATTCGGATAGCGCTCGCCTCAGCATGGGGGCTGGCGTTCCTGGCAGCTTCTACGCTTGGATTTGGAATCAAAGCAGAACAAAACAAAAACAAAGCTATTCAAGCATTGATTTCTGACCCTATTCAGCTTTTGGAAAAGAACTATCAAATTGAAGCAATGATAGCAAGCATCCAAGCACTGAAAGATATAAAAGAAATAGGTGCAGAAAATCATGATGCTGTCAATCAACTGCAAACTTCTGTAATTGATAAAGTACGAGAGTCAAATCGTTTACAAGAGCATCAAGATGCTGTCAACAGCGTAAGTTTTAGTCCTGACGGTAAAACAATTGCCTCAGCAAGCCTAGACCAGACAGTCAAGCTTTGGAGGGTGGAAGGAGGAACGCCACAAACGCTTTCAGGACATACCAAGGGAGTTTGGCGGGTCAGGTATAGTCCATCTGAGGGTAACATGATTGCCTCTGGCAGCATTGACCACACCGTTAGGCTTTGGAAAGCAGACAACGGAGAGTTTTTAAGACCTCTGATTGGACATACAGATGTGGTCTATGACCTGAGTTTTAGTCCAGATAGCAAGAGAATCGCAACTGCTAGCTGGGATGGAACTATTAAAATATGGGACACAGCTACAGGAAAAGAGTTGAAAACGCTGGAAAATCTTGGAGAACAGGACAAAATTAATAGTCTTGACTTTGCTGGCACTGGGCAAACTCTTGCTTCAGGTGGATATAAGGATGGAAGTGTAAAGCTTTGGGACTTGAATACCGGAACTTCCACCATTATTGGTCAGCATAATAAGCAGGTTAATTGTGTGAGATTTAGTCCCAGTGGTCAATTCCTGGCTTCAAGTAGTGATGATGGCACAATCAAGCTTTGGAAGCACGGTCAGCCATTAACCAGTATCAAAGCACACGAAAAGTTTATCTATGGATTAGCTTTTAGTCCAGATGAAGAAATGCTAGCTTCTGTCAGTACAGATGGCTTTATTAAGTTGTGGAAAATTGATGGCACTCAATTGAAAACCCTGGACACCCTAAAAGGTCATATTGGTGAAGTTTATGAAGTAAATTTTAGCAGTTTATACAAAAAAGACCACTATCTAATTGCATCGACTGGTGAAGACCACACCGTTAGAATTTGGAAATTTAATATTAGTAGTATAATTCCCACTAAAATAGTTAAGCCTATAGATAATCTGCAAACATATAGTTGTAAATTTATTTGGAATTATTTGCAAAATAGTAACGATAAATTAATACAGGAACAGCGTAATTTTTGCAAAAATATATTATTGTAATTAAAAGCGTCTTAAAATTTAAATACTTAATTTACTTTAGGTGACAATCTAATGATTAATTCGATTTCTCCCGATATACGTTCCTATCCTTTACAAGAGCATCAAGATGCTGTCAACAGCGTAAGTTTTAGTCCTGACGGTAAAACAATTGCCTCAGCAAGCCTAGACCAGACAGTCAAGCTTTGGAGGGTGGAAGGAGGAACGCCACAAACGCTTTCAGGACATACCAAGGGAGTTTGGCGGGTCAGGTATAGTCCATCTGAGGGTAACATGATTGCCTCTGGCAGCATTGACCACACCGTTAGGCTTTGGAAAGCAGACAACGGAGAGTTTTTAAGACCTCTGATTGGACATACAGATGTGGTCTATGACCTGAGTTTTAGTCCAGATAGCAAGAGAATCGCAACTGCTAGCTGGGATGGAACTATTAAAATATGGGACACAGCTACAGGAAAAGAGTTGAAAACGCTGGAAAATCTTGGAGAACAGGACAAAATTAATAGTCTTGACTTTGCTGGCACTGGGCAAACTCTTGCTTCAGGTGGATATAAGGATGGAAGTGTAAAGCTTTGGGACTTGAATACCGGAACTTCCACCATTATTGGTCAGCATAATAAGCAGGTTAATTGTGTGAGATTTAGTCCCAGTGGTCAATTCCTGGCTTCAAGTAGTGATGATGGCACAATCAAGCTTTGGAAGCACGGTCAGCCATTAACCAGTATCAAAGCACACGAAAAGTTTATCTATGGATTAGCTTTTAGTCCAGATGAAGAAATGCTAGCTTCTGTCAGTACAGATGGCTTTATTAAGTTGTGGAAAATTGATGGCACTCAATTGAAAACCCTGGTAGCTCACCGAGGTGAAGTGTATGACGTTAGTTTCAGCCCCGATAACGAAGAGCGTACTGTCCTAGCCTCTGCTAGTGAAGATACAACAATCAGGCTGTGGAAAATTCTTCTTGATGAGAAATTTGATGGTTATAGCGAGAGTGTCGAGCCTCAAGAAGCTTATCAGCAAGCTATTAATAGTGCGAACTTAAGACTAAGTATCAATCCAAAACGAGACAATATAAGTTATCAAGTTGACTTACAAAATGTATTTGATGACGACGGAGCAAATTTTCAGATTTCGGAAGCTAGAGCCGTCGTTAGAGGAATTAACACGGTAATTATGCGTAGACCTTGTGCAAACTGTAGAAGAAGGTGTAGCCCACGAGAATGCCAAGCAAATCTAGAAAAATGTTGCCCTTAAGTTTTATTAATCAAAAATTCAATCTGTAGATGTTTCTCAAAAGGCAACTGTCAAATTAAGCAAAAATACGGCGGCTCTCCCTTTACGCTCAAACCAACTGCGATCTCTTTTATTTTTACTTAATAATCCAACTGTAAAGTTGGCATACAAGTAATGACTGAGCAAGATTCTTGTCAGTAAGTGTATTAAGAAAGGAAATTTTCAGATATTGCGATCGCACTCCCCACCGAATCAAGAGCGCGATCGCTCTTTCAGTCTATCCCTCTGGGTGGAGAGGACAGCTTGAAAAGGTCTTGGTATCCTTGGTAGTGAATGGTTAAACTCAAGAGCGATCGCGCTAAAAAGACAAAAGCGAAACGAGCGGCTGTTCAATTGGTTTAAACATATAAAAACTAAACTTCCAGATTTCTTTATAAATATTTAAACTTTAGAAAATTATCTACTTTAGTTTGGAGGTAAAATGAGTATTTCTTGCAGCAGTTCGCTCGGATGGTAGAGGGACTTTTGTATCCTATGCCCCTAAACTAGAACCGTCAGATGATATAGTTATCCTCTTATGTTGTCCTGTCAGCACCCCCTTCTTCGTGTTCTTGTTGTTGATGACCACGAGCTGACTCGTTTTAGCCTGAAATTAGCATTCCAGAGTCAGGCAAACATCGAGTTAGTCGGATTGGCTAGTAACGGTCAAGAAGCCGTTGAGATGGTCGAGCGTCACCGCCCTGATGTGATTATCCTCGATCTCCAAATGCCAGTATTAGACGGTTTGAGCGCATCAACGCAGATCAAGCACATCGATCCGCACGCTCAGATTATTGCCTATTCCTCAGTCGAAGACCCGCAGATTGAGGTAATGAGCCAAACTGCCAGAATTGATGCTTTTTGTAAAAAAGACACCGCTACTCAAGAGCTGATTGCTCTAGTCAAGCAGCTAGGGCAGCGGGCAGTCAGTCATTAGAAAGGGGCGCAATTAGTGATTGGCGTCCTTGCCGTAGCCTCTTGGCTAGAGTTCAGCTCGGCAAGGCGTTAGTTTCTAGTTGGCATCTGCCTCTGGGAAGGTGCGCCGAAATTCATCAATCAGGTCATCAATTTCTTCGAGTGCCTGATTAACATCAATTCGTAGAGTTCCCAGGTTTGGTTCCTCCAGGAGCCTTACCAGCGACTCACGCTTGAGTTCAATCTGGCTAATCCATTGCTTGAGTGTTTGTGGGTCCATTGTTTGCTTCCTCTGTCGATTATTTATTTACAATAATTAATCCTAGCGAAGGAAAGGAGGACGTTTCGGATCGGTAGGCTTATTTTTAATCACTTCAGAAATAAACCGCTTCAGCGCCTTCTCCCGATTTTTCATAAAAGCCGACCAAAATCCTGGTTGAAACTCATCCATTGTTTTAGCTAAAGCCCAAACATCTACAGCCAAGATGTTATAAAGCGTTTCATCTTCCTGCTTCAGCGTTTTGAGTTGATCCAGGATGGCTTTACTCTTTTTTGTAGCCCCGGAATTGTCTTCTTGAATCATTTTATTATCTCGGTTATGAATTGATGGCGGCGGACAACAGCGACTTATTTTGATAATAGGGGTTCCTTTTGTAAACGCCCTGAGTTATGAATTACCGTTGGTTGATGGGCTACTTTACAGACTCTGCACTCATTCGTCAAGGGCTATCAAATTAGCGAGACTTCTTCAGCTTCGTGCTTCCCAATCGCCACCCAAAGCAATGGACATGGTTTTATCAAAAATCTCACCCATACTAGAGATGTTACCCAGTGCCAAGGATAATAAAGCTGAAGAGATTGTCAATTGGGTATCCTAATTAAAATGTTACGTCAAACTTCTTTGGGAACGTTGGGTTTAAGTGTTGGTGGCGTTTTATTTCTGGCGGGACTGGTCGCTTACGTTACCGACAACCCAACGCTGAATCTAGCCGGATTCTTCTATGGGGTTCCTCTGTTGCTGGGAGGGCTTGCCCTCAAAGCCTCAGAACTTACGCCCGTACCATTCAGCAAACCGACTTCCAAGGACATAGTGGCACTCCGAGAACAGCAAGCAACTGCAACTCAAAACCAAATTCGTCTAGATGTCACCCGCTATCGCTACGGTCAAGATGCTCATCTCGATAGCTCTTTGAGCAGCTTGGGGCTGAGTCCAACCGATGAAGAAAGACCTGTGCTAACAGGATTACACGAAACTGCGATCGATGGGGCTTACGCTTTGGTGTTGGAATTTGAGTCGCCGCTCTTCCCTCTAGAGGTTTGGCAACAGAAGCGGGAGAAAATAGAAGGGTTTTTTGGCCCTGGTGTGCGCGTAACCGTGACTCAACCAGCTGAACAACGTGTTGATGTGGCGCTAATTGCTACACCCTAAACGTAGGGGCGGAGGAACTCCGCTCTTATTTTTCTAAACGCACGACATACCACTGTAAAAATTGTCCTGGCCCCATATCTAATTCGCAGGACGTTTCTAGCAGGTATTCAGCTTGAGCTTCTACTGAAGGAAATTTTTGCAAATCTGGCGGTAGGTTATCTTGACGAGTTGCCAAAATTGCCTTCAGTTTTTCTAACATTTCTGCGGGAGTGAGGAATTGCTCTGGTTGGTTGGGTTCCAGAACAACGAAGGCATCTTGTCGATACATCAAGGAATCTGGCATTTTAAGTTTTTTCCCAAAGAAGACATCTTGCACAAGTGTATCGTCCTTGACGATAGCTAAAAAGATGACATTGTCCAATTAGGAGATGGTTTTTTCTAGGGGCAATCTACTGAAGGCTTGTCTCGAAAATAAATAGTTTTTCAAGGTGCAACGCCAAAAAAATAGCCGCTGAGTGGAGGGTAGGATTCTACTGAAGACCACTCAGCGGTTAGATAACTAAATTAGGCTATTGTTTCTTACCCAGGCTCAAGACCCTTCAGGGAGGCAAGGGCAAGATTAGTTCACGCTAGCGTGGTTGGCTTCAGGAGTTGACTGACTCGTCAATTCTGGAGTCGTATTGGTGCTTCCTAAATTGAGTTTGACGACGGTACGCCGCGCTTCCGTGACTTTCGGCAGGGTTAATGTCAGGATGCCATTCTGGAAGTCAGCCTTGGCTTGGTCATTCTGAATCGGCACTGGTAGAGGAATCACCCGCTGGAAGCTACCATAGCGGAACTCGGAGCGGAAGAAGCCTTTTTCTTCATTCTTCTTCTCAAAGCGATGTTCGCCGCTAATGGCGATCGCTTCACGAGTGATTTGGACATCAATGTCCTTGCCTTCTACGCCTGGAATTTCAGCCCGCAGGATCAGATGGTCTTCAGTGTCTTGGAGTTCAATGGCAGGCTTCCAAGTTGTGCTGTACTGGCGAGAAGCTACGCGATCGCTTCCGGCAAGTTCATCAAACATTTGATCCATTTGACGACGTAGAGTTTCCATTTCTTGGAAGGGTTGCCAACGAATCAGTGCCATAAAACAGTTACCTCCAATTTGCAGTGACTAAATGCTTGAATTGAAATTTGTTCAATGGGATGAAGCTTTTAGTTCCCACGTTTTTATAATGTCAAAACAGTCTGGTTACGTCAGTGAGGAAAACCGAATTGCCTTTTGGGGGATTTTCCCGACTTCTAGAAGAAGGCGAAAAAATAACCGCCTTGCTGATGCTCAGCGGTTGAGTGGTTAGACTAAGAAGTTTTCGCGGCTACGGATTAACCGAAAATTATCTGGATTAATCCCAGACGCTAGCCGGTTCAGCACTCTCAGTTGCTTCGGGCTTCTTCACATCAGCAACGGGTGCGTCAGTGACTTCTGGAGTCGCGCTGGTACTATCTGCTAGATTGAGCTTAACTACGCGATCGCGAACTGACGTTACTTTGGGCAGCGTCAGCATCAAGACGCCATCCTTAAATACAGACTGGACGCGATCGTTCTCAATCGCAACAGGTAGAGAAATTACTCGCTGAAAATTTCCGTAGCGGAACTCAGAACGGACGTAACCGCCTTCTTGTTCTTTCTTTTCGTAGCGGCGTTCGCCTGTAATCACAACCGCTTCACGAGAAATGCGGATATCAAGGTCTTTGGCTTCGATGCCAGGAATTTGTGCCCGCAGGATTAGGCTGTCCTCTGTATCTTGCAGCTCAATCGCAGGCTTCCAGGTGATTGGAGCATCCCGATTAACGCTTGCCAGTTCGTCAAACATTCGATCCATTTGACGGCGCAGGGTTGCCATTTCTTGAAAAGGTTGCCAACGAATCAGTGTCATAGTCGATTCCCAAGGGTTAAAACTTCTCTGTGTCGAACGCTGGAATTGAATTTTGTTCAACTGAGTTAAGCCTTTCGTTCACACTTCTTTATGATGTCGAAGGCACCCCAGCTTTGCCGGTGAGGCAAACCGCCTTAAGACAGAGGGATTTCCCCGCCTTTGTCGGAAAGTCGCAATTAGGGGCAATCTATTACAGAGTTTGAAGTTCTGTGGCCTTTTGCAGAGGCGTCTATGCGCCTGCGGTAAACTAAGCCTTGATTCTAGTGTCATTAGTAGAGAACACTCAGAAAGGAGCCGTTTTTCGATGTCTCATACCGTTAAAATCTATGACACCTGCATTGGATGCACCCAATGCGTTCGCGCTTGCCCAACGGACGTCCTAGAGATGGTTCCCTGGGATGGCTGTAAAGCCCAACAGATTGCCTCATCTCCTCGGACTGAAGATTGTGTAGGTTGCAAGCGGTGCGAAACTGCCTGTCCTACCGACTTTTTGAGCATCCGAGTTTATTTGAGCAATGCTGAAACGACTCGCAGCATGGGCTTGGCATACTAACAAGCTGGCTTGAAAACACTTTTTATCATTCCGATTCCAAGGCATTGAGGGGGCAAATTGCTCCCTCTTTTTTGCGGAATAAGAGCGCGATCGCCCGTAACCAATACAATGTTGTTGACCTTGACGTTCCTGGGATAGCCCAGTAGCTTTTTAGTTTAAGTGTGAACAGGAGTGTTGTGATATATGTGCGGAATCGTTGGCTATATTGGCACTCAAGCGGCGACAGAGATTTTGCTGGCAGGCTTGGAAAAACTGGAGTATCGGGGCTACGATTCTGCCGGTATCGCCACAGTCTTGGAAGGTGATATCCATTGTGTGCGGGCAAAGGGCAAACTCTACAACCTGCGCGAAAAGCTACAACGAGAAGTTAATCCGGCGACGATTGGCATCGGACACACCCGTTGGGCGACTCACGGCAAGCCAGAAGAATACAACGCCCATCCCCACACGGATACGGCTAAGCGAATCGCGGTGGTACAAAACGGGATTATTGAAAATTATCGGGAATTGCGAGAAGAACTCAAAGCCAAGGGACACGAGTTTCGCTCAGAGACGGATACCGAGGTGATTCCCCACTTAATCGCCGAACTAATGGCACAGCAAGCGCAGCAGGCGGCGGCGACCGCTCAACCGTTTCCGTTTTTAGAGGCGGTGCGGCAGGCGGTGACGAAAACTGGGACGGATACGGAGTTGATTCCCCAGTTAATCGCCGAATTAATGGCACAGCAAGTACACAACTCAGCTTCGATGCCTCAACAGTTTCCGTTTTTAGAGGCAGTGCGGCAAGCAGTAACGAAGGCGGGGACAGATACAGAGGCAATCCCGCAATTAATGGCTGAAGTGATGACACAGCAGGTACACAACTCAGCTGTGACAAGTCAGCATTCTTCCTTTTTAGAAGCGGTACGGCAGGCGGTGAATAAACTGGAGGGAGCGTTTGCGATCGCGGTTATCTGTGCCGACTATCCCGATGAATTGATTGTGGCACGGCAACAAGCTCCCCTCACCATTGGTTTCGGTCAAGGAGAGTTTTTCTGCGCCTCTGATACCCCGGCGCTGGTTCCCCACACTCGTGCCGTCCTGACGCTGGAAAATGGCGAATTGGCAAGAATGACCCCGATTGGCGTTGAGGTGTACAATTTTGCAGGCGATAGGCTCAAAAAAAGTCCCCGGACGTTGAGTTGGAATCCCGTACAGGTGGAAAAACAGGGATTCAAACACTTTATGCTCAAGGAAATTTATGAGCAACCGGGGGTGGTTCGCGCTTGTTTAGAAGCTTACCTAAACGCAGATTGGACCGCCGACTCTCGTCAATCTCCCATCAAACTGAATTTACCCGCGTCACTCTACGAAAATTTAGAACACGTTCAAATTCTTGCTTGCGGTACCAGTTGGCACGCCGGACTGGTAGGTAAATACCTGCTGGAACAGTTAGCGGGAATTCCCACCATCGTGCAGTACGCCTCTGAGTTTCGCTATGCACCCGCGCCTCTCACTGCGAATACGCTGACCATTGGTGTTACCCAATCTGGAGAAACAGCGGATACGCTGGCGGCTTTGGCAATGGAATCCCAGCGTCGTGCCAGTCAGCCGCCCCAGTTTCAGACGCGATTGCTGGGGATTACCAATCGTCCTGAAAGCACTTTGGGGACGATGGTGCCCCAGATTATCGAAACCCATGCGGGAATTGAAATTGGAGTAGCGGCGACGAAAACTTTTGTTGCCCAACTGATGGCATTTTACTGTTTGGCGCTGGATTTAGCTTATCGGCGTCAAACGGTATCGGGAATTCGGTTAGAGCAAATTTTAATTGGCTTACGACAGTTGCCAGCGCAGATTGAACTAATTTTAGAAAGTCAGGAGCGCTATATTGAGCATCTGACTCACGATTTTGCCGAAACAAAAGATTTTATCTTTTTAGGACGGGGGATTAATTTCCCGATTGCCTTGGAAGGGGCGCTGAAACTGAAAGAAATCAGCTATATCCATGCCGAAGGTTATCCCGCTGGAGAGATGAAACACGGCCCGATTGCACTGCTGGATGCGAAAGTGCCCGTAGTAGCGATCGCCATGCCGGGGACTGTCTACGAAAAAGTCCTCTCGAATGCCCAGGAAGCGAAGGCGCGGGATTCCCGCTTGATCGGCGTGACGCCGATGAATGACCCAGAAGCAGCGGAAACCTTTGATGATTTGTTGCCCGTTCCTGCCGTGGAAGAGTTGCTTTCTCCCATCCTCACAGTAATCCCGTTGCAACTGTTGGCTTATCACATTGCAGCACTTCGAGGTTTAGATGTAGATCAGCCTCGGAATTTGGCGAAATCGGTAACAGTTGAATAAGCTGTTAGAGCGATCCTTTATTGGTGTAGAGGAATAATTCGGTTGAACAATTAATAAGTCGGTTCAACAATTAGTAAAACGATTGAACAATAACCTCGCAGGGAGTACAATTGTACCAATTGAAAGTGCGATTGCTTCCGGAGGTTATTTTTATGGTTAGGGGCACAAGGGAATGGACACAAGCTAAATTTGAGCGATACAAAAAAGAAGGTCGTGGTCGAGGAAGTGGTAAAGACTATAAACCTTGGCTTACAATCCAAGACTTTTCCTCAAAAGGCCGTTCCTCTAGAACTCCTGGCTGGAAAACAAATCGAGTACATCATTTCTTCTCAGACCATGAAAAACGGCTATTTTATTTGTTTGAGTGGTCAGATACAGTTACAGATATAAGAGAGCAATTTCCTCTAAGCGATCTCGATCTGGCAATGAGTATCGCTACAGACATGGGTGTAAAGTACCCCATAGACACACAAAGTGGAACTCCTTACGTTTTAACAAGCGACTTCATGCTCACTGTAAACCACAATGGGAAGCAGGTGCAGATTGCCCGGACGGTCAAGCAGTCAACAGAACTGGAGAAGAAGCGAGTTAATGAGAAATTGGAGATAGAAAGACAATATTACTTAGCAAAAGGTATTGACTGGGGAATTATTACAGAAAAAGAAATTTTAAGGCGTTTAGCAGAAAATGTTGAGTGGGTTCATTCCGCTTATAGGTTAGAAGCAAATTCTGAAATGGATGTTGCACAACTGCGTGAGTTGTCAACAATTCTAAAATCCAAGCTTCAAGAAGAGGATACAACCATCAATAGAATAACTACTGCTTTAGATAAAGAAATGAATATAAATCTAGGAACGTCACTCTATGTGTTTAAGCATTTAATCGCCAAGAAAGAAATTATTGTGGATTTACTAGAAATCAAACTATCTGCCTGTCCATCTACTCAAGTTATAAAAAAAATAATATTTTAGACACATTTAGTAGGTAAAAATATGCTTAAAAATTTATTTATAAACGATTTAATAGAGTGGAAAGCAGATGATAACAATCATTTGATTGAAAGGATTATATGGATAGACGAAGGTTATGTTATTGCATTTGTTATAGATATTAATGCTAAAAAAGGGCTACCTGAACCTAAAAAAATTTCTGAAATTTTAGAAGCTATATCTGAAGGTATTGCTTTAAAGCATCAACAAGATCCTTGGCTCAGAATTGTTCGAGATGAAAATTTAACAGATAGAGAAAAGGAATATAGAGATAAAGCTTGGGAAATAATTTCAACATTTAGTTACGCAGGAGCCATCCATATATTATAGAAATATTAGAGGCTCACTGGTCAAAAAAATTGTTGAAAATTATAACCTAGGAAGAGATAAAGATAAATTAGTAGAAAAAACTGTATATAGTTATTTGAGAAGATTTTGGCAAAGGGGAAAAAATGTCAACGCTCTTATACCTGATTTTATCAATTCATCAGGTAAGGGCAAGATTCGAGGACAATCAGGCAAGAAGAGAGGAAGACCGAGAAAATATGCACATGAACCAGCAATTGGTGAAGGTGTCAATGTTACAGAAGAAGATAGAAAGATTTTTAGAATAGCTATAAGTGAATTTTACAATAATCCAAAAGCGAACTATTTAACAACTGCTTATGAGTTAATGGTTAAGAAATTTTACAAAGAAGGAATTAGATATGACGAAAACGGTGTCCCAAAATCTATCTTAACTCCGACTGAGAAAATACCTACAATTACCCAATTCAAATACTGGTATCAACTTGAGCAGGATGATGTCACTAAAACTTTGACATCTCGCAAAGGAGCCAAGCGAGTAGCATTAGAGAATAGAGCGATTTTGGGAACCTCTAAGATGGAAACTATTGGCCCAGGTTCTCGATATCAAATTGATGCCACGGTTGCTGATGTATATTTAGTGTCAAAATATAACCGTAATTGGATAATTGGAAGGCCAGTTGTTTATGTAATCATTGATGTTTTTAGCCGCATGATTACAGGTATTTATGTTGGTTTAGAAGGCCCATCTTGGACAGGAGCAATGATGGCACTAGCCAATGTAGCCACAAATAAAACTCTGTTTTGCCAGGACTACAACATTAATATTACTGAAGATGAATGGCCTTGCCATCAAATACCAGATGCAATTTTAGGAGATAGGGGAGAATTAGCAGGTATGACTATTGAAACATTAATCCCTAATCTCTACGTTCGTATTGAAAATGCAGCTTCCTATAGAGCAGATTGGAAAGGGTTAGTAGAAAGACACTTTCGTATAATCCATGAATACGTAAAACCTTTTTTACCTGGTTATGTGGATACAGATTTTAGGCAAAGAGGCGCAAGGGATTATAGGCTTGATGGCAAACTTGATATAGATCAATTCACTGAAATTATTGTTCGTCTAATTGTTCACCACAACAATAAACCTCTTAAGGTATATGAAAGGGATGAAGCGATGATTGCTGATGATGTACCTCCTATACCCAGAGAGTTATGGAAGTGGGGTATTGCTAATCGTTCTGGTAGACTTAGAACTTTTTCTGAAGATATTGTCAAATTGAACTTGATGCCTACCGAAAAAGCAACTATTACAGCTAAAGGCATCAAACTGAGAGGCAAGGAGATGTACTATACCTGTAATAGTGCTGAAAAGGAGCAATGGTTTGAAAAAGCTAGAAGTAATCTCCTTTCTAAATCAGATAAATCACTGATTGTGTCTTACGATATCAGAAAGCCAAACTTCATTTACCTTCCATCTATTGATGGTAGAAATTTTGAAAAATGTTCTCTTATTGACTTAGAAGGGCGGTATTCCAATAAAAACTTTCATGATATTGAATATCTGCTTGCTTATGAAGAATGGCAAAGACAGAAAAGCCAAGGTAAACAAATACAAGAAAAGGTGGATTTGATAGCTGATATCGAAAGCATAGTAGACAGAGCCGAAAAAATGACTGATACTGCTCAAGAGCCTAATTTAAGTAAAAGTAAAAAAGTTTCTGGAATAAGAGAAAATAGAGCTTTTGAAAAGGCTAAACGACGAGAGAGCGAAGGATTTGAACTAGCCAGTACAGAGCAAAGCAGCTCTAAGGTTGTAGATAGCAAACCTGAGAACTTAGAACAACCAAAATCACTACAACCAGACTATTTGGAGCTTCTCAAGAAAAACCGGCAGGAGCGTAAACGTGGACAGGAATGAAGGTGAATTAATTAAAATTTCTAATGGAGAATTAGCGGTTGTGGCTAGATATATAGACCAAAAACTTCCAGAATACAACGCTAATCCATTAATTCAGGCACTACCTCCTATCCTTTCGGCAGAAGAATTTCTAAAGAAAGTAACAATAACGCCAGATTTTGATGAACAAGAGAGGGAGTTAGAAGCTCATTATAGAGTTCATTGCATTGAAAGGCTATCTAGATATTTCGATCCTCAAAATAAAACTGTTGAATTACAAAAGGTCATTTGTGCGCTAATTATGACGGGCTATTTAGCTCGGAATATTCTGAAGCCTGAATATGCAAGTCGCTCTAGGCAAATTTATAGTGCAATAAAAGATGGAGGAGGTAAAAACTTAGAAAACTATGTTAATCTTCCTACGTCTGCTTCCGGCTTAACACTAATTGGCCCATCAGGGATGGGAAAGTCTACAAATTTCCAAAATATTCTTAATCTTTATCCTCAAGTAATTCTTCACCCTGAGTATAGTGTTTACCAAATAGTTTGGTTGAAGGTTGACTGCCCTCATGCAGGTTCTTTGAAGGGCTTGTGTACTGATATTTTTCTCGCTGTTGACAGACTATTGGGTACTAACTACTTTAAAAAATTTGGCTCATCGCGCAACTCTGAAGATTATATGCTTGCTCAAGTTGCCCAAATTGCCCATACTCATCATTTAGGAGTTCTAGTTATAGATGAGATGCAAAATCTTGCTACAGCAAGAAGAAAAAGCTCAGATATGTTAAACTTTTTAGTAAAAATGGACAATACTATAGGAATTCCAGTAATTCGAGTTGGTACGAATGAGGCTTTTCCTATTCTGCAAGGAAATTTTAGAAATGCTAGGAGAGGGACAGGAGAAGGAAGCGTAATTTGGGACAGGATGATAAATGATGATGAATGGTATTTCTTCATGGATGGAATGTGGGAATACCAATGGACAAAAACGCTTGTTCCTTTCTCGGATGAAATAAACGAAGTTTTTTATGACGAAAGCCAGGGAATTATTGATATTGCTGTCAAACTTTACAAAATAGTTCAATGGAGAGCGATTTCAATAGGTGGTAAAGAAAATATTACTATTGACCTAATTCGTCAAGCTGCTAAAGACGGACTATATTTAGTCAAACCAATGCTAGATGCAATTAGGTCAGGGGACAAGGAGTGGATGACTAAGTATAAAGATATTGCTCCTCTCGATACTACAGAATATCAAAATAAATGTCTATCCGAAATTGATGCTAAAGATTTGACAGATATTAGGAGATTAGCCCGAAAGCAGCAAAATCAGCCGAAAGTATCGCCGAAGCTAAATTATGTAATTCTTGAGCTTTTAAACTTGGAAGTAGAACCTGTTAAAGCAAAGGAATGTGTAGAACAAGTAATTGCTTCTAGTGATGAAGATGCAGACATTTCATCTTTACTTAAAAAGGCATATGCTCTTGCTTTACAAGGAGGTCAAATAAATGAGAGCCTTGCTAAGACAAATATAAAGAAAGCTAAGTTAAAGCCAAAATATCAAGAAAATGATATTCGACGAATTGTTGAAAATGCAAATAAAGATAAAAAATCTGCATACGAGGGTTTGAAATTGGCAAGTATAATCAAAAATCCAGTTGAAAATTTTATAAATACTTAGTTTCTTGATGCTTAGTTTCTTTCCAATTCTGTATCCCGACGAACTGTTATATAGCACTTTAGCTAGATACCACATTCGGAGTGGAAATAAAAATTTTAAGCAAACTGACTTAGAGCTATTTGGTTACAGTTCTCAACAAGTATGCAGAATTACTTTAACTAATAATTTAAATTATTTGGTGAAAAACTTATCTTTACTTTCCCCGCCAACAGTTGATAACTTACTGCAAAATCATACGTTATATCCGTTTTATACAACTTTTTTAAAAACCCAGGAAGCTTGGTTACTAAAAGACTCAATGAGTAAAAAACTTAGTGGCTCCATCCTAGATGTTGCTAAAGTTGCTACTAATTCTAGCGGTGATTCAAAAAGGTTTTTAAAATTCTGTCCCGAATGTTTAGAAAACGATATCCAAAAATATGGTGAACCTTACTGGCATAGAATACATCAAGTACCTGGAATTTTAGTTTGTCCTACTCATAGCGTCGTTCTACATGATAGTTGTGTAGAAGTGGAATCGAAAGGCGTACATTATCATGCTGCTAGCGTAGATAATTGTTTAGTAACCACCAATATAAAAAAATTTACGAATCAGACTTTGGAAACACTCTTGACGCTGGCAAATGATATTAATTGGCTAATTCATAGCAATTTTGCTTTTCAAGGTTTAGCTTGGCTTCGCACTCAGTATCAGCATTACTTAGTTAATAAGGGACTATTACAATCCTTTCCTGGTGGCAAGTTTAAGTTTGATGAGTATGGTTTTGCCCAGCTTATATTTGAGTTTTATGGTCAAGAATCCTTAGAAGCCGTAAATACAAAATTGACTCATCATCAAGGTAAATATTTTTCTCATTGCTTATTTGGATGTGACTTAGAACCAGCGATTGACCGTGTAGCTCATATCTTAATGATGAAGTTTTTAGCAAACTCTATAGAAGAATTCTTACAGTAATGAATGTATTATAAAAATGTAAAGTATATTGATAAAAATTAATAAAAATTTACTAAAAATTATCTTTATAGTTTGGCATTTAAGTATTCTCAGATTAGTGAATAAGGTAATGTAAGTAATATCATATTCATTCAAAATCTCGTTGCATTTGCTTAATACTGGCATCTACAAATGATTCTTGATAGCAACTTACTTACACAGATTCACTCAGAATCACCTCCAAAGCCAAGAGAGCTTTTAATGTCTCAGTTACCATATATGGATTTAACTTTTAATCTTATTGGTGAGACATTACCTTTCGACCACGGCTATGAGTTATTCTCTGCGATCGCTCATTTTGAACCTAAACTGCATCAATTAGATACTCTTGGAATTCATACCATTGCAGGTATTCCCAAGGATGGTGTAATTAATCTAACCCAAAATTCTAGGCTTCGTATTCGGATACCAGTAAATCAGGTACGTTTGGTTTATCCGTTAGCAGGTAAGTCTTTGAGAATTGGCAAGCATACAATTCGTTTGGGTATTCCCGACATCTATTTACTTCAACCTGCAAAGCAATTGCGATCGCGCATTGTGGTAATAAGAGGATATGAAGAACCTGAGACGTTTTTAGCTGTAGCGCAGCGTCAGCTAGAACAACTGGGTATCCAAGCAATCGCTAGCATTCTCACCAAAGCCAATGGTAAACCAGCTCGTAGAACTATCAAAATTAAGCGCTTTACAGTGGTAGGTTTTGGATTAAAAGTCTCCAATTTAAGCGATGAAGATTCACTAGCTCTGCAAATACATGGTGTTGGCGGAAAGCAAAAAATGGGTTGTGGAATATTCGTGCCAATTAAAGAAAGGCCATAGCATAGCAAATGCTCGAAAGCAGATGAAGAGAGCAGCTAACCCCAAAATTCAGCTTAATCTCGGCGATCCTAGTATCACTTTATTGCATCGTGCAGGGATGGCTGGACTCTGGATGACTCTCAAAAAACTGAAACAAATTTACCCAACACCTGCTCAACGTATTGGTAGACTTACTTGGCAGCTAACTCCTTGCAGTATTAGTCTTGATTGGGAAGGACAAGATTTTACAGTTTTAGACTGGTTGCTGAAGCAATCTTTTCAAATTAGCGATGAAGGATTAATTTCTCTAACAGGGTTAAATCCTGAAAAAATGGATATTCAAACTAAAATAATTATCCATCAAGGTATCACAGAAACCTTTACACAACATAATAAATTTTTTAAGTCTGCGGGTCAAGAATTTAAGCAACTGACTATTGATGGCGTTGAACTTAGAGTTGATTATAAGAAAGCTGCTTGGTATGCTCATCAACACTTTGCTAAGTATCTATGCGACCAATACGGTCAATTATTACAAGAGCTAGTTGGTATAACGGGGTGGCTTTATCCAGGGGCAGTAGTTCGTCATTATGCTTTTCAAAAGGAAACTAAGTTTGAAGAGAAAACAGAACATGCTCTAGCTTTGTTATTCGCTCCTGTCGCTTGTCAATATTTTGCAATACGAGCGCACACAAACCCGCAAGATACAAAGTATGTTCTAGTTGTACCTGAAGTAATTGATTTAGAACTTTGTGCCCAGTATTTCTGGAGTTTAAATAACTTAAATTACAAAGATTTTCATGTATCTAGCTTGGGAGATGCTGGATTAAAATTTCTTACTTATGAAACAACACAACAAGCTACCTCCAATTTCATTAAAAGATGTCAAGCAATCTCTTTTAGTACAGTACCTTGGTCAAAACAGCAAAAAACTCGTACAGAAATAGTATTCATAGAATTAAATTCTTCAGTTAGTTCTCTTTATAAACTCAGTTGTATTTGTTTTTCCAAATACCAATTGGTTTTCTATAAAAATCAATTATTTATCTTGAGTAGTTTAGTCAAAGGGATAATTGCCAACAATCTGGTAATGGGCTTTCCTTGGTGGACTAACTTCAGTTTAAAAATTAAAAATAACAAACTATTTCAAGAAAATGTTCACGATTATATAGGCATTTATCAGATGATTCAACAATATGAATGGGATATTGAAGCTCAAAAGTTATTTGTTAAAGCTTGTCATGAAGCATTGCAGAAAATATACACTAAAATTTATAGCCGCACCAAGGAAGGTGAATATGCTCAAATAGAACGGGAAAATACGCGCATTTTATCTCAACTTAGACGTTGTACTAATGCTGGCAATTTCCGAAAATTTATTGCAGAGTTTTGGGCAACAGCAGGGCAAATATCTATTCTTGAAGAACATTGGGCAGAATTATTACCGCTGACAACAGGTATGGGAAATTGGAAGGTTGCTAGAGATTTAACTTTTATTGCAATAGCTAGCTATCCAAGAAGTAAGACAAAAGAGACAGAATTGTTAAAAACATCTGAGCTAAATGCTGAATAAATGTAAAAACTTTCGATTTTATTAAGCACAAGGTATTAATTTATTAGGGAATGGTTAAATGTTTCATCTATTTGGTAACATTTTGACTAGTTATGGAACCGCAGCTAATAATCGTGGTGAAAATGAAGGTAACACAACTACTTTACAAAAATTAGTTTGGAAAGGTGAAGTTCACTCTACCGTTTCATCTGAGGCAATTCGTTGGGCATTACGGTATTTTTGGCAAAATGCTGGCTATCCTGTTAATAGAAGTTGGGATGAGAACGCTCAACCTGTAGCGACTCACATATGGCAAAACCCTAGTTTTGATGATATTCGCTTCATTGATGATGATGTATTAGGATTTATGCAAGCGGAAGCGGCAAAAGTCGAAGCCGCAAGCGAATCTGAAGCTCAAGTCCAGCAATCATCTGAGGATGATAATAAAAAAAGCTCTCAACGTAAGCGCAAGGAAAAGCCTAAAGGAAGAATAACTGCTAGACGAGGTGTACTAGAAGTTACTCGTGCAGTATCAACTATCCCTTATGCTGGTGATCTTACCTTTAATGCTATGAGCGGAAAGAAAGGACGAACTTCTCTTTATGCTACAGAAGTTCATGCTACTCGGTATCAATATGGCTTTGCATTAACACCCAATAGCCTCAAAGATAAATCTCGCATTAATGCTGTTTTAGATGGCTTAATTTCTATTGGAGAAGTGGCAGGAAATCACGCTCGTTTCTTGTATGATTTTTCTCCTGATAGCATCATATTACGGTGGACCCATGATTTCTCACCACGGTTGCTCTACTGTTTTGAAGAAGATGAACTTAGAAATGTGTCTGTACCGGATTTAGTGAGGCGGGTAGAAGTTGGAGATATAGATCCCAAAGAATTATGGATAGGAGGAGCAATTTCCCGCACTTTAGAAGATTTAGGGGCAAATGTGTTTCCTGGAGTGAAGGCAACTGCTGAAGCTCTAAAACAGGTGATTACCCAAGATTTGCAGTTGTCGCCAAGGAGTTCATAAAGTGACGACGATCGCCTTAAAAGTAGAAGTTCCCATAGCTTGCTTTCGCCAGTCTCGTGTTAGAGAGTATGCCGAAACCTATCCTATGCCACCTCCATCAACAGTGTATGGAATGTTACTTTCTCTTGTAGGGGAAATGAATAGATACAAACACTGCGGGGTGAAGCTGGCGATCGCACTTCTATCTGAACCAGAAAAGTCAACTGTTATCCGCACCTTTCACCGATTTAAAACGAAGAATATCCATGACCCTAAAAATACTAAACCTGATTACCAGGAGTTACTAACTAATATAGAATTTATAGCTTGGGTAGATGCTGGCGTAGATAAAGCTAAACCGAATTTAGTACAGCGTTTAGAAGAAGCATTTACCAATCCAGCTTCTATTAATAGATTTGGTGGATTGTGTTTAGGTGAAAGTCGGGATTTAGTAAATGATGTTACCCTTTTACCTGAAAATTACTATGCAGAATCGATGCGATGGTTAATTCGAGATGAATATAGCTCGCTAACTTTACCTTATTGGGTAGACCATGTGGGTTCCAGGGGAACACGATGGTTGCGTTACGGGATGCAAGAAAGTCAAGTATTTCAACCACCTGAATTAGCGTGGACTTCAGTTCAAAGTGATTAGAGCATATTATTTTCTTTGGCAAGCACCTTTGCTTGGGAAATTTAAATGCCATGAGAAATAGCCTTGTCTTCTTATTTTACAAGCGTTTTAGGTATTTTGTATGCTTCCAAGATGCTTGCGATTTCCTGGAATACTCTAAATACAAGAGTTGAGAGCTTTAAAAACTTTGCTTTTCCCATCAGTAGCTGTTAATTTTTGCAACTTGACCAAGCCTAAGTGGAAGGTGCTTGTAAAATTGATGTAGAGCATAGGCAAATCAACAAATGGGGCGATCGCCGTGCTTTACCATTAGATGCCGTTAGGCTTTGAGCAGCTAGAAGTCGGCAAAATTAGCATCGATATTGCTGACGTGCTTTACCATTAGATGCCGTTAGGCGTTGAGCAGCGCTCCCTCACTTTGACGGTGCGCTAAGTAGACAGTGCTTTACCATTAGATGCCGTTAGGCGTTGAGCAGAATCCCCCATTCTCGGTCAAAGGGAATCCGCTAGCCGTGCTTTACCATTAGATGCCGTTAGGCGTTGAGCAGATTGCATGTTATGTCGCTTGCAATGTTTATGATGCGTGTGCTTTACCATTAGATGCCGTTAGGTGTTGAGCAGCGAAGATTGCAGGCTGCGGCACTGCACCTACTAAAGGTGCTTTACCATTAGATGTCGTTAGGCGTTGAGCATATTACTGTTTTTTGGAAATAATCAAGCCCAAAGACGTGTTTTACCATTAGATGTCGTTAGGCGTTGAGCAGTGCCATCCATATATTAGCGGGGTCAGCGATCGCTCTGTGCTTTACCATTAGATGTCGTTAGGCTTTGAGCAGAGTTGAGAAGAAGTTACTCTGTATTACTCTTGTTCTGAGTTAACAGAGTTGGCAGTAATGGAATATTGGCTATCAGTGGGATTGAGTTTTGAGGTGGCGGCTAGGGCGTTGCAGGCTTTGAAGCAAAAAGTACCGGATTTTTCCGATCTAGTAGTGCAGAAGCGATTTATGTTGGTCTGGGATAGAACGGAAAAGGATTTCCGGTTAGAGGCATTTGAAAGGGAAGACGCGATCGCATCTCTAGATAATGGTCAACCTGTGATTCCGGTATGCTTGGACGAGATTCATCAGCAATTGGCGGTTAGGTTGAAGAGTTGAGCGCGATCGCAGCATTGTTGCATTCAATCAGCCTTATCGTTGCTTGATCTGGAAATAATTCATTGGCGGTTGCTGGGAAGATAAAAAGAAGTCGGTGGTGCCAGCTTAATTTCAATAGCTTTCAAGTGGAGCGCGGTTCAACTCATCTTTATAGAAACGCCAATTAGGAAGGAATCCGTTCATTAAGGTTGTGAATCGCTCGTTGTGATGCCGTTCTAAAAGATGCGTCATTTCATGAACGACGACGTATTCCAAACAGTGAGGATCTTTCTTAGCTAGTTCAAGGTTCAGCCAGATGCGTTTCGCTTCAATGTTGCAGGTGCCCCATTTCGTTTTCATCAGCTTAATTCCCCAATCGTTTACCCGAACGCCGAGAACTGCTGCCCACTTTTCGATTAATAGTGGAATGTCTTGTTTTAATTGTTGCCGATACCAATTCATCATGACTTTTTGGCGTTGGGCTTCGTCGCTTCCTTCCCTGACGTAGAGGTCGATATAGGTATTGTTTCTGACTTTTACTTTAGGGCTACCTTTGTGGTAAATAACATTCAGTAAATAGCGGTTTCCTTGGAAATAGTGGCTTTCACCAGATACATATTCTCTTTTTAATTGGCGTTCTTGCGCCTCAAAATTGGCTTGGTGCTTTTTAATCCAAGAGATTTTTGAGATAGCAAATAGCCGCACTGCCTCATCATCCACTCTCAGAGGGGCGGCAATACGCACTCGTCCATCGGGTGGATACACCCCTAGATGGATGTTTTTAATATCTTTCCTATCAACGTCAATGACTAAATCGCTGACCCTTATCTGATGCATCCTAATAGTCGCTTTGATTCTTCACGATGTCAAAAATGATATCTACTTTTTCAGATGAGTCAAGGTGTTTTTTTATTGCCTTTTTTACTTCACGCTCCTTAATTTTATTGCCGCGCCAAGCATCTTTTTTGGTTTGGCGAATTTCATTGTCGATCGCCAGTGCCAGGGCCTCATTTTGGCCTAGGTTATCGTACAACGCTCGTTTGGCAGAGGAATCCAGGGATGGGGGGTACTGGGTTGAGGTTGCAGGCTGGGTAACTTGTCGGCTCAAAGTCACAATTTTGTTCAGGTAGTCCTCATATTCCTGAGCGGCTGTTTTTCGCTCTTGAATCAGTTCATCCAGAAGTGCGGACATTTTGCCGAAATATTTAGGGTTGGTGGGGCATTGGTCAATGATAACTTTGCGTAAGTTGTTCTCAATGGTTTCGGCAACAGCTTCTTTGTTTTGTCTAATGCTCTTGGGTAGGGTGTCCACTGCATCCTTACCGCGTTCCACAATCAACTGAATCAGTGTCATGTCATCAAAAGTGGAAAGCACTTCGCTCTCTTCTGCGCCGATGTAAGTATCGAGCAGGTGGCGCATAGCCGGTTCGTAAGCTTTCAAGTCAATGGCATCGCCGCTGGCAAGTTTTACTTCGGCGCGAATTTGTTCGTAATATTTGACCTCCTGCTTGATGGTTTCAATTCTGGTGGAAGAATAGCCAGCTTCTGGCATATCGTTTGCAAGGTTAGCGTAAGCTCGAATCAGAGAAGCGGTAAGTTTGTAGAGGGTAACTCGCTTTTGTTCGTGTTCTTTTACTAGGTCTGGGTCTTCCGTATTGGGGCCACAGAAATAGCGGATGTAGGCAAGGCTATCTTTCGGCGGTTCTACAGGTTCGCACAGGGCTTTAATACTCTCCCTGGCAGTTTCTAGACGCTCTACTCCTTTTTCCAGGCGATCGCTAAGTAACCCATTGACATCGCCTGGATCGTAGCCATCAAAGGCTTCGACCGTATAGTGGTGAACGGATTTTTCTAGGCTCTTGAACAGATCCTTGTAATCGATGATGTAGCCATATTCTTTATCGTCGCCATCCAGTCGATTAACACGACAAATCGCCTGAAACAAACCATGATCTCGCATGGTTTTATCTATGTAGAGATAGGTAGTGGGGGGGGCATCGAAACCAGTCAGCAGCTTATCCACCACAATCAGCAGCTTCATCTGGGCGGGTTCATCAACAAATTTCTTTTTGACTTCTTCCTCAAAGGCTTCGGGGGTTTTACCATTCAGCATTTTTTGGTAAATCTCATACTGCCGCAGCTTTTCGGTGTATTCGTCTGTGCCAGTGCTTTCGCCTTTGATGCTTTGGAGGGAGCCATCGTAAGAGGTGACGATCGCACATCGTTTGAAGCCTTGATTCTGGAACAACTCGTAATACTTACAGGCTTCGTAGATGCTGCCTGCCACCAGCAGGGCATTGCCCCGACCGCTTTGTAGACGGTCTTTGGTTTCAAAGTCTAGTAGGATATCGCCGACAATCTTCCCTAGCCTGGATGCTGAACTCAAGACCTTTTGTAGGGTACCCCAGCGTTGTTTCAATTGGGTTTTGGCTTGTTCGGTCAAGCCTTTGGTCTTAGCTTCAAACCACTGGTCGATTTTGGACTGGGAGGTGATGAATTGATCGACGTTGCGGGCTTCGTAGCGCAGATCGAGGACGACTTTATCAGCTACAGCCTCGTTGAATTTGTAGGTATGGATGTAATCACCAAATACCTCAATACTATTGTGCTTGTCCTTCCTGAGTAGAGGGGTACCCGTGAAGCCGACGAACAGGGTATTGGGCAGAATTTCTTTCATGGCATCGTGCAGTTTGCCCGATTGGGTACGGTGGCACTCATCCACAAACACATAGAGGTTGCCTTTGGCAGTGAAGTCTTTTGGGAGGCTACGCTTGAGGTCTTCGATGTAGCTGTTGTAATCCGCGTCGCTAACCTCATCTTTGTCTTTCTTGCCAAATTTGTGGATGAGGGAGCAGAGTAGCCAGGGGGTGGTGCGATCGAGCTTGTCGATCGGGTCGTTGCCGTTTTTGGTGCGGTAGATGTCTTCATTCACGCCTTTGAAAACGTTCTCAATCTGTTTGTCCAGTTCGTCCCGGTCGGTCACGATTAGGACGCGGGCATCGGTGAGATTTTCCCGCATCCATTTGGTCAGCCACACCATTGTCAGGCTCTTACCGCTGCCTTGGGTGTGCCAGATGATGCCGCCTCTGCGTTGTTGCAGAGAGGTTTGAGCTGCTTTTACGCCGAAATACTGGTTATGGCGGCAGACTTTTTTGATGCCGCGATCGAAGACAATGAAGTCGTGGATCAGTTCGAGGAATCGCTCTCTTTGACAGAGTTGCAGCAGGTGTCGGTCTAAACGGTTCTCAACGGAACTGTCTTCTTTCCAAGCCAGATAATTCTTTTCCGGGGTTTCAATCGTGCCATAGCGGAGTCCTTCGGTGTCATTGCCTGCCATGACGAACTGCATGGTGGCAAAGAAGGATCTGATAAATCTTGAGGTTTGGTTATCGAGGTTTTGGCGGATGCCTTCGGAAACGGAAACGGTGCTGCGTTTGAGTTCTAATACACCCAAGGCGATGCCGTTGACATACAGCACCACATCCGGGCGTTTGGTATTTTCGCCTTTAACTGTGACCTCTTCGGCGATCGCAAAGTCGTTTTCTAAGGGGGTTTCCCAATTAATTAGCCAAACGGTCTGGGTGTTTTCGCCTACTTCTTCTCGGACTTTGACCCCATAGCGCAGCAGGCTGTAGACGGCTTTGTTGATGTCGTAGAGGCTTTTGCTCTGGTCGTCTGCGACTTTTTTGAGTTCGTACAAAGCTTTGTTAATCAGGCTGTCACTGTAGCTTTGTTTGTGGCGCAAAAAGTTGGTGAGGAGGTCGGTTTCGATATGGCTATTATTGGGGCGGTCTTGCCAGTTGCCCAGATAGCCATAGCCTAACTGCTGCTGAAACAGTTGCACAACACGGTTTTGGGTTAAGCGTTCCCGTTGTCCGACCTGACTCATACCAGTCGAGTCCTCCCGGTGAGAAGTTCCTGCATCATGCCCTGTTTAATGGCTTTGTGTTTATCGCGTTTTTGCTCTAAGGCTTTGATTTGGGCATCCATGTCGGTGAGGACTTGGGCGATCGCTTTTTGTTCGTCAACAGAGGGCAAGTAAACTTCGATATTCTCAATTGTTTTAGCGTTAAGGCTGGGAACTCCTGATGCTTCATTATAGGAATACCAATTAATTAAATTAAACCGATAGAAAACAAATTTTGGAAATGCGTTATTGAATATCTCTGTATAAAACAAAGTATCTATCGTCCAAAATGGGCTATCCATATATTGAGGAACGTCAATCGTTCCTTTTCGTCCAATTAGCACTGACGGCTTATCATATAAGTAAGTCTTTGCTCTGCCAATTTCGCCACCCGTAGCTAAGATTGGAAATTGACCATTCTCATCGGCTATATCATGCTGACTTTTTCCGTGTCCGACTTTTAATATTTCCCCCAATCTTTTTATCTCCCACTCGCTGCTAAAACCGGGCAGGCGTTTTTTGCCTGTAAGGAGTTGCTGCATTGTGCCTTGCTTAATGTTGCACTTTTTGGTGATGAGGCGATCGAGTTCTGTGATCGCGGCATCGATATCACTGAGGGCTTGCGCGATCGCTTTTTGTTCAGGAAGTGGAGGAAGTGCGACTTTGTATTTTGCAAGACCTATACCAGTTAACTGAGGAATTCCACTACTTTCGCTAAATACATCTACTTCATGATTAATGGGCGTTGCTGAATAGTGGGAGGAATCAAGCAGGAATCGGGACATCTCCAAATCTCAAGTAGTGAAGTAACAAGCGGATTGAATGTCTCAGCATTTCTTGGGATTTGGAATAAC
>NZ_JAMPKG010000034.1:0-61707 GCF_039962015.1 Trichocoleus sp. AS-A1 | reverse complement strand
ATCACCTTCTGACGCAGGTCATAACTATAGGGGTTTGCCATGAGCAGCTTGAATAACTTCAGGACAACAGGTGATCTCTACTCTACGTCCTAACTATCTTGGCGGTTGCTATAGTAGACTGAAAAGCACGATTTAGAAGCCCATGTAGGTGAGGCTGAGGGACAAAACCTAACAAATGTTTGTAAACTACAACTATTAGCATTGTCCCAAAGCGGACGATAAAAATACTAACATTTCCTAGCAGCAGACACATTGTAATCGTGCATATCTGCTTCCCAAATACTGATGTAAATAACATCACAATCTTGCCGGACAATCATGCCTTTTAAAGAGCCTTGAGTAAAACGGTAAGAACTCAAGCGACGCTGTTGCACTTTTTGGAGTCCATCTTTAATGTAATTATCGGCTCCACCTTTTAATAATCCATCCAAAGTAGTCTCCATGACTTGAGGATCTACTGTTGGGTAAAAGGAGGCTTCAGTTTGGCGAAGACGACCGGAATTTCGATCGAATAAGTAGCCAAGATCGATCTGATTTGGCACTACGTTATAGATGACAGCGCGGGTTCTCCAAGCGCCACTTACATCTCTGTCTGGGTTGCCGAGGGATGCTTGGATAGTGCTTCTTGATGTACCGACGGGAAATGTGGGAACGCTCGAAACTGGACGATTTGGATTCGGGTTATTGTTTTGGGGTATGGGTGCAGGTTCGGGAGTTCGCGCTGGTTCAGGTGATCGCGCTGGTTCTGGTGTCGCAGATTGAACGGGCGCGGGTTCTGTAGTGCGTGCTGGTTCAGGTTCGGGTGAACGTTCCGATCTTGGACTAGGAGATTCAGCAATAACTGGCGGCGTCGCTTCGTCCTGTCTGGTCGGTGAATTTTCCGGTGATGGTTCAGGCGATGTCTCTAGGGGACGATTTCTTTCAGGGGTTCGTTCTGTTTCTCTGGTGGTTGGTTGTGATGTTGATGGGAAAGATGACGTGACGGGAGACGGTTGCCTAAAATTCTTGAAAAGTTGGGTAAGACCGACAATAGCGCTCACCAAAACAATTGCACCCACAATGCCGATTAGCAGAGGATTCCATCGCCGTCCTTGACCAACTACAGGCGCAGGGTTTTGAGGGGTATACGGAGAATTGACGGGTGCAGGCGAAACGTTCCTGCCACCACCCGGAGACACCGCAACGGTTGCCATATTCGATCCAGCACCCCCAGCAGAAGCCACCGTTGGAGTTGCACCCGATTGTAAAGCATCGAGCATTTCTCTAGCAGTGGAATAGCGATCGCGCGGATGCGACTGAATCGCCTTATCCAAGACAGCAACAAAACCCGGACTAACATTCGCTGCGGACTGATGCCACAAAATCTCCCCCGTTCGCGGATCGGTTGGTAAATCTTGCGGTAGTTTCCCCGTGAGTAGATAAATCGCCGTCAGCGCCAAACTATATATGTCGCTGGCGAAGACGGGTTGCCCGACTCCCTGTTCCGGCGGCATAAATCCCGGCGTGCCAATTACAATCGAGGCGGGAGCATTCCCTGGATGCACCGCCGCACCCATACTTTCCTTAACGGCACCAAAATCAATCAATACCGGCTTCCCATCCCGTTGCCGGATAATAATATTGTCCGGTTTGATATCCCGGTGAATGATGCCCTTGCTGTGGATATAATCCAAGACGGGCAGCAGACTGACAAGTATCTCCTTAACTTGACTTTCAGGCACTAACCCCTGAGTTTGCACCTTTTTGGTCAGGGTTTGCCCTTCAATCAATTCCTGCACCAGGTGAAACTGCCCAGCTTCCGAAAAGTAGGCGTACAACTTGGGAATTTGATCGCTACCTTCACCCATCGCCTCTAAAATAGCCGCTTCCCGTTGGAATCGATCTTGCGCCATCTGGAACATCTGGGGATTGTTTGCCATTGGCTTGAGCTGTTTAATTACGCAGCGACGCCGTGACGGCATATGAGTATCTTCTGCCAGAAAGGTGTTACCAAATCCACCACTTCCCAGCGTCTGGATAATGCGATAGCGATTGTTCAACAGGTGTGGATTCATGGGATGTTAGGGCGGTCGGGGTTGCTTGGTGCAAGGATTGTAGAAGACTTGCGATTATCGCGTCCTTACTTCAGGTCTAGTAAGCCACTTTCTTTTAATTTTGGATTAAAGCGCAGTTCTTCTTGAACTCCACGGGTTTTGAGCTGCTGAAAAATTTCTTCTTCAACGCGCCTTGCTACATTTTTTAACAGCTTCCCTTGCCCGACTTCATCCATCGCTGGACTTGTCAATTTAGTTTGTTCCTCAGCGGTCATGGCTCGTTTTGCATCAATCGGATCGTTCCATGCAGCTTGTTCGGAACCATTACCGGGAGGGACGGCACCATTTTCTTCAATCCAGGCATTCCGAATGCTTTCTAGCAGGGTACGGTTCGGGCGATCGCTCGTGTGTGCTTTTAGCCAATAGCAGCGTTCGTGTTGACGTACCAAATGTTGCTTGAGACTGAGATTGATATCGCGGGAATAGTTGATCAGTTGCAACACTTTCTCTCGATCGAATATTGCGTATACGCCAATTTTTCCCTGAAATTTCTCTGGTAAATGTCCGGTTTCGTCGAGGTAAGGGATATATTCTAGGCTGGCAAGAGATGGAATATTGCTTTCAGAAGTCATCGGTATTTTTTGAGTTATTTATTTGACTTTTTGATAATCTCACAGAGGTGGCTTGAATAAATTCCGGAAAAAAATATTGCTCTTGAATTTATCCCTAAATTTAGATTTAGGCTTAAGCTCAGAGGTTCTTCCTTTAGGTGTCATCTTACTGCCAAAAAAGCGCTAAAAATAATTAACCTTATCTCTACACTTCTGCGCTCACGCTTCACAAGCTTAGTGAAGGATAATGCACCTTCACTATCTTAAAGCGTCTGGAGCAGCGAACGTTGCCGCGCTAACAAGAATTAAATGATTAAGCTATAATAATCAATTTTTTTAATCTGAATGAATCCTTATGCCAATGGGGATGACACAGTTGCTCTATCCGGCAGAAGATTGGAATTATTAGAATAAATAGTAAGTATGGCTACCAGGGAGATTGGCAGAATTGAATACGCAAGGCAAATGGATCTGTGATGGTGTACCGAAAAACAACAATCAACAGTACCCAAGCAATGAAGCCCATCCATCCCAGGAAAATCACGGGCCAGATTGTATTGTTTGTGGCTTGCCTAGAGAGGCAATGAGTCCTCAGAAAAGCCAGAAAACGGTCATTTCTAAACCGCCCGGTTCTAAGCCTTCATTTTTGCTGCCAATCCTGATTCTGCTGGGGATTCTGGCGGCACTGGCGGGGGGATTTGGCTTGTATAAACTGACACAGGGGAATAAACAACCGGCAATCGTGGCGTCTCCTGAGACTCAATCTCCCACCGCTAGCGACAATGCACCCACGGAAACTGCCGATCCGCAAGCGATCGCAAGCGATACCGCTGACAATGCCGAGTTGATCAGTCAAGGCGAGAAAATCCTGTTAAAGGATGCAACAAGTTCCCAAAAAACAGCCGCAGCAGTCGCGTTTGCCCAGAAAAATTGGGAGGATGCGATCGCGCAATATCAACAAGCGGTTAGCGTTAACCCGAACGATCCCGAAAGCAAAATTTACCTGAATAACGCCAAAGCCAAAAAAGCCGGAAATCCCCTGACAATGGCAGTCGTGGTTCCCATCACCCCCAGTCCGGACACGGCGAAGGAAGTTCTCCGGGGTGTGGGACAAGCACAAGACGAGTTTAACCAGTCTCCGGCGACACCCGGACGCTTATTAGAAGTGGTAATTGTCAACGATGTTGACCCGGTAAAAGCAGTGTCCTTGGCGCAAGACCTCACCAAGTCACCGAATATTTTAGGCGTTTTGGGACACGGGGTAGATAATGGTTCCCAGCAAGCGATCGCGATGTACGAACAAGCTGGGTTAACCGTCCTTTCTCCCATCAGTACCAGTATTACTCCCGGTTCTGGCGGTCAGTCTACCTTGCAAACCATCCCCCTCGCCAAAAAAGCCAATGAGTTGCTGGGTACTTATCTGCAAACCGTCGGCACCACCTTAGCAAAATATACCGCGGCAAAGTCCTCCGCGCCGTCTGTGGTGGTTTTTTACAACGCCGATAGTCCTTACTCTCAGCAATTGAAGCAGCAGTTCACCACCGCCTTATCTAAAGTGAACGGCAAAGTCGTGAAAGAAGTAGATGTTACGGGTGCCAATTTCAATGCTGCTACTGAAATTCAGAATGCAACTGGGGCGGGGGCGAAAATTGGTTTCTTGGCACTCAGCAAGAATAAAGTCGATCAAGCGATCGCGATTGCCAAAGCCAATCCCACGGGGACGCAAGGGTTACAGTTAATTGGTGGAGATGAACTGTATAACCCAACAATTCTCACCTCTGGCGGCGATGCGATTAAAGGTATTGTGCTGGCAGTTCCCTGGAGTTCTCAACCGAACGATCCTTTCGCCAACCAAGCTGCCACGATTTGGAAAGGACGTGTTAGCTGGCGCACCGCTACCGCTTATGATGCGACGAAAGCCCTAACGTCTGCTTTTAGCCAAAATCCTTCTCGTTCGGGCGTCTCTCAACTGCTGAATCAGGGAGTGCCAATTAGCGGTACTGCTACGGATTTTAATGTTCTCAATGAAGTTCCGCTTGTGCAAGCTGCGCCTGGTTCTAATGGCCCGCCGGGATCTAAGTATGAATTTAACCCGATTTAGAAGAAAGAGAATGAACCGCGTTAGCGAAGCCATGCGCGTAAGCGCTTTAGGCGCGAAGGACACGAAGGAAAGGGAGGAGAGAGAGGGAAGAGAGGGAAGAGAGGGAAGAGAGGGAAGAAGAAGGAGTTTTTAGGTTGATTGCAGTCCGGAGTCGGTAGTTGAAGGACTGTAGTTTATAGTTTGTTTTTGCTTGTCATGAGTCGTTGTTGTTGATGACTCATGAGTCATGATCAATTTACAACAGGGTTTTAAGTGAGTCGTTCTCGTCGCGGTTTGTGGTTGTATCCGTTATTCCAGATTCCGTTGATGTTGCTGGGAGCGTGTATCGTCGTGACGGCACTCATCTGGCTGTTAGGATTAGGGAGACCGCCAGTAGCAGTTGCGATCGCTATCGACCTCAGCAGCAGCACTTACAGTACAGAATTTAACGCCCCAGGTACAGTAATGTACCAAGAAGTCGCAGCGGTGCGGTCGTATTTGCAACAAAACGCCCAGCAGTTGAGAAACAAAAACCAGATACAGGTTTTGGGATTTGGGGGAGTTGTGCGATCGCTTACGGGTGATTTTAAAACAGACAGTCAACAAGTGGACGCCGAATTAACTCAAGCTTTGGCAAATCCCGATCTCCCTCAACTGGTCGCGAACAATACGACAGATATTAACTTAGCAATTCAAAAAGGTACGGAAGCACTCGGCACTATTGGGCAAAAGCGCTGTCGAGAATTACTGTTAGTTACCGATGGCGGTGCTAACGTGTCACCAGCCATCATCACCGATGCCAGGAATCGTAAAGTTAGAATTAATACAGTTGTGATAGGGGAAGGCTCTCCAGAATTGCAAGCCGCAGCTTTAGCTACTGGCGGTATTTATCTGTCTGGCGAACAGAATCATCTAGAAATGCTCTTCACCGACACATTTTTTACCCGTTTCAACAGTAATCTCAAATGGCTTATCCTTGGTTTAGGCGCAACTTGGATTGCCCTGATGTGGACGCTAATTTTACCCCTGGATCGGTGGTTATTTCAAGGTTTAATTGGTCTTAATCGGTCACTTTCTGGTCAAATATCCTTAAGTAATGCTCTATTTTGGAGTGTTTTGACACCTTTAATTGTTTGGCAGCTATTTAATTTATTGGATATCGTTGTTAAATGTTAAGTGAGATTTTTAAAAGCCAGAGGTACGCAAATAAAATCTTCTCTTTGCGTACCTCTGCGCTCCTTTGCGTTAAAAATTCTAAAATATAGCTACTAGGAGAAAATATTATGGCAGTAGAAGAGAAAAGCATGGTTCCCACTGTATTAGTGGGTATCGGCGGCACCGGGCATGAAGTATTGTCACGAGTACGCCGTTTAGTAGAGGAAACTTATGGCAGTCTGCAAAATTTCCCCCTAATCAGCTTTTTAATTATTGATACCGATAGAGAGTACAAAGTCAATAATCCTGCCGCCGCTGGTTCTCCCTTCAAAGACAACGAAAAATATTGGGCAAGTGTTGCTGGTAGTGAAGTCAAAAAAATTATGTCGGATATGGGAAACTATCCCTGGATAGAGAGTTGGTTTCCTACCGAATTAGAGCGGAATATTGGGGCAATTGAAGTTGGTGCTGGACAAATTCGCAGTTATGGGCGATTTGCTTTTTATTGTAATTATCACAAACTTCAAAGACGGTTTAATGAAGCTGCTGATGCCGTCAAAGGACACGAAACCTTTATGCGCGATCGCTATGGCATAAAGGTAGATACGACGAGTTTAAATGTCTTTGTGACAGGTTCTCTATCCGGTGGTACGGGTAGCGGAATGCTGATTGATATCGGCTATTGCGTTCGCCATTGGTTGCGGGGACAAGCGAGTCCAATGATAACGGCAATTGTGCCGATGCCTACAGCTTTCGCCAGTATTAATGTAGGCGATCGCGTTCTCGCTAACGGTTACGCTGCTTTGATGGAATTGAGCTATTTTTCTGATTATAGAACAGAATATATTGCCCAATTTAGCAGTGGTTTAGTGGATGAAATTCGCAGTAAATCTGCGCCTTTTGATTTTACTTATCTGGTTGGAACAAAAAACGGGGAAAGTGAATTTACTCTCGACCAAATTCGAGAGATGATTTGCCAAAATATCTTTCTTGATTTAACCTCTGATTTTGCGCCGTATAAACGTTCGATTCGAGATAATATTAAAGGAGCTTGGGCGCAAGCAGATCCTGGTGGACGCGGATATCCTAAGAATTTTATGAGTTTTGGGTTGTCTACGGTGGAAATTCCGATAGCTCAAATTCGTACTTCTTTATCAGATCGACTTGCTGCTGATTTTATTCGCTGGTGGCTGAATGAATCGGTACAGTTGCCACCGAATGTATTAGAGATGGTGCAAAGTGACCTGAAACGGATGCGCCTTACAGAAGGGGAACTGATTGCAGATTTAGCGGCGGCTGGTGACAGGTCATATATCACCGAAATCTCCGCTTGGGTAAACTCTATCCGCAATGAAATTGCTACGGATAATAAGTTGCAATGTACCCAGCAAGGCGTAAATATTGTTGGTTCAGAAAAGGGTAAAATTCTTCAATTTTTAGATTATCTCCAGCCGAAAGTTGAAGAATATAAAGCTAATCATTTGCGGAAATTAAGCCCGGATGAGCGATTGCACGGTGACTTCTTGCAAAAGATGTACGATAACCGCAACCGCATCGTGCAACAAGGACGAAAAGCCTTAGACGAAGAGTTTTATCGGATTATTGAGGATCGCACGAGAGGGCCAAAATTTGCCGATGCTTTCGTGACGGCGGTGCGTCAAGTTTTTGAAAATGCCGCCGAAAAGTTTCGTCGGGAATCAGAAAAAATTTGGCAACCTAAGGAAACGGAACGACAGAGAGATTACGAAAAGGCGCTGCAAGATATTACTGAGTTTAAGAATAAGTTTGCCCTTACCAAGCACGCAGATATGGAAAAATCCTGCGAGTTAGCGCTAACGGGTTTAGAAGGTAGCTTGGTGGCGACAATTCAAACTCAAGCGAGATATCTAGGTTTAGAAGTCATTACCAGAATGCTAGAACATCTGGATGAATTAAACCGCCGTTTGGTACGATTAAATCAAAAGTTGAAGCAAACTCGCGATAATTTCCAGCAAAAAGCGGATCGACAAGCGGATAGTGCCGACGCTTTGATTGTGAATGGGATTAAGCTTTATAACCGCGAAGAACTCAATGAATTATATCGGGATTTAATTGAGCAACAAGCAGGTGCCAGTGAAGGTTCTAAGAGCCGCTACGAGTTGGGAATTGATGGCATTTGTAGCAATTTGTCAGTTCAGGTTCTCGCAGAAGCAAGTCCGCTGTGGAAGCGTAACCGTGCGGCGGGTGAGTTGATGCGACTATTTGATGTGCCGAATTTAGCGGATGTGCAGGAGAATGACTTTAAAGAAATTATTAGCGATCGCGCTAAATTAGTCGTGATGAATGCGCCGGAAAGTAGCCGCTTGAAGCGGGAATTAGCAGCTTGCGATCGCTTATTCAAAGTCTTCAACAACGACGAAGCCGAAATCCGCAACCGCATCGGCACTGCTTACAGCAAATCGAAGCCGCTGATTTTACTCTCTGACGCCGTTCTCAAACGTCAAGACGCAGGCTTTACCCCCGCCCTCAATGCCAAAGTCGCCCTGGTTGGCGGACGCAACAGCAGCGATCCAGCGGCAATTAAGCTCATCCCGATTCTACGGGAGAGAGTTGGCAGTAATGAAGGGATTACACCCTTGGGAGAAGCTGAACGTCACCGGATTGTCTTTGTACAAGAAATTGGTGGTTTCTCTCTGCGTTGCATTGAGGGAATGCCGGAGTTGCAGCAATCTTATCAAGATTGGAAAGGACAATCGATTCAGGCAAAACGGGCGCAACTTAAAGGTGAAAGCAAAGAACCGCCGATTCCCGTTCACATTCAAAAAGAGCCGCCGTTTTGGGATATCTTTCCAGAAAATCCAGATATTTTCCGCCTCGTTGTACAAGCAAGGGCGTTACAAGTTTTGCGAATAGAAGAAAATCGCTTAACCAAAGAAAAGGTAATTCGTTATACCCGACAAACCGTAATTGGTTTGGAAAACGTTGATATCGCTTCTAGTTGGGAAGAAGCGGTGCAAGTGCTGCAAGTGTTGGCGTGTCGCCCGGATCAAGAAGAAATTCAGCGTCAGGTGACGGCAAAATTAACCCAAGCTGACACGGTGCAGAAAAAACAAGCGCTGTATCACCAACTTAAGACATATCTGGATCGGCGTGCCGTCGAACTAGAAAAAGAAGGCGCAACCGATAGCCTAAATTACAAGCGCGAAGCAAGAGTCATTCAGGAGATGATTGAAGTTTACAAGCTTTATTCACCGGGTACTCAACCTGTTGATTCTCCTGTTGCAACTCAGCCAATTGGAGTCGCGTCAAATCATTCTCCGGCTCTAGAGACTCGTACTCACGTTTTCTGTACTAACTGTGGAAATCAGAACCCAGCGAACTCAAAGTTCTGTTCTAAATGCGGCACTAAATTAGTGCAACTGAGCTAACATCAATTCTTCCGGGAAGGGTCGCTTCAGTAACGGGTGCTGCTCATCAGGCTAGCGATCGCTACCGCTAATTCGTCTGGCTCGATTGGCTTGGTGAGGTGTTTCTGGAAGCCTGCTTTTAGTATTTGCTGATGGTCAGTTTCGCCAGCATAAGCGGTTAGCGCGATCGCTGGAATCTCTCCCCCCTGCTCTGCACTCTTGGCTCTGATTTGACGAATCAGCATATAGCCATCCATTTCAGGCATTCCAATATCGCTCAACAGCAAATCCGGCTTCATCTGAGGCAGCGCCTCCAGCGCCTCAGCCGCCGATGCCACAGCGCGTACCTGTGCGCCACACTCTTCGAGAATGAAGACGATTAACTCCCGCGTATCCACCTCATCATCGACAACCAGTAGCTTTACCCCTTCCAAATTTGGAGAATTATCAAGTAACGGATTGTCCTGACTCGTCTGAGGCGCAGTCGTCATTAGGGGTAGCGTCACACTGAAGGTTGCTCCTTGCCCTTCTCCCGGACTTGCAGCCGTAACAGTACCCCCATGAAGTTCTACGAGGTGGTGGACAATTGCCAGCCCTAACCCTAATCCGCCGGATACTCGTGTTGTTTGGCTATCAGCTTGACGAAAGGAATCAAAGACGAAGGGCAAAAAGTCTGGGTGAATTCCCCTCCCCATGTCTCTTACTTGGATTTGGGCATAGGAATTTTGATTGAATTTTGATTCAATGAATTCAGAATTCTCTGGACTGGGGACTTGTGAAAGTTGAATTTTTACCTGTCCTCCTATCGGTGTAAATTTAACAGCGTTGGAGAGCAGATTCCAGACGACTTGCTGTAAGCGATTGGCATCCCCCAATACCTTACCCAGATTGGGAGCGATCGCTGAGTGAATTTGAATCGACTTCGCTTCAGCTGCTAGACGCACCGTTTCCATCGCCTCCTCAATCGTTGCCACCAAGTTAACCGGGGCAATATTTAAACTCAGTTTGCCTTGCAGAATCCGCGAAATATCTAGCAAATCCTCGATCAGCCGTGACTGTAATTCGGCATTGCGCTCAATCGTTTCTAGGGCGCGGGCGGTGGTTTTTTCATCAAACTTGCGGCTGCGGAGGAGTTTTGCCCAACCCAGGATTGGATTGAGAGGCGTTCTCACCTCATGAGAGAGGACAGCCAGAAATTCATCTTTCATCCGGTTGGCTGACTCCGCTTGAGCGCGTGCTGCCTGTTCCAGCTTGAAGAGGCGATCGCGTTCTTCTTCGGCTCGCTTGCGTTCGCTCAGATCGAGGACGTAGCAGACACCCTGTTCTTGTAGAGATCCCTCAAACAAAGCAGTCCCTACCAGTACAAAGACGCGGCTGCCATCTTTACGGATCAATTCTTTTTCAAAGGGAACGCAAACCCCCTGTTCTCTGAGTTCCTTAACCGCCTGCTGAGTCCGCTCGATGTATTCTGGTGGAGTCATCAGATTCCAAGCAATTTCACCTGCCTGTAAATCCTCCCGCGTATAGCCGACGATTTGCAGGAAGGCATCGTTGGCTTCGGTAATTTTGCCGCTCAGATCGCCGAAAAAGATGCCAATGATATTTGAGTCAACGATGCGCCGCAGTCGCATTTCGCTTTCTTGCAGTGCGATTTCTATTTGTTTGCGATCGCTAATATCGGTGACAGTCCCAACGTAACCGATGGTCTCACCGTTTTCTCCAATTTCAGGAGCCGCTTGACCTAATACCCAAGTCACCGAACCATCAGAATGCTGATATCGATACTCTGATTGGAACAGCCGATTTCCCTGCGCGGCTTGATACCATTCAAAGATGCGTTGGCGATCCTCCGGATGAAGAGCAGTTTCCCAACCTTCTCCCAATGCGGCTTCTGGAGTGATTCCGGTCAGTTCGCACCAGCGTTCGTTGGTATACAAACACTTCCCCCGACTGTCTGTATGAAAGATTCCCACCCGTGAAACTCTCGCTAAGGTAGAATACCGCTCCTGACTCTGGCGCAGAGCTGCTTCTGCTTGCTTGCGTTTGCTAATGTCTTGGAACATCACGACACAGACCGAGGAATGACCGTGCATCGGTGGCAGGGTATCCGCAAAGACAATCAGGGAACGGATTCCTCCTGGCGTGTGCCAGTTCATCTCAAACCCGTTGAGCCGTTCGCCGCGTGCCACTCGTACCCCTGGCATTTGCTCGTTGGGAATCTGCGCTCCCGTCGCATCCGTGCAATAGTAAACGGTGTGGTACTCTTCGGCTGGTTTATCTTTGGGAAATTCGCCTCCTGCCAACTCGTCAGCGGCTCGGTTGGAAAACAGGACTCGACCCGTTCCTGGCTCAACAAACAGCAAAGGAGATGGCATCAGATTCAGCACGTCTTCTAACCATTGCTGCTGATTCTGGAGTGCTTGCGATCGCAGTTGAAGCGCTTCCTCCGCTCGCTTGCGATCGCTTATGTCTATCAAGAAGGCCATCCCTTCTTGTTGCTGGTCGTAAGGTTCCTGTAACAGGGCACCACCAATAAGAATGGGAACCCGGCTCCCGTCTTTACGGATATATTCTTTTTCAAATGGGGTACAGACACCATTTTTCTTGAGTTCTTCGGCTGCCTGTGCATCCAAATGCAGATATTCCGGCGGTGTTATCTGTTCCCAGGAAAGCCGACCCGAAACCAAATCCTCCCGCTCATATCCGACTAATTTCAGGAAAGCGTCGTTGGCGTAGTTGATTTTTCCGGTAAAGTTGGCGAAGGTGACACCAAAAATATTCGCCTCAACCAGTCGTCGGAAGCGCCTCTCGCTCTCTTGGAGTGCCTTCTCGGTTTGTTTGCGCTTGGTGATGTCGGTCAGCATTGTCAGCACCCCGATAAACTCACCTTGCCGATTGAGAATCGGGTTTGTGGAGAGGATTGCCCAAAGGTCTTCGCCATTTTTACGGCGAAGCCGAAAATCAAATTGCTCTCGAATTCCCTGTTTACTTCGCTCAATGTGTTGCTCTGCCTCGATGCGTTCCTCTCGATTGATGAAGTCAAAAACAAAGCGATCGCCCATCTCTTGGACGCTGTAACCCAACATCTCAGCTAACCGCTGATTCGCGTAATCTGTCCGCAAGTTTGGGGTAATCAACCAGATGCCTTCGTGAGCTGTATCAATCAGGCGACGGTAGCTTACTTCTAGTTTTGATAAGCTTGCCTCACTTCGTTGCTTCGCAGCCAGTAATTCTGCATTTAACGAACTAATCAGCAGTGCGACTAAGCTAAATATGACTAGCTGGAGAACGTCCGTCTCACGGCTGATTGCTAGCTGATAGATCGGAGGTACGAAGAAATAGTTGTTAGCTAAAACAGCCACTATCGTAGCCACTATCCCTGGCCCCAGTCCGCCATACCAGGCACTGAACGTCACGGCGGCAAAAAACAGGGGCGAAATGGATGTATTAGTCGGCGGCAATAGCATCAGCAGCAGCAATGTTAAGATAACTGACAAAGCAGCAACACCATAACGTTGCAGTTGAGAGCGCGTGACTTTTAACACTTTTAACATAGGACTGTTAGCTGAGTCCTCAGACTAACTTGATAAAACTGTTTTCACTTTATGACCTTATGATAGATAAATATTTTTGTCTATTTACCTTCTGGATTATTTTTAGCTATTTTAAAAATTCTATTTTTTATTTTTGGAGTCCTTTTAAATAAACGCTGCAAAAGCTTCAAATAATTGCCTTGTAAGATGCTAAAAATTCAGATACCCGACTTCTTCAAGAAGTCGGGTATCTCACTTTGACGACTTATGGAGGAGCGCTCATCGTCAACTTATTAGCCCTGGTAACTGGAAATCGCGGCTAAACAAAATAAGTCCGCTTGGCACGGACTAACGAAAAATCATAAATTTTAAACCAAAGAAGGCAGGTTTTGTGTGTATAGCTGCGGTTTCAACCACCTAGCCTATCTTAATTTAACTGCGCCTTTCTATAAATGGCACAAAGACGAGACGGTTTAAATATTTTTGCTTTGAACATAAAGTTCGGCGGCACGTTGATGATAATATGCTCGGCAGATTCTTTATATTTTTCAAATTCTGCTGGCATTCCTTTGGGAGTTGCAGTGCTGTAAGGAATGGGTTGAAAAAGTAATTCTGTAAACTCAACCCCTTCCCAGTTTGTCTGTTCGGTAATTTGGGTGAGAAAAGCTTCACCTGTTAATAAACTGAACAGAGCTTCCTTCGCTTCTGGCGCAAGCGCAAAACTACTGTCAAAATTCTCGACGATTTTAAGACCCATTTTACAAATACACTCTAATTAATCAACAACGGTCAACGCACAGCTATTGGAAAGCAAAGTAGGTAGACCTAAGATATTTTACATATACATGGAGAGTAGATGGAACGCGATCGCGCGTTGATTCAGCCAAGGGATACCTCTAGACAAACGCCGCGCCCTCTTCGCGTTGGGCGATATTCTGCTTTGGTTCTGGGCATCCCTTAAAATGTTCCCAATCCTTTTCACTCATGGATACTGCCATCGGGCATAATTGCCTGAGTCAGAATGGCTCCGCTCAAGTCAACTTCCAACAAATCGGCTCCTCTGAGATTGGTTCGACTCAAATTAGCTCCATATAGATTCACTCCATTCAAGTTAGCTCCTCCTAAAAAAGCTTCACTTAAATTTGCATAACTAAGGTTCGTCCCACTGAGGTCTGCTTTCCATAAGTTCGCGCCAGTTAAATTGGCTTTACTGAGATCCGAGCGTCTTAAGTCGATTGCAGCCAAATCAGCTTGACTTAGGTTAGCGCCAACTAGGACAATTCTGCTTAGACAAGCAGTTCTTAAATTGGCTCCCATCAAGTTAAATGTAGAAATACATAGCTTGCCTGCCTGCATTGTTACCTTACTAAAGGTTCTTTGTCCGGTTGCGTATCGTTTGAGAAGTTCGTCAGCTTTTTTTTGAACTAACTCTGGCTGTGGATTCGCTGATGAATCAGTTTTCTGAGAGATAACTTCCATGTAATACTCTAGCGATCAAATTGAATATTTTTTATCATCCCCCTTTAGACATAAAAGTAAGCATCGGAAATGATAAAAAATCTATAAAAGTTTAGTGAAGTTTGTCATTTTTTTAGAGGTAAAGAAATAATTAAAAATTTAAAATTGTAGTGCAATTTCTTAATATTTAGTCATACAGATGATTATAAAGAGATGCCTGTAAAATATAGATTAAGTTACGTATTTTTCAGGAGAAATCAACAAAAAAATTTTTCGCACTTAAGTAATACTACGTAATGTGCAATGCTAATACATTTTGTTTTTTGTTTGCAGTATATAGACTTCTTAACTCCCCAATTTATCGGGAAGCTAGAGAAGAACTGACAAAATTTGGGTAATCGTAGGAACGAAAGACCGTAAAATCAAGGCATGATCTATCAACGCCCTCGCCCCGAAATACCCGATTGCACTTGGAGTCGTCCCATTGGTCTCGGCTGGGACAAACCCCACACGGTTCGCTACCCTAGTAATCTCGACGATGGCCCTTGGCACGGGATGCCCTTGGGTGGCTTTGGAGCCGGATGCATCGGTCGTTCTTCGCGTGGCGACTTTAACTTGTGGCATTTGGATGGCGGAGAACACGTCTTCCGGAGTCTGCCTGCTTGTCAGTTCAGCATCTTCGAGCAGCCAGAAGACTCCCCCGCGCAAGCTTATGCGCTTTGTACAGAACCGCCTGAGGATGGGACTTTATCCCGGTGGTTATGGTATCCAAAGGAAGGGAGGAGTCGTGAGTCGGGAGCCGGGAGTCCGGAGTCGGTCGGAAATTCTTCGGGAACCTATCATGCGCTGTATCCCCGCAGCTGGTTTGTCTATGAAGGGGTGTTTCAGTCTCAGTTGACGTGCGAGCAATTCTCCCCCATTTGGGCGGGTAACTATCAAGAAAGCTCTTACCCGACAGGAATCTTTCACTGGACTGCCCACAATCCTACGGATAAGCCGATCACGATTAGCATCATGCTGACGTGGCAGAATGTCGTAGGTTGGTTTACGAATGCAATTCAATCTCCAGAAGTGCGGGTGCGGGATGATGGCAGTCCGGTTTACGAGTACCAGCCGCGCTGGGGGGATAGTACCGGAAATTTAAATCAGTGGATTGTGGACTTCCACCGAGTGGGGTGTCTGCTAGATCGGGTGAGGCTACACGATGAAGTCGGAGAGGGAGAAGGACAGTGGGCGATCGCAACTGTCACGAATCCTAGTTTAGAAGTCTTCTATCACGGTCGTTGGAACCCGATTGGGGATGGCTCAGATATTTGGGATTTATTCGCTTGTAATGGCTCGTTGCCAGATCGAGAAGATGAAACTCCGGCAGCACCGGGAGAACAAATCGGTTGCGCGATCGCTGTCCGGTTTACTCTAAAACCTGGGAGAACTCGCCAAATTCCCTTCATCGTCTGCTGGGATTTTCCAGTAATGGACTTCTCACAGAGCAACCAGCAACCAAATCTGGGCACTCAATACTACCGCCGCTACACCGATTTCTTTGGTCGAAACGGCAAAAATGCCTGGTCGATCGTCCGCACCGCTCTCAAGCAAGATGATATGTGGAAGGATGCGATTCGGGAGTGGCAACAGCCGATTTTGCAGCGTCAAGACTTGCCCAATTGGTTCAAAATGGCGCTGTTTAATGAGCTGTACTTACTTTGCGACGGCGGCACCCTCTGGACTGCGGCTTCGGAAGATGACCCTGTGGGGCAATTTGGCGTCCTAGAGTGCTTGGATTATCGCTGGTACGAAAGCTTAGATGTGCGACTTTACGGCTCATTTGCTTTGATGATGCTCTGGCCTAAACTGGACAAAGCGGTGCTAGAAGCTTATGCACGGGCGATTTCCACCCACGACGAGACGCCCCGAATTATCGGCTATAACCAAGCCTCAGCCATTCGCAAAGCCGCCGATGCGACGCCCCACGATTTGGGTGCCCCCAACGAGCATCCGTGGGAGAAAACGAACTACACCAGCTATCAAGATTGCAACCTGTGGAAAGATTTACCTTGTGACTTTGTGTTGCAGGTTTATCGAGATTTTGTCTTAACGGGTTCCACAGATATCGAATTTTTGCGCGAGTGTTGGGTGCCGATTGTGAAGACGCTTGCTTATGTCAAGCAATTTGATATCGATGGGGATGGGATTCCCGAAAATTCGGGTGCGCCCGATCAAACGTTTGATGATTGGAAGTTGCAGGGGGTTAGCGCCTACTGCGGCGGCTTGTGGATTGCGGCACTAGAGGCAGCGATCGCGATTGGTGAAATATTACACAAGTCTGAGTTCAATTCCGAAGAAAATTCCCCTGATTACCAATTACCGATTACCGAATACCAAACCTGGCTAAAACAATCCCGGCAGGTGTATCAAGAAAAACTCTGGAACGGTCAATACTACCGGCTCGATAGCGAAAGCGGCTCTGATATCGTGATGGCAGATCAGCTATGCGGTCAATTCTACGCTCGTTTATTAAAATTACCCGATCTCGTGCCGCTTGAGCGTGCCGAATCTGCCTTAAAAACTGTCTATAATTCTTGTTTTTTGAATTTCAATCGGCACCTCCCGCCCTCCCAACCTGAAACCTTTATCGGTGCCGTTAATGGCGTCAAACCCGACGGTACACCAGCAAACCCCGACGCGACTCATCCCCTGGAAGTTTGGACTGGTATTAACTTTGGGCTAGCAGCATTCATGATCCAGATGGGAATGAAAGAGGAAGCCTTCCAAATGACGGAAGCTGTGGTGCAGCAAATTTATGAGAATGGGTTGCAATTCCGAACCCCGGAAGCGATTACTGCTGCCGGTACTTTCCGCGCCAGTCATTACCTGCGAGCAATGGCAATTTGGGCAATCTACGGCATGATAACGCACTTTTAACGGCAGTATCCCGATATTTTTTGTTATCCGAATTTCCCTTGGGGATGCTACACATTTAATCCCCCAACTCTCCACTCAATTGGAGAAAAGAGAAGCATTCAGTGTAGCGGTAAAAATGTGAAATGAAATCGTTTTTCCCCGATTAGCCAACAGCATCCTCTAAGGCGAAAGTGAAATTATCCCCCTTCCCTGGTAGGGGGATGGGGGGTTAAGTTTGTCTGATTCAAGAAGGATTGAGCAGCATCCCCGTTTGTGAAATATATCAGATTGATAGAATTTGCTGCTACACTAACGAATTTAAATATCAATTGCGAAAGACAGTGCGGAATTTACGGAGTTAAGAATGTTTATTGTAAAGTTACGATGAACAAATCGAACGATTCCATAAAGCTTCCATCATTTTTTTGTAAAGATTCTGTAAAGTTGTATGGAAGCCATGAGATTCGTTAGCGCCTCGGTTGACAAATCCTCTGTAAATTCACTAAGACATATACATTGTTAACGGTTAAACAGCCTTAACTTCCCTTTAATGCTTTTTTTACAAAAACCTAAAGTTAAAAACTTTAGGCTGTTTATAGTTTTCGGGAAATTTATCGAAAAGATGCTTTCTGGCTAAGGATTCTAGCGGTTACTACTGCGATACCTACCGGAAACGCATATTGAGCCAATCACAAACCTTGAAAGCTAAGAGGCTCACTGATGAATCGGATGCTGGTACAGGGTCATCCTCCGCTTCAGGACATACAAAACGCTTACTCTAGCCTTCCCGATATCCTCAATCTCTTGAGGCTGTCCCAATCAGATACGAGCTTTGCTTCCGACTTGAATCAAGCATTTGAACTTTGCGATTTTCAACTGGGCGATCGCCTTGTTAACTATAGTGCCGCCACTGCCTCAGGAAATTCAGTTCGTGATGAACAAAATCAGGGGGATTTTTACCTAGTTTGTGAAGGTCGGGTGCGGCTACTAGCCTTAGACGCAGCACAGGGTAAGGAAGTTGCCGCTCTGGTGGCGGAATCGGGAGAAAGTTTTGGGGCAGAAAAGGTATTTGGCAATCATTGCGAGCTGACGAGCGCGATCGCTGGCAGTGCCGGAATTGTGGCTCGGATTTCAGTTGCAGACCTTCAGCCTTGGTTAGAGCGGCTCCCGAATCTGCAAGACTACCTGCAACAGCAGGCAATTTGGCGGCAATGTCTGATTTTCTTCAAAACCTCTACAGACTGGCGGCGCTTGAGCAGCCATACGCTACGACAACTGTTGCCCTACCTAGTAGAAACGCGGATCGAAGCGGGAGCATCTTTGATTGAATCCACACCCTCCGAGGCGGGTCGCTTTTGGTTACGCAGCGGTCAAATTGAAAGCCGACAAGACGCAGATTTACCCCCCGCTATCGGACAAAGTTGGGGGTATCCTCATCCCACACCGAGCAGTTGGATTGCCCAGACCGATTTAGTCGTTTATCAGTTGCCTGAGCAACACTTTGAGGCAGCACGAGCAATTGCGCCAATCGCAGCAACTTTCTCAGAGCAGTCAGAAGCAGTTGCCGAGCGATCGCTTGAAAACGGGCACCGTGAATCTACGGAGAAAGAAAAATTGCGGCATCAGCCAAAAAACCTGTCTCCACCAGCTTCTTTGAAGGGCAATCGACCGCCACAAATTCAGTCGCCGCAAATTCACTCAGATGTGCAGGCAAATATCCAGCCCCCTGAATCGCCTCCGATTGCTTTTCCCAAACCCGTCAAGCGTCCGGGTCGATGGTTTTGGCAACGCTATCCCTTAATTGAGCAGCAAAGCTCTTCTGACTGCGGTGCCGCCTGCTTGGCAATGATAGGGCAATATTGGGGGAAACGGTTTAGCATCACTTCCTTACGGAATCTCGCTGGCGTGGGGCGTGCCGGTGCCTCCCTGAAGAACTTAGGCGCAGCGGCAGAAAAGGTCGGATTTCACGCACAACCCGTCAGGGCGAGTTTAAACCGCTTAATCGAGGGGAAAAACCCCTGGATTGCCCACTGGCAGGGCGATCACTATGTGGTGGTTTACCGAGTCAAGGGCGATCGCATCTTGATTGCCGATCCTGCTGTTGGTAGGCGATCGCTTTCTGCGGCGGAATTTCTTGCGAGTTGGACGGGATACGCCCTGCTGCTCGATCCGACGCCATCGCTGCAAGCCGCCGCAACTGAAAAAAACTCTCTCAATCGCTTTTGGGCCTTGCTTTGGCCTTACCGTTCCCTGATCGGACAAATTATCCTGGCGTCTCTGCTGATCCAGATTTTTGGTCTGATTACCCCCCTGTTTACCCAGATCATTCTCGACCGGGTGGTTGTTCACAAAAGCGCGATCGCCCTGCACGTCTTCAGCCTTGGTCTGCTACTATTTGGCGTTTGGCGCGTCTGCGTCACGGGAATTCGACAATACCTGCTGGATTATTTTGGCAACCGATTAGACCTCACCCTGATCGGCGGCTTTATCAGCCACACCTTAACCTTACCCCTCGCCTTTTTTGAATCGCGCCATGTCGGGGACATTATCACGCGCGTTCAGGAAAACCAGAAAATCCAGATGTTTCTAACTCGCCAAGCGGTTACAGCTTGGTTAGACGCCTCAATGGCAATCGTCTATTTGGGGCTAATGGCTTATTACAACTGGCGTCTCACCTTAGTAGTGGTGGCGCTAATTCCCCCGATTGTTATTTTGACCGTCGTGGCGAGTCCATTTCTCAGAGGGGTGTCGCGGAAAATCTTTAACGAGGAAGCGGGACAAAATTCCTCACTCGTGGAAATGATGACCGGCATCGCCACGGTGAAAGCGGCAGCAGCAGAACGACAGTTGCGCTGGCGTTGGGAAGACCGCTTAACCAGCACCCTAAATGCTCAATTTCAGGGTCAAAAACTGGCAAACGGCTTGCAAGTTACCGGCGGCTTAATTAATACCTTGGGTACTACAGCATTGCTTTGGTACGGGGCGACGCTGGTGATTCAGGATCGGCTCACGATCGGTCAGTTTGTGGCGTTCAATATGATGATTGGCAGTGTCATCAACCCCGTGCTGCAACTGGTGAACCTTTGGGATGAACTGCAAGAAGTTTTGGTATCTGTGGAACGGCTGAATGATGTCTTTTCAGCGCAACCTGAAGAAAGTCCTCAAAAACCTTTGCTAGTTCTACCTCGGTTGCGCGGCGAGGTGAAATTGGAGAATGTTACCTTCCGCTACTCTCCAGATCAAGAGCGCAATACGCTTCAGAATCTATCTTTTGAAGTGACATCTGGGCAAACGGTGGCAATTGTAGGGCGCAGCGGTTCTGGAAAGAGTACGTTGGTCAATTTGCTCCAGGGTTTATATCAGCCAACCAGCGGTCGAATTTGTGTCGATGGTCACGATCTTCGCCATGCTTCTCCCTCATCTTTGCGGAGCCAGTTGGGGGTAGTGCCGCAGGAGTGTTTTCTGTTTTCTGGAACCATTTTAGAAAACATTACGCTCTACTCAGATGACTTTACCTTAGAGCAAGTTGTTGAAGTGGCAAAACTTGCAGAAGCTCATGCTTTTATTCAAGATATGCCGTTGGGATATCACACAAAAGTTGGGGAACGGGGGGCAAATCTCTCTGGCGGACAGAGACAACGAATTGCGATCGCTCGTGCGCTTTTGGGAAATCCTCAAATTATGATTTTAGATGAAGCTACCAGCTCTCTAGATACTGACTCCGAGCGGCGATTCCAGCAAAATTTAGCTCGAATTAGCCGAAATCGCACAATTTTTATCATTGCCCACCGACTCTCAACGGTTCGACACGCTGACTGCATCCTGGTCTTAGATCGAGGCATTCTAATTGAGCGCGGTACTCATGATGAACTGATTTCGCTTCAAGGTCTTTATTACCATCTAGCGCAGCAACAACTGGATCTTTAACTCCAAATGTTCTAAACCGAGCCAACTTGTATGAATTATTCAGTTTTACTTGAAATTGGTTTCATCCGTTGGCAGGGATGTGGAGCAAATTACAACCGTTACGATGTTAAAGATTCTTGTTCTGCCAAATTCCTCTTCCACGACCATTTGTTCAGTAGCATTGCAATCATCAATTCCAGTCCTCGGTGAATTGGCAGCTAATTCAGAAAATTTGGCAAAAAATATGCCAATTTGGCAGACTTTCCAAGCAGCAGAAATTAGGATAAAAAGGGAGTTCCTGTGGAAAAATTGGTAACGATGAAAAGCCAAACCAAAATGTTGCTGAAACCGGCTAAAAATGGCACCGCTCGTTAAATCCAAGCAACGAGAGCCATCCTCAATCTCAAACTTTGAACTTGCTCATTCTGGGCCACAGCCATGCAAAAACCAATCAGATCGATTTCTGCATCAACGGCCTCAAACCTACCCTTAACTCCACCCGTTGAGCCTTTTGGCTCAGGCTATACAGGTAGCAACCAGAATTCATTCGATAGCCAGGGGATATTATCCCGTACTCCGACTCAAGGCGAGTCGGTTACTCATCCTGGCAAGATTCAGCGTCAGTGCGATCGCTCTTTTGCTGAGATTTATGGGGGTGCGACTGGCTCTATCGAAATGAGCGTACAGCCCACCTCGACTGAAACAGCTAGCAATTCTCAAGTTCATTTCGCGTCTGCCACTTCTCCAGAGACTCGAACCAACCAATGGTCTACCTCGTTACAGACGGTGCTTGACCAGCCACCTTCCACGCTTCCTCGTCAGCTGATATTGGGCGGAATGGCTTTCTGTCTGGCTTTTGGGGCTTGGGCTACCTTTGGGCAAATTGACGAAGTGGGTCACGCTCAAGGACGGTTAATGCCCAAAGGAGCCGTCTATAAGATTGACCCAGTGGAAATGGGCAAGGTTGCCAATATTGCCGTCAAAGAAGGTCAAGCGGTAAAAGCCGGTCAAGTGTTAGTGGAACTGGATACCCAAATTGCGGCGGGTGAAGTAGAGCGTTTGCAGCAAATGCTGGCAACGAATCAAATGCAACTTATTCAGAAGCAAGCGCTTCTAGAGAAAACGCATCTGGAAGTGAAAACCCAGACAGCGATCGCTTCTTCAGACACTCAAGCTGCTTTTGCTGCGATCTCCGAAGTCAATGCCAAAGGATCTGCTACCCGCGAACAAATCGCTCAACTTCAAACGGCAAAGACGGCGAATCAAGAAAGACTCGAAACACTAAAACCCCTGTCGGCGACGACGGCAGAACTGCACAAGAAACTAAAAGCTGATGTAGCGGCGGCGGTAGAGGAAGTCGAGAGGGTAAAACCGCTGGTCACAGAGGGGGCGATCTCCAAGAAATATTTGCTGGATGCCGAGCAAATGATGCGCGATCGCCAAAGTGCCATCACCAAAACTCAACTAGAAGAGGACACAACTCTTAAAGACCGACTGTTTGAGGCCCAGCAAGCTCTGCGAGATGGCGATCGCGCGATCGCCTCTAGTCTTGGCGATTTAAAGCAGACTCTTGCACAAGCACAGCAACTCCAAGCAGCACTCGCTCAAAAACAAGCTCAAGAGCGCAAAACTCAGATAGAAACACAGCAGCAAATTCAGGAATTAGAAGTTGAAATGACTCAGCTTAAAGCCCAAATTGCTGAAACTCAAAATCTGCTGAACGCCGCTAAAGCAAAGCTCAAACAACGGTTTCTGACTGCTGCCGTTGATGGAGTGGTGTCGTCTCTGAAAGTCCGCAACGTTGGCGAAGTGGTTCAACCCAGCCAAACTGTTGCCGAAATCGCTCCCCACAAAGCACCCATGATTCTCGTAGCCAGTTTACCCAATCAAGAAGCGGGCTTTGTAAAAACGGGAATGCCAGTAAAAATCAAATTCGACGCTTACCCCTATCAAGAGTACGGTATCGTTTCCGGGAAGATACAATCCGTCTCTCCCGATGCGAAACCCGATGAGCGACTGGGAGAAGTCTATCGAATTGAAGTAGCGCTGGATCGTAACTATATCAATGCAGATCGTCAAAACATCAAATTTAAAGCCGGTCAAACTGCCTCTGCGGAGATTATCATCCGCCGACGCCGGATTGCCGACATTCTGTTAGATCCCATCCGCCAGATGCAAAAAGGCGGCATCAATTTGTAAAACCAAATTTATCCAAGGGCAATTGTTATGGCTTATCACATTCCCTGTTCTAATCCTAAACTTGACAAAACCATGAATTCCGAACAGTTTAATCAAGTTGTTGAAGCCATCATGGAAGGAAAGTATTCTTGGGCTTGCGTTTTACTATTGCGGTTTGCTGGTTACAATCCCCTACACTACATCCCCTACCGAACATACAACCGATTGCTCAAAGAAAACTGCCAAGTTGGCAGACACACCAACTGTAAAACAGATACTTTAAATACAGATAATCAAAGGGCTGCAATCGGGTCAGAGAGCCTAGAGTCACACAAGTGCTTAAGCACAATTAAAGACCTTGGTTATCTAGAAGCGATCGCTGAGCCACAAGTACGGGGAAGCAGGGGTCATTTTGACCCCTGGTTAGTCATAAAAACTCAAAAAATAAACTCAATTTTTCGGGAATTAAAATAACAAAAAAATCTGCTCTTCAAGATTGAAGTTGATTTTTTGACCAGTCGTAAAAATCCTGCTGCGTTCATCGTTTACTAAAGAATGGGGCAGGTTTTTCTTTTACAATTGCCAAAAAACTGCTCTCACACTATTTTTTAAATCATCGAGGAAAAATGCCAAAATGGCAACACGACCTTAACCATACTGTTTATATTGTTTATATCAACCAAACAAGGTTGTTTCAGAAAAAAACTGAATTGCAAAGGAAACATTTAATGATTATTTCTGACCTAAGCCATTTGGAAGTTGCCGACCAATCTCCCAGTCTTGTTGGTGCTGGCTATAGCTACTCCAGCTACAGCAAATATAAGAGCAATTCCAGCTATCTCAATCAATACGCTTCTTCCAAAGCAACGGCTAAATCAGTATTTGGTCCAGCAACAGCCGTAGCAATTTCTACAAATGTAGCCACCGTTACCCAACTAAATTTTTAAACGTGGCGGTTGCTGTTAAATAATGCTCTAAATATTGAGCATTTATCAGGGTAAACCTCTCTGGAAGTCTATCGACAATAGGCTTTCTAACTCGGTTACTCAAAAAGTAAACCAAATTCTCAATCTGGAAAGGAGACATCGAATGATTATTTCTGACCTGAGCCATTTGGAAGCTGCGAAGCAATCTCCCAGTGTTGTTGGTGGTTGGTATAGCTATAGCTATAGCAATTATAAGAGCAATTCCAGCTATGTCGATCAATACGCTTCTTCTAAGGCAAGTGCTAAATCATTTTTAAGTTCAGCAACTGCGGTAGCAATCTCTACCAATGACGCCAGCGTTTACCAAATTAATTGATGAAAGGTGACTGCTGCTCTAAACTTTGAGCTTTTTCAGTAGTAAACCTTGGGGAAACTTATCCCCGGAATTGGCTTTTCAACCAGATTTCTGCAAAAACTAAACCCATTTTGAAAAGGAGACATCCCATGATTATTTCTGACCTGAGCCATTTAGAAGTTGCCGAACAATCTCCCAGCGTTGTTGGTGCTGGCTATAGCTACTACAGCACATCTAAGAGCAACTACAGCTATCTCAGTCAATACGCTTCTTCCAAAGCGACGGCTAAATCATTCTTCGGTCCAGCAACTGCCGTAGCAATTTCTTCCAATTCAGCCAACGTTTACCAAAGTAACTAATTAACGATGGCTATTGCTTATAGCCATTGAGCAAATTTAAGTCTGAGAACTGCTGAAAGCCAATTTTAAGTAAATAAAAAGGCTTTCAGCGGCCTTTTTGTTAGCAGGAGGACTCCCATGAGTGGATTAACAATCAATGATTTAAATTTTTTCGATTCGGGAATTTCGGACTCAAGTGGGGTGACAGGTGGCTCAAGCAAGATTACCTTGCACGACTTTTTGAAAGATATCAGCATCCCGATTGATTATATCGATGTCAAAGACACGGACTACTTTAGTTATTCGACTAGCAGTAGCAAGGGAACAAAAAATAGCCTGAAGGCCACAGCTAGTGCTTTTGGTAGCAAGGGTAATATGTCTGTTTCAACATGGACTTCCGGTGGTTATTAATCTAGATTTGGCAGATAACAGTTCAAGATATACCCTACCTTGGACTGTTTATCAATCCTTCTGTGACTGTAAAAACTGAAGATAATTATGCCTTAGTTTGCCCTGCTAACTTTATTTAAGTTGTTGATCTAAGGACATATAAACAATATGATTAAATCATCTCAATGCGTTTTGTATCTTGGTCTAGCTGGAAGCTTGATCGTATCTGTTGCTCTACCTTCCCAAGCTAACCCTCCGGGTGGCAAAGATTTCACCAGCGCTTTAAGCGTCATTAGTTCATTTTCCTCTGGAGGCAGTTCTAGTAGTGTCACCGCTACCAGTAGTGCAACAGCAACCTCGTTTGGTGATAGCGGTTTCAGCAGCAGTCAAAGTACCTCTAGCGCATTCTCATCTTCAGCGGGTTCTGGCAGTAGTAGTGCGACAGCAACATCTCCTACAGGAACTCCCAGTAGCCAAAGTGCGACAGTCTTTACTCCTGGCGCAACATCCAGTAGCGCTAGCGCCACAGCTGCCGCATCTACAACTTCTCCTAATATTACGAGCGTCACTGTTGCCGCACCCGCAACCTCTACCAATCCCACTAGCGTCACCTTTCCTACACCTGCAACCTCTGCCAATCCCAATAGCGCTAATATCACTAGCGCTAATATCACTAGCGCTAAAGTTAATGCGCCAGCAACAATCATCCCTAATGCTGCTGGAATCTCAACCACCTTGCCAGTGGCAACCTTCTCTAACCCTAACGTCCCAGGCACTTCCCGCTCATCAACCGTTGCCGCAACCTACATTAGCAACTTCTCTTTGCTATCATCTCTTCCAGACAAGAGTGAGATTATTGAACAACGTAAAGACCTTTCTGTTGAAAATAATAGTAGCAACAATGAAGGAGCTTCCTATAGCCTTGTAGGGCTAGGTAGCCGAGTTTTTCCAGGCCTTGGTCTGAGGCTAGTTACTGATTAAGTCTAACTGAGTGGAGTCATAACAATGATATGACTGATCTTTCAGGGGCATCTATTCATCCGAATGAAGTGGTTAATTTCCTGAAAAAAAATCTTCAGTTGAAGGATGTCCATCAAAAAATTTTATATCAAAGAATCATCGAAAAAGCGGCTCAGGAAAGAAACCTAACAGTCACCGCAGAAGAAATTCAGGCTGACGCGGATAGGCTGCGTTATGAGAAGCGTTTGGAGAAAGCCTCAGACACGCTAGCATGGCTGGCAGACCAGATGATTACTGTGGATGACTGGGAGGCAGGAATTAGCGATCGCATTCTTGCCCGCAAATTAGCTAATTCTCTATTCTCTAAAGAAGTCGAAAAATTCTTCGCGGAAAATCGGCTTGATTTTGATCAAGTTTTACTCTACCAAATTATTGTTCCTTACGAAAAGGTCGCTCAAGAACTTTTCTATCAAATTGAAGAAGAGGAGATCGATTTTCATCAAGCCGCTCATCTTTACGATTGTGATGAAAGGCGCAGACATCATTGTGGATTGGAAGGCAAGCTTTTCCGCTGGAACTTAAAGCCAGATATTGCCGCCCTTATATTTAGTGCCCAAATCGGAGAAGTAATGGGTCCCATCCAAACCGAGCAAGGTTATCATCTCTTAATGGTTGAAGAGTTCATTCCTGCGGAATTAACCCCTGAAAGGTATCAAGAAATCCTTGATAGACTCTTTGAAGAGTGGTTAACCAGTGAGGTAAATTATATGGTTCACAACCAAATGGTTTAAACAAGCCACCAATTTTGGGTGAATTTAAAATTCAATTTTAACTCTTGCTTTTAATTCAGTATTCAGAAGGGAGGATATCAATCGTGATCCGTTCTAAAGTCTTAATTCAGCGAATCGTCTCATCTGATGGAAAAAGTGTTGCAGAAGCCAAGAGCGTAGTCATTACGTCGGATGATAGTGAGAGTACAATTAGTCAATGCGTCACGGTTGAAGTCTGTTCCGGCAATCGTTGTAGCAGTCGCTCAACATCTAGCGTGACTTCTAAATAGACACCTGCCTGAAAAGTGGGGTGGGATATAATCTTACTGCATCCAAACGAGAATTGTTATATCCCTAGCGATTACAGATCGCCCTTTCTACAAGCATTAGGATGTTCCTATTAGGGACTTTTAGAAAAAGTAATCTCTATGCCATTGTAGGGGCACGGCAATGCCGTGCCCCTACAGCAACTATTCCCTACTAAGAGGCTTAAAAATGAAGGCTACGTAGGCAGGCTTCGTTCGCGTAGCTACGACTTTAGTCACCTGACGTTTTTACTTTGACTTCACTGCAACAGCTTTCTTTCTGGCTTCATATCCAACGCCCATTAAGCAGAATAAGAGTAAAGCTAAGGTACTCGAAAACTCTGGGGTTTCAGCAATTGCCTTACTTGCTTTCACTTTATTTGTCTTAGTTTCTACTAAGGTTAGATAAGTTAAGCTATCGAATTTACGCGAAAAATTACCTTGAATAAAAGCTTCAGCAGTTTCTTCGTTGCCTCCAAAAGAAGTCTCTAAAAAAACTTTATTTGGCTTAACGGTTACGTTGGCGCTCTTCTCATAAGAAAGAAAATCACCAGGTTCTAATGTCTTTATTTTTCCGGCTAAGCTAAAAAAGTCTAAAGGAATCCAAGTCTTCGTATCTTTATTATTTTGGGTGTTATATAACTGAAAATTTACCTCGCTAGACGCACTAGCATATTCAAATTCTGGTTCGTCAATAGAGGTTTTAAGACCTAAAAAAGCTGAAAAATCGAAAGAGAAAGTTTGACCTGCATTTACTAGAAAGTTATAGCCAATCACTCCAGATACGCTTTTCACCTGTCCAAAATAGCTCTTACCTTCGCCCTCAATTTTACTTAAAGAGAAATTGAAAGCGGAGGTTTTTTTAGGGGAGGGATCGGCTGTAAATTCTGCAAAGGCATCAGCATCGGCAGTCACCTCACTACTGCTTGTAAATATCTCAGTAAAAGCCTCAGTAAAAGCCTCTACCTCAATAGGTGAGTGGCTAAATTTATTCAGTTCTACTGTCGCTTCAGATTTGGCTAGAGTTGCAGCCCAACCAGGCGCAGCAACGAACGCAGAGCTAGCCATCAAAGGCGTTGCGAACAGCAAGAAGCGTAAGCTGGGACGTTGTTTGGTTATCATAAAAACCTTATTTTCTTATGTCACTAAAATTTTGGGCATGAGAATTTTGACCTGCTGAAAGTTGCAGATCGAAGCGATGAACTAACAAAGGAACAATTTCACCTAGACTGTTTTCAATAACAATAAACAGTCTGTTTGTTAAATGGATGTCTCCATTTAACAAGCCTTTGGGTTACGCTGAAAAGACTGACGAGAAAAGTTTCTATTGCACTTTAGCAAAGAAATACTTAAGGACTTTCACGTAAGTATCATAATCCCAATTCTCTAAAATTAGAGTAAAGCTCCAGTAAATATACTGAAATACTTTTTAAAGATTTGATGAAGTAGGAATGGTCATTCGGATGCTGAACAAAATGAAAAAATTGCCGTTCTATCTATTGGTTCTACAAGGAGTGTTGTTCGGGATAGAGCTACAAGTAGCAGCGCAGGCGCTGGTGCCTCTAAAAGCGGTGGAAAGGTTGGGCGGTCGCCAACAGATGCGATCGCTTGAGGCTGCTGTTACCAAGAAGCAGCTATCTGGAAGCCAGAAGTCAGACCCTTTTACTAATAAATTGCAACAGATTCCTCTCGATCGGGGAAGCGCAAATAAGTTGCCTCAAAAAAGTGAAGAGGGGTCAGCACTCGAAATTCCTACCTCTGTCACGTCTCCGTATTCTCACGTATGGGTCATCAAAGACAGCCAAAATCAGCCAGAGCAACAGCCTTTTGCGTGGATGGTCAAAGATACTAAAAAACAGTATGAAGATGGCAGTACGGTGCCGCTACAACCGATATTGGGGCTGCTGAAAGATACCAACCAGGCAGCGCTTCAGATGGCAGACGCGGGTGACGCGGGTAAAGCTACTAAAAAGTCTGGCTTTGATGAAATCGTTAAAAATACGGAGAAGGTGGAAGGGTTGTTTACCCTCTACCGCAACAAGAAGACGGGCAAAATTTATTTAGAAATCAAGCCCGAACAGCTCAATAAAAACTTCCTCGGTACCGTGACGATGGAATCGGGGATTGGAGAACGCGGGATTTACAGCGGAGTTCCCCTGAATGATTTCCTGTTTTATTTTCGTCGGGTGAACGACAACTTACACTTTGTGGTTCGCAATGTTAACTTTCGCACGCGCTCTGGGGAGCCGCAAGAGCGATCGCTCAACCGGGCGTTTAGCGACTCTGTCCTCTACTCGCTGGACATCAAAGCGACTCATCCGCAACGCAAAACCCTGCTTATCGATATGGGGGACTTACTCCTCACCGATTTGCCTGGGTTAACCTCAATGTTAAAAACGTTTTTGGATACTTCCTACCGCCTCGACAGTAGCAAGTCGTATTTCGACACCGCCAAAGCCTTTCCCCTCAATATCGAAATTTCCTCGGTTTACGGTTTCTCATCGACGAGTAGCCAGGACGCAAATTTAGCGACTCTGCCTGATAGCAGGGCACTCAGCCTTAAAGTCCATTACAGTTTATCCCAGCTACCGGAAAACAACGGCTATATTCCGCGTCTTGCCGACGACCGGATTGGCTACTTTATTACTGCTTATAAGGACTTCTCCAACGACAACCGCAGAGAACCTTTTGTTCGTTATATTCATCGCTGGCACTTGGAAAAGCAAGATCCGAAAGCATCCCTGTCGCCACCCAAGAAACCAATTGTCTTCTGGATTGAGAATTCTGTCCCGGTTGAGTACCGCGACTCCATCCGCGAAGGCGTTCTGATGTGGAACAAAGCTTTTGAAAAGGCGGGATTTAAGGACGCGATTGAAGTGCGGCAAATGCCGGATAATGCCACTTGGAGTCCCGCTGATGTCCGCTACAACACGATTCGCTGGATCAATTCTTTGGATGGATATTCTGCCAGAGGACCATCGCGTGTCAATCCGCTGACTGGCGAAATCTTAGACGCCGACATCATTGTAGATGCCAACATGGTGCAATCGATTAAGCAGCGATATCGCACCCTTATCGAGTCAAGCCAGCCGTCGGGAACCGGGTTATTTTCCCAAATTGCGGAGAATCCCAATCTCTGCAACGGATTGGAGAGAGGACAAGCGACGGAGAAAGGAAAAGAGGAAAATCCGTCATTATCTACCCCCGATTTTTCGCAACTCCTGCAAGACCACGATCTCTGCTATGGCATGGAAGCGGCTACTCAATCAGCGATGGGCGCGATCGCATTATCGCTGGTTCACAATGTCTTGCCTAGCAGCAGCGAAATGAAAGAATTTGTGCATCAGTATATCCGCCACCTGATTTCCCACGAAATTGGACATACTTTAGGGTTGCGGCACAACTTCCACGGTAGCACTCTGCTAAAGCCGGAAGAATTGAACAACACCGACATCACGCGCATCAAAGGAATGGCGAGTTCGGTGATGGACTACGTTCCTGTCAACTTGGCACCCCAAGGCGTGAAGCAAGGAGACTATTATCCAGCCGTTGTTGGCCCTTACGACAAATGGGCGATTGAGTACGGTTATAAACCGAGTGGGGCAACGAATTTTGTGGCTGAGAAGCGATTTCTAGAGCAAATTGCCTCCAAATCGCCCCAATCGGAATACGCCTATGCAACGGATGAAGACATCTTGGATCTCGATCCGGGTGCCAGTCTTTGGGATTTGAGTGGCGATGTGCTGCGCTACTCACAGTCGCAGATGGACAACGCCCGGATGATGTGGGGGCGTTTGGATAAGCGTTACCCGTTGCAGGGCGATAGCTATGAAGAAATGCGCGTGTTGTTTAACACGATACTAAGTTACTACTTCAGTAACGCTAATTTGATGAGTCAATACATTGGTGGGCAGTCATTTAGCCGCAACCATGCCGGAGATCCCAACGGGCGTTTGCCGTTTGAACCCGTGCCGCTAGAAAAACAGCGCGATGCATTGACAAAAATAGGAAAATATGTATTTGCCGCAGACGCTTTTGATTTTCCGCCGGAATTACTCAATCAGTTAGCACCGTCGCGCTGGAGACACTGGGGAAATCCGATCCCGATTTTCCGACTAGATTATCCCATTCACGAAAACCTACTGTTGCAGCAACGTCGCGTATTGCGATCGCTTCTATCCGAAGATCGCCTAAATCGTCTGCGCGACATTGAACTGAAAACAAAACCAGGAGAAGCGCTGACGCTACCGGAACTCTTCGACACCTTGCAAAATAGCATTTGGACAGAGGTACAGCAATCCGATCGCAAACCCGCGAATATTTCCAGCCTCCGCCGTTCCTTGCAACGCGAACATCTGGAAATCATGCTGGGGATGGTGTTGCGGACTGAATCGGTACCGGAAGATGCCCGAACCCTAGCATGGTACGAACTGCAACAACTGCGGAAATCGCTGGATAGCGCATCGAAGCAGAAGAACCTCGACACCTACACCAAAGCGCACCTTCTGGAAACACGCGATCGCATTAACAAAGCCTTAAACGCCCAGTTGGAATCGAAGTAAATCCACCATCGACGATAAATGGTGCAACTTGAAAGGGTTGGAGGAGAGGTTAAATCCAGGGGAAACAGCCATCTGCGATTAAATATAAACTTTTTTGGTTTTTTGGCTGGCGCATAGTATTTTTAGACTCCAAAGCGGGAATCTTAAACAGGGAGCCGCTGATGCATTCAACGATGGCGTTGCAAACGACGTTCAACTTTAGCGTGCAATATAGCTCTCTAGGTTTTATTGAAGAGGCAAAGGATTTATGTGCTGTCTTCAGTCCCGCTTAGATGGTGTTTATAAAGCACCAACCCCATCATTTTTTTAACTTGAATCAGTAATCGTCAATCAGTTTAAAGACAAAATGAAAAAATCGCCATTCTACGTGTGTTGTATTCTGGGATTATTATTCGTAAATGTTTCTTCAGTTAAAGCAGCCATTACGAACGCCCAAAACCCAGTTGGACATTCTCAGGTTTTAGCTAAAGATACAAATATAGAAAATTCAGATTTTCAATCCTTCGAGGAAACGGTTAAAAATACTCAAAAATTGGATGGATTATTCACTCTCTACCGAAACAAACAAACCGGCACAATATATCTAGAAATCAAACCAGAACAGCTCAATAAAAATTACCTTGCCACCATTACCTTAGAATCGGGGATTGGCGAACGCGGTCTTTATAGCGGAATGCCGCTGCAAGATATGCTTTTCTACTTTCGCCGGGTCAACAACAATTTGCACTTTGCCGTCCGCAACGTGAACTTCCGCACCAGTCCCGGCAATCCAGAAAAGCGATCGCTAGAACGAGGGTTTTCTGACTCCGTTCTCAGTTCCCTGAAGATCATCAGCATTCATCCGCAACGTCAAACCATTCTCGTCGATCTGGGGAACCTGCTACTCAGCGATTTACCTGGATTAAGTTCGTATTTAAAAACTGCTTTGGAGGCTTCATACCAGCTAGAAGAAGACAAAACCTACTTCGGTGCTGCCAAAGCTTTCCCCCTGAACATGGAAATTGAGTCGATTTACGGCTTCTCTAACCCTAGTGGAGATGACGGGGCGTACCTGCCAACACTGCCAGACAGTCGCGCCCTTTCCCTCAAGGTACATTACAGCCTCTCTCAGCTGCCGGAAAACAACGGCTATATTCCGCGTCTTGCCGACGAACGGATTGGATACTTCACCACGGTTTACAAGGATTTTTCTAGTAAGAGTGGTAAAGATCCGTTTGTACGCTACATCCAGCGCTGGAATCTAGAAAAGCAAGATCCCGCAGCTTCCCTATCGCCACCCAAAAAACAAATTGTCTTCTGGATTGAAAATACTGTCCCGGTTGAGTACCGCGACGCCATCCGCGAGGGCGTTTTGATGTGGAACGCCGCGTTTGAGAAGGCGGGATTCAAGGATGCGATCGCAGTGCAGCAGATGCCAGAAAATGCGACTTGGGACCCGGCTGATGTGCGCTACAACACGATTCGCTGGTTCAATTCTTTGGATGCCGCATTTGCATTAGGGCCGTCGCGCGTCAACCCGTTGACTGGGGAAATCTTGGATGCTGACATTATCGTGGACGCTGACTTTGTGAATTCGTTCAAGCAGGAATATCGCCACCTGATCGAACCGAACCAGAAGGGGAACAGCAGTATTTGTCACCGTGGCTTCTTGCCTTCTCACTCGTCTAAACATGGTGGAGAGGCGCATGGTGGAGAGGCGCATGGTGCCAATAGACAGGTAAAACCTTCGTTATTAGAGCATGATGGTCACAACCATCGATGCAAGGGAATGCAATTTGCCAATCAGATGGCAGTTGGGTCGCTGTCGCTGTCACTATTGCAGAATGTCAGTCCCAGAAGCGATCGCATGAAAGAGTACATTCATCAATTTGTGCGATTGCTCATTGCTCACGAAGTCGGACACACTCTAGGCTTAAGACACAACTTCCGTGGCAGTACCCTCCTCACCCCAGAGGAATTAAATAATACCGACATCACCCGCGCCAAGGGAATGGTGAGTTCCGTCATGGACTATCTGCCACCCAACTTGGCACCCCAAGGCGTCAAGCAAGGAGATTACTATACCAGCAAGGTGGGGGCTTATGACGAGTGGGCGATTGAGTATGGTTATAAACCCAGCGGCGGGGTAATTCCCATCGCCGAACAGCGGTTTCTCGATGAGATTGCCAAGAAATCGAGTCAGCCAGAATTAGCTTATGCCTCTGATGAGGACAGTTTTGACCTCGATCCCACCGTGAACCAATATGACCTGAGTGGCGATCCGCTTGGTTACTCGCGATCGCAACTGGATATCGACCGCCAACTATGGGATCGCCTTAACAAAGGGTATCCCGGCACGGGAGAAAGTTACAGCGAAGTCAGCGATCGCTTTAACACCGCGTTTATGCACTATTTGCAAAACGTGTTCTTGATTACTAAATATATTGGTGGACAATCGTTTTACCGGGATCGCCCCGGAAACCGCAACGGACGCTTACCCTTTGAACCTGTGCCAGTCGCCAAGCAGCGCGAAGCCTTGGCAGCATTGCAAAAGTATGTCTTTGCGGAAGACGCTTTTAATTTCCCGCCGGATCTACTTAATAAGTTAGCACCCTCGCGCTGGATGGATTGGAGCAATAATATTGCAATTAATCGCCTTGATTTTCCGGTTCACGATAGCATCTTCTTCCCGCAAAGCATTGTTTTGAGAGAAGTGCTATCGGGCGATCGCCTCAACCGTCTGCGCGACTTGGAACTGAAGAGTCAGCCAAATCAAGCGCTGACGCTACCAGAACTATTTAATACCTTGCACAGTGACCTTTGGAGTGAGTTGCAGCCAGCAGATAGCAAGTCGGTGAAGATATCCAGCTTTCGACGGGCTTTGCAGCGAGAACACTTGCAGATACTAATCGGCATGGTGTTGCGGACTGAGGACGTGCCCGAAGACGCCCGAACGCTTGCCTGGTCAAAATTGCGCCAATTGCGCGAAGACATCAACGGCAGCCTCAGACACCGGAGTGGGAACTTAGACGAATACACCAAAGCACACCTGCAAGAAACACGCGATCGCATCTCTAAAGCCTTAGATGCTCAGATGCAATCAAACTGAAGCAAGCGATCGCCAAAACGAAGGTAGTCTGTCACACCTTGAAACCGTCCAGTTCTTCGACAAAAGTAAAAAAAATTCCTCTTGAGCAACGTTTGGGCGTAAGGCTGAACTGTAAGCCATCGAACAAAACAGGTGTAACAAAGATAACTCCTCCAAAGCTGAACGATGGCTTAATCGATTACATCAGTCGGAGGATCGTCAAGCATCAGTTAAACAGGTGGTACAACCGTTGAGCTTCTAAAACTTGGGATTGCAAGCTTTAATCAAAGGAGTCAGGAGCTGGGAATCAAAGTCCAGACACTTCCTGACTCTTAAATTCTGCTGGAAGATATAGTTAGTTGGTGCATTGCCCTATAGCCATTTTGCAGAAAAGTAGTAATTTTGTACTATATACTTGCATGCTTCGGTTATAATAATACATATTAATTGAAAAATGCTACAATCAAAGATTTACTATTTTTGCGGGTTTGAGCTATGATCGATTGTCTCAATGTGGCTCGCTATTTCATTGTGAGAGCTTACGAGGACGGTATAGAAGCTGAAATGACCAACATGAAGGTTCAAAAGCTTCTGTATTATTCACAAAGCGTACATTTGGCATTGTACGATGAGCAATTGTTTGATGAAGTAATCCAAGCATGGCGATATGGCCCTGTATGCCCTCCTGCTTACAGGTTTTACAGTGAATTTGAAGCTAAGCAATTACCTATCCCGGACAAAGAATTCTTGTTGCAGATTCCTAATGAGAAGAAAAAACTTTTAGAAGAGATGTGGGGATATTTTGGTGGCTACCATGCCTATCGACTTAGTGAGATGACACATTTGGAGTTTCCTTGGAAGAAAGCTCGAAAGGGTTTGCCACCTGAAGCAAGTTCAACTGAGCCGATTCTTCTTGAGGATATGAAAGCGTTAGGTTATAAGAAGCTTGATGTGATAGAGCGTGATAACCCCGCGTATGAATCTGTGATGTCCAAGATATTGGAGGATGCTTTTAACTCGGAATCCTCAACTCGCATTAACAAAGGAGAAGTGCGTGACTGGCTCAACTCCCTTCTCGATTGAAGAATCCGAAAATTTCAAACGTTCTTTCAAAAAGCTTGCAAAAGCTTATGGGGCTGATTTTATTGAGCTTGTCGCAGATACCTTAGAAGATTTAACTGAAGACCAGTGTCCCATAAATTCCCGTAGAGAACCTTTACCGGGAAAAATTCAGTTACCTGAAGGATGGACGTTTCATAAGTTGGAGTTAAGGGTTTCCAAGGGCGCTTCAGGACAAATCAGATTGATGTATTTAGTCAGTACCACTGTATGGGTAGTCAAACCTGTGTGGATTTATAGCCACGAGCAGTTTGAGAAACGCCCTGCTGACAAAGAGCTGAAGAGTGTTATCCAAGAAATTTTAGACTGTTAGCTTTCTCTTTTACCAAACGGAAGCGTGGCGAGAGATATTACGGAAAGAGCGATCGCTCTCTTAAATTACTTGAAGAGAGCGATCGCTCTTTCGTAGCTAACAGAGAGTTAGGGCAATTGTTAAGAGAAAATTCAGTCAGTCTGCATTCGCTTTATTATCTGATTATTGCTTCTGGCTCGGTTTCTCTAAACTCAGCACTAACTATTTTTTGATGCTCCTGGAATCGCAATATCTATCGATGTAACATTGGGCGTGATGCTGGTTAGAGGCGGCTGAATTGCAGCAGCATTTCCAACCACCAGGGTAACAATGTTCTCTGGCTGGAGATATTTTTCAGCAACCCGTTGAATATCCTCAATCGTGGTTGCTTCCACGTCGCGCTGGTAACGAAAGATAAAATCCTTCGGGTAGCCGTAATATTCATATCGCATCAATCGCGACAGAGTTTGGCTGGGATCTTGGAACTTAAAAACAAAAGAATTGAGTTCCGACTCCTTGGCGTAGGAAAGTTCTGCTGGCGTCACTGGATTGGTGCGGATGCGCTGGATTTCCGATAAAACGCCCTTAATGAAGGGTACAGTCGCATCTGAACGAGTTTGTCCCCCAGCAAGGAATACGCCTGGGTAGTCATATTGAGCGCCCCAATAACCGTACACCGTGTAAGCGAGACCTTGGCGCGATCGCACTTCGTTAAACAACCGTCCGCCAAAACCGTTTAACACTCCATTTAATACTGACAGAGCCGCATAGTCAGGACTGTTCAATTGACCGCCCAGATGACCCATGACAATATTACTCTGGGTTAGCTGCGGCTGATTTACCAGATACACTCCTCCCCGCTTTGCCTGTTCCGCCCCTGGTATCGGTGGAGTTTGCGCTGTGCCTTTTGGCTTCCAGTTGCCAAACTTTTCCTGAATCATCTGACGCATCGCCTTACTGTCAAAATCCCCCACGATGCCCAGAATCATATTCTTCGGATGAAAATATTTTTGGTAGAAACCAATTAAGTCATCGCGGGAAATGTTGTCTAAGGTTGCATATTCTACGGTGCGAGCATAGGGGCTATTGTTGCCGTAGACTAATTTCTCAAATTCGCGGGAAGCAATGCCACCTGGATCGTCATTCCGACGCGCAATTTCACCACGCTGTTGCGTCTTGGCTAAATCTAGCTTTTCCTGGGCAAAAATCGGCTCTTGGATTACCTCAGCAAACAAACTAAATACGTCCTTCAAGTCTTCAGAGAGCGTCGTAAAGTCAGCACTACCCGCAGTGCTAACAATACTGCTCTCTACCGAAGCGGCGCGTTGTTCCAACAATTGGTTTAGTTCATCGCTGGAGTGCTTCGCGGTTCCGCCAGTCCGCAGGACTTCCCCAACCAACGTAGCCAAACCTACCTCGTTTTCTGGTTCCAGACGACCGCCGGTGCGAATCATCGCCGTGCCACTCACGAGGGGAAGTTCGCGATCTTCCATCAGATACACAATCATCCCATTGTCCATCTGATAGCGCGTGTACGGAGGTACCTGAATTTCCGGCAACGGCGGAAACTTCAACTCCGTATAATGCCGCGCTGTATCCGCTACCGCTGGCATCAAAAATGTCAAAAGTATCAAGGAGAAAGTCAAAAGAAATAGAAAATAGTTTTTCCTTTGTTTTCCTTTGCCCTTCTTCCGCAAATTCTGCCCAAACCACTGCATACTCATTCCTCTTCCTTCTTCCTCTTCCTCGCAGTCCTCAAACCTCAGTCCTCAGTCCTCAGTCCTCAGCCCTCTTTCGGCAGAATTCGCCCAATTGTCCGGTTTTGTGGCTGGAAAGTTTCTTTCGCCACGCGCTGAATTTCTGCGGGTGTCACGGTAGCGATCGCATCTAGTTGCTTAAACAGGTTCCGCCACGAGCCGGTTTTCACTTCATAGTCCACTAGCGACATCGCCATGCCCATATTGGAATCGAGCGATCGCAATAAATCAGCTCTTGCTTGAGTCTTCACCCGATCCAAATCCATCGCCGCTACGGGTTCCGTCTTCAGCCGCTCAATTTCCTTGCTCAAAGACGCTGCCACTTCATCCACTGTATGACCGGGAGCTGTCAGCGCATAGAACAGCATCAAATTCGGATACTTATCTCCCGGAAAGCCACTAAAACCTTCCGCATTCAGAGCGACTTGCTGCTCTTCTACTAAAGACTTGTAGAGGCGAGAAGTCCGACCATCGCTCAACAATCGACCGATCAGTTCATAAATTGCATGATCCGGATGATTCATCGCTGGGCGGTGATAGCCTTCTAGATACCAAGGTTGGGATTGCAGCCGCAAGGTGACATCCTGCGCTTCCGTTTGCTTGGGTTCCGTCGGTAATTGCTCCTCCGTCGCAGGTCTCGCTTTGTAACGTCCAAAATAAACTTGAGCCAGCCGTTTCACTTCCACTGGGTTAACATCCCCAACGACCGCAATGGTTAACTTGCTGGGGACGTAGTGCGTGTCAAAAAACTCCTGCACATTTTCGCGGGTAAGATTGCGGATGTCCTGGTCGTAGCCAATCACTGGACGCTTATAGGGATGCACTTTGAAAGCCGCATCGAGAAAAGCCTCAATCATTTGACCGATGGGCGAGTTATCAGTTCGCAACCGTCGCTCTTCCAGGATGACTTCTTTCTCTTTATAAAATTCTCGAAACACTGGGTCTAAAAACCGCTCTGACTCCAGCGACATCCACAGCTCTAATTTGTTGGAAGGAAAGCTGTAGAAATAGACCGTGGAATCTGTAGAGGTTGCCGCGTTTAGACCGACGCCTCCCGCTTGTTCGACAATTTGACCCAGTTCATTTTGCTTGACATATTTCGCTGCTTCGGCTTCAACCTTGTTAAATTCTGCCTGCAACTTTGTCACTTCTGCCGGTTTCTTTGCCGCTTTTGCTGCCTCAATTTGTTCGGCTAACTGGTCTAAGCGGTCTAAAAGTGGCTTTTCTGCCTTATAGTCCTGCGTGCCAATGCGGGTGGTTCCCTTAAAAGCTAAATGCTCTAGAAAGTGAGCAACGCCTGTTTGACCATTGGGTTCGTTGGCACCGCCCACATCGGCATAGGTGTAAAACGACACAACTGGCGCTTGGTGCCGTTCCAATACAATAAACTTGAGACCATTCTCTAAGCGAAACTCTGTCACCCGCTGAATCACCCGGTCTAAATAGGGCTGAATCGATTGGGTTGTGGCAGTCCCATCCGCCTTTTCAAGCGTCTGGGTACGAGCTAACGCCACATTTGGCTGCATACCCCACCCCAGCAGCAGCGCGAGCAGAAAAGCCAGAATGCTTTGCCACTGACGCTGTCTTGACGGTTGAGGGCTGGGGTTCAAACTTTCCCGTAACGGTTGTGCTGTCGTTGGGATTGACACACACAGGAATCGACAAAACTGACTCATACAATACTAAAGATTAAGCAGCGCTAATTCCAAGATATTGACTCTAACGTGGATTGTGTGGTGTTAACAATCTGTGAAGGTTTGGGTGATTGATTACTCGCCTATAGCACAATTGCATTAGGGTGTTAGTGGTAATCCATCCATTTATTTCTTAATATGGGAATTTTTAACCGGAAAACAGTAGGGGGAACTAAGCAAGTTGCTCATACTGAAGACGATACCCACACCCGAATTTTACAGGCAGCACAGCGGTTATTTGCCCGCCAGGGATATGAGGGGACAACAACCCGCGATCTTGCCGCAACAGCGGGGGTTGCAGAAGGAACGTTGTTTCGTCATTTTCCGAACAAAAAGGCGATCTTGATTGAGGTGGCGACGCAAGGCTGGGTAGAAATTCTCACAGATTTATTAACGGAATTGAGTGAAATGGGCAGCTATAAAGCTGTGGCTCAGGTGATGCATCGGCGGATGATGAATCTACGTGAAAATGCGGATATGCTGCGGGTTTGTTTTACAGAAGCGCAGTTTCATCCAGAGTTGCGCGATCGCATCCAAGCTGAAGTCATTGTCAAAATGACGGATGTGGCAGAAGCTTTCTTTCAAACTGCAATGGATAGAGGCACCTATCGCCGCATGAATCCAAGAATTGTCGCCCAAGTTTTCTTAGGGATGTTCACAATTGCCGGTTTTAGTCACGACACGCTATTAGGAGAAAATGCTTCCCCGAAAGCAATGCAAGAAATGGCAGAAGGGTTGGCTGATATTTTCCTGAATGGTGTGTTGGCGAAATAAAGAAATTAAGATTTGCTCCGGCGTTTAGAATTTGCATTAATCCGAGCGTTTAGAATTTGCATTAGCTCTGGCGATTAGAAATCGCACCTACATAGACAAAATCCACCTTCGCGGGTTCAAAACAACGCCCCAGTTATTTCCTGTTCGCCCGGTGTCTTAAACTGATGCAAGTGCGCGACAATCGCTAAACCAACAATGAACGCTGAAGAACTTCTAGAAAAATACGCCAACGGCGAACGAAATTTTCGTTCTGCACAACTGAGTGGGGTAAATCTCAAAGAAGCAGACCTGAGTGAGATAGATCTATTTCGAGCGAATTTGACTGGAGCCGACTTAAGTAAGGCAACTCTAACCAAGGCTCATCTGGGGGAAGCAAATCTTAGTAGGGCAGCCTTGACAGGTGCAAAGTTGAATCGGGTGCAGGGTGCTTCACTAAATCTAAGTTGGGCAGACCTCAGCGGTGCTGACTTAAGTAATGCAAACTTGAATAATGCAAATCTGAGTGGGGCAGACTTAACTGGAGCCGACTTAACTCAGGCCGACTTAACGAGCGTGAAAGTTGAAAATACAAATTTCCAAGGAGCTAAACTTAGGGGAATAAATCTTCAGAAAGTTGATCTGTCATACGAGAATTTGGCTAATGCGAATTTGCCTGGAGTATACCTAGGACAGACAAACCTTCTAAGAACTTGTTTGCAAGGAGCAAATTTAGAAAGAGCTAGTCTCGAAGGATCAAATTTAATCAAGGCAAATCTGGATGGGGCAAATCTGAAGAAGGCAAACTTGACAGGTGCAAACATTTATAAAGCAAGCTTCAAGAATGCAGACCTTGATGGTGCGATAATGCCTGATGGAGAACGCTACAAGCCGGAAGCCTCCGATACAATAGCTCCTAAACAAGAAGCATCGTTACCAACACAAATATCAATGACACGCAAAGTAATTCGTACAGAGAACGCACCAGCACCAGTCGGACCGTATAATCAAGCGATCGCTGCCAGTGGTCAGATGATCTTCGTCGCCGGTCAAATTGCTATCGATCCCAGAATCGGCGATATTGTCTACACCGACGATGTAGCCAAGCAAACAGAACAGGTAATGGCTCATCTAGAAGCGATTCTGTCTGCTGCTGGGGCTAAATTTGAAAATGTGGTGAAAACCACCGTTTTTCTCAAAGATATGAATGATTTTGCTGCGGTTAACGCAGTTTATGCTAAATATTTTGACGCAGAGACCGCTCCCGCCCGTGCCTGCGTGGAAGTATCCCGTCTCCCCAAGGATGTACTGGTAGAAATTGACTGTATTGCGGTAATTTAAGACCGACAGCGCCAAGCGCGATCGCATTGTAGGTTAGAACTCGCTACTCTAACCTACGCCTGTATAGCCTGCAAGCGATTGGTAGAAGGGTTTGCCGACAAAGCGCTACCTGCGATCGCTTATGATAATAGTTATCATTATTAAAACTATCCCGGCATTCCGAGAACTACCATTTCATTGGAAATGCTACGCCGCATGGTGCGAATCCATGTCTGCATCGCTCAATTAACACCGACAGAGCAATGAACAATCTTACAGCACCCAAACAAAACCTAATTCCGGATATTCCTAAACGGGGAATGCCAGTCACGATCGTTACAGGCTTTTTAGGCAGTGGTAAAACAACGCTACTCAACCATATTTTGCATAATTGTCAAGACTTAAAGGTAGCAGTTTTAGTTAATGAATTTGGCGATATTAATATCGATAGCCAACTCTTAATATCTGTCGATCAAAATATGATCGAACTCACAAATGGCTGTATTTGTTGCACTATCAATGATGGATTGCTCGATGCAGTTTATCGGGTGCTGGAACGGAGCGATCGCATCGATTATTTAATTGTTGAAACAACCGGAATTGCCGATCCATTGCCCATTGCCTTGACCTTCATTAGTACAGATTTGCGCGATCTAACTCGGCTCGATTCTATCTTGACTTTGGTGGATGTGGAAACGTTTACACCGGAGCATTTTGAAAGTGATGCCGCCCTCAATCAGATTTCCTACGGTGACATCATTCTGCTAAACAAAACCGATTTGGTTCCAGAAGCGCAAGTCAAGGAGTTGGAAGACTACATTCGCGCAATGAAAGTAGGCGCAAGAGTTTTGCGAACCTCCTACGGACAAGTTCCTCTGCCATTAATTTTAGATGTGGGAGTTTCCCAAGCGGAATCTTATCCAGCTAAAGAGGAATCCAGCCATGATCACCATCATCATCACTATCACGATCATCATCACGCTCATTCCCACCACTTAGAAAATGATGGGTTCATGTCATTTTCTTTTGAAAGCGATCGCCCTCTCCTTTTAGAGAAATTTCAAGAATTTTTAACCGAACAACTTCCCGAAGACGTTTTTCGCGCCAAAGGTTTACTCTGGTTTAAGGAAAGTAGTTTACGCCACATCTTTCAACTGTGCGGTAAACGGGTTGAGATGAAAACTGACAAGTGGATTTCTCAAAAGAGCAATCAACTGGTATTTATTGGGCGTAACTTGAATGAAGCCCAAATTCAACAACAGTTAAAAGATTGCCTAGAGTAAATAAAATAGGGATTGTGTCTTATGGCAACCTCAACGATTTCTGCACCTAATACTGTCGGAATTGGCGGAACCGTTCAGGAATATCTCTGGGCTTGGGAAGGGCAAGAATTACCCATAGTTTATGAAACTCTAGGCAAAGGATCTCCCATATTACTTTTGCCAGCTTTCAGCACCGTTTCTACACGCGCGGAAATGCGCGGACTGGCAGAGTTATTATCATCTCAGTTTCAAGTCGTCGCTCTCGATTGGCCTGGATTTGGGCGATCGCCTCGTCTACCCTTGAACTACCAACCCGCCCTATATCACCAATTTCTGGAAGATTTTGTCAAAAATGTTTTTAATACTCCAGTAGCCATCGTAGCCGCTGGACACGCTGCTGGTTACGCGATGCGACTAGCACAACAACAACCGCCCGTTTTGTCGCGGATTGTTTTAGCAGCTCCCACTTGGCGCGGGCCATTTCCGACGATGATGGGTAAACAGCAAGGATGGTTTGGAACGCTGAGAAATGTAGTGCGATCGCCCATTTTAGGACAAGCTCTCTACAAGCTAAACACCACGGAGTCCTTCATTAGCTTGATGTATCGTCGCCATGTCTACGTTGAACCTGACTCGTTGAGTCCCTCCCGGCTTGAACAAAAGTTGCAGACAGCACATCAACCAGGAGCGCGTTTTGCTCCCGCCGCCTTCGTCACCGGAGGTTTAGATCCGGTTAATCATAGAGACGATTTTCTCGCCTGGTTTCAGCCTTTACCGTTACCCGTGATGGTGGTAATTGGCGAACAAGCGCCCCCGAAATCAAAAGCAGAAATGGAAGCCTTAGCGAATGTCCCAGGAGTGCAGATAGTGAGGCTTCCCGGTTCGTTGGGATTACATGAAGAGTACGCAGATGCAGTAGGCGCTGCTATCTTGCCATTTTTGATGGGTGGATGAGCGCGATCGCACTTAGCTTATATTTATGCGCTGATGCGATCGCATTTACTTGTCCTCAAGCCAAGCCAAGCTAACACGGCTAAGGATTTGGTTGCCGTTAAGCAAAACTTAGCGGGCAATTAATTGGCTATAATGCCATCAAAAACTGTAACCTGTTGAATTATGAACAGAATTGCTCTTGCTTTGCTTACTTGTCCGATAATTTTGGCATCAATGCTCCTGCTAGCGAATACAGCACAAGCCGCTGAAGCTTCAAATACGATGCTGTCTGCACCAACTGCACAAGTTATTGTCGTGCAAGATCAACAAGTGCCTGCATCTGTGCAACCGAGTAATCCTATCAAAGACCATCTAGGGTGCAGTTGCGCTGCTTGCACTAAGGCTCTAAGTCAAATGCAAGGTCAGTTTACGCTTTAGCCAAGATGGACGGCGATGCCAAAAAAGCGATCGCGCTTTCTTGAGTTGAAGAATTTCCTTCTCTTTACCCACTATGCCCGTCTTCAGGCGGTAATGGTGGGTTTTTGCTTAATCCACGTAACTTTTAGGCGATCGCTCTTGCCACTCTACTCGCGCTAAAATTACTATCTATTTAGTAATATTCAAAATCTCTATCAACTGTCAGCTTCAAGCTAACAATTCATCTATTGCTACACTAAATCCTCTGAGTACCAATTGCGTACTCACTACATTACCAGTATTAAACCCTAATGTCTGACTTTGAGTAATTAACAATATCCGACGACTCTCAGGAAATACTAGCCAGACTTCCGAACAACCCGATTCTAAATACTCGCTTGCTTTGGCAAATAAATCCTCGGCTGAATCAGTTGGAGAAGCGATTTCAGCAATCAGTGGCGGACTTTGTGGTAACGCTCCTGCCTCACCAAACTGCGCTACCAATTCCGCTGTGAGATAGGATACATCAGGACGACGCCCCTGCTTCAAAGTCCGACAGGGAAGTTCTACAACAACCTCTCCTCCTTGTCCAGATTGGGTAATGAAATTTTTCCAGCCCCAAGCTAACCTAGTCTGAACTATACTATGTTTTACCGTCATTCCCGTTTTCTCCACAAGTTGTCCATCCACCCACTCCATGCGATCGGGGGGATTAGCCATAAAGTCTTCTAGAGAGCAGCTTTCGGTTACAGTAGCGATCGCCATAGTTATCTACTCGCTTTGGTCAGGTACTAATATTATGGCAGGCTGCACATAGACGATACCCCCAACTTCCTGATAAAAAGAAGTTGGGGGTATGTATTATCTATAAATTACGAAAAATTATTAACGAACCCTAGCCGTTTCGCACTCCAAACGAGGTGCAATTAGCTCTTCAGATACCATCTCATCTGGAAAATGTTTATCTATAATTTCAGGGATTTCTGTAGCGTTAATCCGAGTGTAGCGGGTTTTATCCGGCATAACGATATTTGGCCCTGATTTGCAACGCTTCATGCAGCCAGTTCCTTTAATCGTAACCTGGTCGTCCAAGCCGCGATCGCGCAAACCTTCTTCTAAAGCCTGACAAACTTTATTAGCACCCAACTTGCAACAATCGGACTTTTTACACACCAAAATTGTCGCTTTGACGCCGGAAGGTAGAGGCAATTTTTTAGCAGGTCGAGGCAATTCCTGAATTTCCTCAACTTGTGTAACTCCCTGCAATTGGCTGGGAGGAACACCGGGTTTAACCAGATAAGCTTTTTGTTTGACTTCTCCACTTTTTAACTTAAGCTTGGTTTCGCCAAAAACCTCAACCCAAGTACCGGGTGTCACTCCTGAGCGAAATAGGGAAATCCGAGCTTCTTTGGCAAGCTTGATCTGACATTCACCCTCTGAAGTTGCGAGTCTCAAATATTTGATTTTATAGCCATCTTCGATGACAAAACCGAGTAACCATCCCTCAAGGCGGAATTCTGAGTTGTTTTGTTTAAATTTACTCATGCTTTTTTACAACCTCTTTTAACTTTCTTTTGGATCGTTACTCGTCTGCCAGCAGCGTTCCAGATGGCTCACTAACTCGCCGCGCGATGCCGTTAACTGCCTAACAACACTCCACAGCTGAATCGCTGCTGTCGTGTTGTAGACCTCAACCAGCAAGGGCTGGTCAACCGCACACCCACAGGAAATTCCTAACTCTCGCAAGCGGTAATAAACTTGCCACCGATCTGCTCGATTCACCTCAACAACCTTGCCGGTTTCTGGTTGTGGCTCAATTGGCTCTATTGGATTCATTCGTTCCCACAGACGCGAAAAATTAGCATTGTCTATAACTTCCCTGGACTCGCTAGCCTTTCCGAAAATTCCCTGACGTAGGGAATTTTTACAATTTCACCCTAGTTAATACATATAACTCAAACGACAACAATTCTCAACTAGCTTAACTGAAAATTTAATTGCTTGCGAGAAATAGGCAAAGATACAACTGAGGAACTAGCGCTTGCTGCGGATCGGGTCAAACTGGCTCAGACTATAGTGAGACACCAAAATTGGGTTAGCGTGATACACTTACTGCATTAGCAACAACCGTTGCTTATTGAGAGGAGAATACAACGATGTCCGAAACTCAGAGTGTATTGCGCTCCTTCGGTCAGGTTTATGACAATCCGGTGTTGCTGGATCGCAGTATCACCACGCCGGTTTGTGAGGGCTTCAACATTGCTCTAGCGAGTTTTCAGGCGCTGTACTTGCAATATCAAAAGCATCACTTTGTGGTCGAAGGTTCAGAATTTTATATGCTGCACGAGTTCTTCAGCGAAAGCTACGAACAGGTGCAGGGACACGTTCATGATATTGGCGAACGGTTGGATGGACTGGGTGGCGTTCCAGTAGCTGGCTTTGCCAAGCTAGCAGAGCTGTGCTGCTTCACGCCAGAAGATGAAGGGGTATTTTCTTGCCGCCAGATGGTGGAACACGACTTAGCCGCCGAGCAAGCGATGATTCAGCTAATCCGGCGTCAGGCAGGACAAGCAGAAAGTTTGGGCGATCGCGCAACCCGTTATCTGTACGAAACAATCTTGCTGAAAACCGAAGAGCGGGCTTATCATCTGGCTCACTTCCTCGCTAAAGACAGCTTGACCTTGGGTTTTGTCCAGACTACGAATAATTAGTATCTGCCTCTTGAATCCCGTTGAGGTAAGCTAGATGTAGCCTCGATATGCAGGCTGCTAAAATTTTCAGTACCTAACCTGTGGTTCTTTAAGACAGAGAGTAACACTAACTGAGCAGAGGGAAGATATCTTCTCTCTGCTTGTTTATTATGAAGTTGTAAAAGTTCTGATTTAAGTTGTAAAGAAAAACCCAGAAATTGATTTTAAGCTTGTTGAAATTAGTTGTCAACTAACCTAAAAGGCAGATTTCTTGGCTTCCCTACATCATGGGAATGAGAACCGAAGAGTTCAGAATGGAAGGGCGGATTTGACGCGATAGAGACGGAATAACCTGGTCTCTAACATCGATAGCCTCGCTCAAACTGCCCGGTCAAGGGGAGCTGGTTGTACCAAGAAGACACTTGCCAGTTGACAGAAAAGAAGTTGCAAAAACCTTTCCTCCTCAAATCTTGGGCAAATTGGCAAAAACCACTACCAAGCACAGGGAAGAAAGCCTTTAAAATAATCTGGACTTAAAACAGTCACGCTAGGACAAACAACTATGCCCCGCCGCCAGGACATCCACAAAATTCTGTTACTAGGCTCTGGTCCAATTGTGATTGGACAAGCCTGCGAGTTTGACTATTCAGGCACTCAAGCCTGTAAGGCGCTCCGGGAGGAAGGATATGAAGTCGTGCTGGTGAACTCGAATCCAGCCAGCATTATGACCGACCCGGAAACGGCCGATCGCACCTATATTGAACCGTTGACACCAGAAATCGTAGAAAAGGTAATCGCCAAAGAACAACCTGATGCGCTGCTGCCCACAATGGGAGGTCAGACAGCTCTAAATATAGCCGTCACCCTTGCGAAAAATGGAGTATTGGAAAAGTACGGGGTCGAGTTAATTGGAGCCAAGCTACCGGCAATCGAGAAAGCCGAAGACCGGCTGCTGTTTAAGGAAGCGATGGCGAAAATTGGGGTAAGCGTGTGCCCATCGGGGATTGCTAGCACCCTCGACGAAGCGAAGGCGATCGCGTCCCAAATTGGCAGCTATCCCTTGATTATCCGCCCTGCCTATACCCTAGGCGGCACCGGCGGCGGCATTTCCTACAACCAGGAAGAATTTGAAGAAATGGCTCAGGGCGGTTTGGATGCCAGCCCAGTGTCGCAAATTCTCATCGAACAGTCGCTGTTGGGTTGGAAAGAGTACGAACTAGAAGTCATGCGCGATTTGGCAGATAACGTCGTGATTATCTGCTCGATTGAGAACCTTGACCCGATGGGCATCCACACTGGGGACTCGATTACCGTAGCACCCGCGCAAACCCTCACCGATAAGGAATACCAGCGGTTGCGGGATGCGTCAATTAAAATTATCCGCGAGATTGGGGTAGAAACCGGCGGCTCGAATATTCAGTTTGCAGTTAATCCTCTGACTGGCGACCTGATTGTCATTGAGATGAACCCCCGCGTTTCTCGCAGTTCTGCCCTGGCTTCTAAAGCGACCGGGTTCCCAATTGCGAAGATAGCGGCAAAGTTGGCGGTAGGCTATACCCTCGACGAAATTCCCAATGATATCACCAAGAAAACCCCGGCGTCCTTTGAACCGACCATTGACTATGTGGTGACGAAAATACCCCGATTTGCCTTCGAGAAATTTCCGGGTTCTCAGGCAATCCTGACGACGCAGATGAAGTCGGTGGGAGAAGTGATGGCGATGGGGCGGACGTTCTGCGAGTCGTTCCAGAAAGCATTAAGAGGCTTGGAAACGGGTCGCGCGGGTTGGGGATGCGACAAGAACGAGAAATTGCCGAGTTTGGAACAAATTCGTTCGGGACTGCGGACGCCTCATCCAGAGAGAATTTTCACCGTTCGTCATGCCATGTTGATGGGGATGACGGTAGAAGAAGTCTATGAACTGACGGGAATCGATCCGTGGTTTCTAGATAAGATGCAACAACTGTTGGAAACCGAGAAGTTCTTGAAGCGAAGCAAGCTGAAAGACCTGACAAAAGAAAAGTTGTGGGACATCAAGCAGGAAGGTTTTAGCGATCGCCAGATCGCCTACGCTACTAAAACGACCGAAGATGAAGTCCGCGACTACCGCAAGCAGTTGGGCGTCGTCCCCGTCTACAAAACCGTGGATACTTGTGCGGCGGAATTTGAGGCACTGACTCCTTATTACTACTCAACTTACGAGGAAGAATCGGAGGTATTGCCTTCAGATAACCGCAAGGTCATGATTTTAGGGGGTGGCCCGAACCGGATTGGACAGGGGATTGAGTTTGACTACTGTTGCTGTCATGCAGCTTATGCTCTTTCCAAGCAAGGGTTTGAGACGATTATGGTCAATTCAAACCCGGAGACCGTTTCCACCGATTATGATACGAGCGATCGCCTCTACTTTGAGCCGCTGACGAAAGAAGATGTTCTCAACATCATCGAGGCGGAACAGCCAGAGGGAATTATCGTGCAGTTTGGGGGTCAGACGCCGCTAAAATTGGCTTTGCCATTGCAGGAATATCTGCAATCCCACCCCGAAATCACCGCTAAAATTTGGGGAACCTCGCCAGATTCGATTGACACTGCCGAAGACCGAGAGCGATTTGAAAAAATCCTGCGGGAACTCGATATCAAGCAACCAGCGAACGGAATTGCTCGGAGTTTTGAAGACGCCTTAGCGGTCGCGCAGCGCATTGGCTACCCCGTCGTGGTACGTCCTTCTTATGTATTGGGAGGACGGGCGATGGAAATTGTCTACTCCGATGAGGATTTGCAGCGCTACATGATGTATGCGGTGCTGGTGGAACCCGATCATCCAATCTTGATCGACAAGTTTTTGGAAAATGCGATTGAGGTGGATGTGGATGCGATCAGCGATCGCACTGGTAAGGTCGTGATTGGCGGCATCATGGAGCATATCGAACAAGCGGGCATTCACTCTGGGGATTCTGCCTGTTCCTTGCCCTATACTTCCCTATCGGAAGCAGTCTTGGATACCATCCGTACCTGGACTATCGATCTCGCCAAGACCCTCAAGGTGATTGGATTGATGAATATCCAGTTTGCCGTTCAGGGGGAACAAGTTTACATTCTGGAAGCCAACCCCAGAGCCTCGCGCACCATCCCTTATGTCTCCAAAGCGACTGGAGTACCCCTAGCCGCTCTGGCGTCCCGAATTATGGCAGGTGCCACGCTGGAATCCCTCGACTTGACAGAGGAGGTACTGCCGCGTCACGTTGCCGTCAAGGAAGCCGTACTGCCTTTTGAAAAATTCCCCGGTGCTGACACCCTTCTGGGGCCAGAAATGCGCTCGACGGGAGAAGTTATGGGGATTGACGTGGATTTCGGAAGAGCGTTTGCTAAGGCAGCGTTAGCAGCGGGACAACGGTTGCCCTTATCTGGCACAGTGTTTGTCTCAATGAACGACCGGGACAAGGCGGCGGCGGTGCCAGTGGTCAGAGATTTGATTGAGTTGGGCTTTCATATTGTCGCCACCGTTGGCACGCGCAAAGTGCTGCGGGAACATGGGCTAGAGGTGGATGTGGTGCTGAAACTGCATGAGGGGCGTCCTCACGTTCTGGATGCGATCAAAAACAACAAGATTCAGCTGATTATCACCACACCTTCTGGGGAAGAAGCGCAGGCAGATGGACGCTTGATTCGTCGCAGTGCCCTCACTTACAAAATCCCTATGATCACGACGATTGCAGGTGCTAAAGCTACTGCGGCAGCGATTCGTGCCTTGCAGTCAGCTCCTTTGGAGGTGAAAGCGCTGCAAGACTATATTGGCATCCCCAACTATAGTGATGCCAAGTTGAGTCCAATCCAGGTTTAACCCTCCAGTCCCCTTTTCGGAATCGGGAAGGGGAGGGGCGAGGTCAGAGTGTATGGCATAACAATAAGAACCGCTATAGATGCCAAACGCCCTTCCGGGTATCCCCCATGAATCTTAGGGGATTTTACCGAAGCGATCGCAAGGTTGCTTACCCAAACCTGTTTTCTTCGAGAACAGGTTTGGGTTCTTTCAAAACTAAGCCGAAATCTATGTAGTGCGATCGTATCCCTACTTCAGTTAGGACTTCAATCAGGTTTTGCAAGAGATAAGCATCCCCGTTCTTAGACCATTTCCCGTTCAAAATGTCAAGCTTGTCATCCCAGAAACCGACGCTGAGCTTTGACAATTTATTGGCAACCTTTATAAATTATTAGGGATAGGTATAAATTTATTGCCCTTCGTAAAGGCAATAGTTGGCAGCAACTGAGTTGAGATTTTTTGACATTCAGAAGAAATTACTACTTTGTTAAATTGTCAGCAAATCGTCAGATTCGCCTTCTATCGAGAAGCGTGGATTCACAATTATTCTTTTATGCAATTTGATAGAAACTTGACTAAAAAGGCATTTCGAGCAAAGGAAATCTCAGTAGGCGAAAGTATTATAGACTACATAGTAATTTCGCTTGGTGTTCCCCTGATGCAACTGAACCGATGCGATCGCCACATAGCCATTTCAATTGCAGCATATGCTGTCGGCTACGCAACACGATCGCTTATCGAGCGATCGCCCAAAGTCCCTCAAGCAGCTCAAGGTTAAATCTTCTTTTTCTGAGTCTGATAAATGTCTGCCCGTAAAGATCCCAGCTATTTTGTTGGGGAAATGCCAACCAATCGAACTTTAGACAAAAACAACCGTAAAGTTTTTTCGAGCGAGTTCAATCCAGAAATCAAAATTTAAGTAAGCCAAGTATAAAAACATACTAAATATTGCTTTTGTTTTACTGGTTGAAAATCAAAATTTTTTTTAAAACTCATGCAGCTTCAGACATCTAGACGAAAAGGAGTTTGTTACTTTTCCATAACTTGATGAACCCTCAAATTCACGTAAATTTTAGTGGATATTTCCCCGGCGATCGCAGTGCAATGTTATTTTTAGAATGGGTTTACTTAAGCTAAATGATGTTGAGGTAAAAAATGCAATACTCAAATTCTAAAAAATCCCACCTAGAGATGGTTGATGAGGAGTCAACAGACAGTCTCGATAAATCCTTAGAAGCAATTTTGGCTCAACTAGAGCAAAATAACCAATTTGTAAGTGAATATCCGGATGTCGAGGAACTGGGGTTGAAGCATATTAGTCGTAACAAGAGGGCGGTAATAGAGAGAATGATTGCCCTCTGCCTATTCAGGTCCAAACAAAAGCCTAATGAAAGCCGGACAGAGTTTGAATGTGCCTAATGAGAAATCTCTCCAGCGACTGAAAGACTTGATCTTACACGTTGTAGAGGCAGATACAGATAACTTCCTTGAATTAGCAGAAATTGCTGGATTAAATCCCGTTAAAGATTTTGCGGGTGCTAATCTTAGTGGCGTTGACCTACATGGTGCCGACTTAAGCGGTTCGATTTTGCTGGGTACGCTGCTGCTGGGTGCCAATCTGATTGGTGCCGATCTCGCGGGTGCCAAGCTAAATAAAGCCAACTTGAATATGGCTGATTTGAGCGGTGCCAATTTGCTCAGTGCCAATCTCAACAGAGCTGACGCCATTAAAGTCTGTTTGATGGGTGCCAACTTGATTGGTGCTAACCTCAACAGTGCCAACTTACTATGTGCCCAACTGAATGAGGCTCAAATGATTGGAGCCGACCTTTGTCGCGCCAACCTAATTGATGCTTCTTTGTGTAGTGTCAACTTGAGTGAGGCGAACTTGAGTTATGCTATCCTGCGTCGTGCTGACCTGAGTAGTGGCACGTTGATAGGTGCAAACTTGATGGGTGCCGACCTAAGCGGCGCTGACCTGCGTCGTGCCAATTTGAGCGATGCGGATTTAGGCACGGTAAAAGTGGAAAAAGCTCGATTTGGAGAGAATACAGGACTTTCAGAAGCAATGAAGCGTGACTTGAAGCGGCGAGGGGCAATCTGGTAAGAATATTTGTGCTCGTCGTTGCTCCTCAAGAGCCGCTTACCGAATCCGCCACAACTAAGTTTTATAATACTTTTCGGTTAACCTCTCTCCAAAGAGTTTAGATGGGGGAGACACGCAGGGAAGTAGAGAATTCCGTTTGCCGATAAAGAGGGACTCTCCCACTCCAGAAGCCAGATTGGGTAATGCTATAGGTTGAGTCTAGGATCAATGGTTGTTGATTATTGAGGCGAGTGTAGTGAATGCGATCGCTTCCGCATCCCAAACGCCAAAACGCTCAAAAACACCAACCCGATTACCCCCGCCAAGGGATTTTTGTCCACACCAGTAATCCAGTCGGAAACTTGACCAGAAAATTGCACCAGATTCCCCACATTAATGATGTAGTATCCCCAAACCAAGCCAGCGTGCAGACCGATCGAAAGTCCCAGACGCCCCTTGCTTCCGCGCTTTACCCAAACCAGGGTTAATCCCAGCAGCAACAACCCTGGAAATCCCGGCAAAGTCCGAAAAATCTCCCTCAGCGGCTTCAGAAAATGTAGCAGCGCAAAGATAAAAGCATCTGCCAAAAGAGATACGCGGGGACGATAATCCCGTTCCAACTCATCTAACAGCCAACCTCGGAATACCAATTCCTCTGCAAAACCGATACCCAGAGCGCTCGCTAACCCTTCTAAAATCAGCTTGGCTAATGGAATTGTCGGAGGCTGCCACACCAGCCAACCCAATAGCCCCTCCAGCCCAAACAGACTGAAAGTAATCAAGACGCCAACACCCAGTCCAGAGAAAAGCTCTTTGGCATTTTGCCGCGTTCCTTGTAAACCATAGCGTCTCAGTAGCTGGGGTTGCTGATAGACTTTCTGACCCCACCACCGAACAAGCAGGAGAAACGCTGCAAACAACAGCCCCATCGTCAGGATGGTAACTAAGTTGGGATCTTTACTCAAGAGTAAGTAAATGGGTGCAGCCACCGGCAACCAGAGCAAGAGTAAACTCAGCACAAAACAGCCCAGCCGCGCCGGTGCCGGGTACTGGGCTAAACGGACAAAGTTTATTTTTAACAACCTCTTGCCTCTTATCTTGCCTCTTATCTTGCCTCTTACTTGTTGCCTGGGCGTATCCTATTCGTCTGGTTCTATGGTGCTGGTCAATCCGTGGTTGTTCAATGTTTCGCTATAGAACTCCGCATGCTCCAAGGCGCAAGTAATCACGAGAGCAAGCCCATTGGTATGAGCTTCCATCATGATACTGACAGCCTGAGGTTGCGTGATACCAGGCACCGTCGTTATCAAAACCTGCACCACGTACTCCATTGGGTTGAAGTCATCATTATGGAGCAACACACGATAACGAGGTGCGAGTTTACGGACTGTTGAAGGCTTTTGTACGGTTTCGACAGACACTGCTCTTCCCTCTTCGTTACTGATCTACGATTGATAAACGCTACTTGAACTCTCCCCTTCTCTACTCCAGATGCGATGCGAACACAGCTTGCGTACTACCATACGGAAAGCCGCTACGCGCCTACGTTACCCCATCTGAAGTTGGGTCGCTCAAGGCAAATGTTAAGATTCTAGCTGCTTTTTTTATATTACTCAATACTTATGCGTTCTGAGGAGGCGATCGCTCCAGCATTTCCCCTACGCCTGAGCAAAACCTTTCCTCAACATAACTAACGTGGATGCAGCAACCAAGCCCTTAGACAGAACTACTGAATGTCTAAGGGCATCCAGCCTTCCTGAGAAGCTAAAATAAAGAAGTTAACATTACTTAACATTTTTGTGACATGCAGGCAACCCCAGCAGCCTCTACCGTCCCCATTCCCGGCACTTATTGGCAATGGCGGGGGCAATCCATCTATTATGTACGGGCAGGACAACCGCAACCCGAACGCCCGCCCCTATTATTGATTCATGGCTTTGGTGCCTCTACAGACCACTGGCGCAAGAATATTACTGAACTGAGTCAGGATTTTGAAGTTTGGGCGATCGATCTGCTGGGCTTTGGTCGTTCAGCCAAGCCGGAGTGGGAGTATGGTGGCGACTTGTGGCGAGACCAACTGTATGATTTCATCACTAACGTGATTCGTCAGCCAGTTGTGTTAGCAGGAAACTCTCTAGGCGGCTATTGCGGGCTTTGCGTGGCAGCCCAACGTCCATCAGCCGCTGTTGGATTAGTATTGCTCAATAGTGCTGGCCCGTTCACCAATCTTAAGGTGCCGACTCAACCGAACCCCATCCAAAAAGTGATGGGTGAAGTCGTTCAGTCACTTTTTCGCCAACCCTGGGCTAGTTTTCTGTTGTTCCAGTATGCGCGACAACGTTCAGTCATTCGGAATACACTCCAGAAAGTTTATCTCGACCAGAGTGCGATCACCGATCGGTTGGTGGAAGAAATCTATCGCCCCTCTTGCGATCCCGGTGCTGCTCAAGTATTTGCTTCTGTCTTCAGAACGCCTCAAGGCGAAAAAGTTGACCTTTTATTAAAGCAGATGCGCTGCCCGCTGTTGCTGTTGTGGGGAGAAGCAGATCCCTGGATGAATACAAGAGATAGAGCGGAGCAATTTCGCCAATACTATCCTCAACTGACAGAGCATTTTTTACAAGCAGGTCACTGTCCCCATGATGAGGTACCAGAACAAGTAAATGCTCTGATGCGCTCGTGGGTATTAAGCAATTAAAAATTCAAAAAAACGCCAAATTAAAAATCAGAGAATGTTTAATTTGGCGTTTTTAATTGTTTACCAAGGATTGCCGATCATCGTAAACGCTGCCCAATAATAGGGATGAGAGAGTTTCTTCTCTCCTAACCCTGCCAACTCCGGAGGTAGCGAGATATCCTCTCTGGAAGTATGCATTTTGTTTCCCTCAATGCTTACTTCTCCATTAATCATCGATATCTGTGCCTGCCGTAGTGCCTCCGCTTTGATGGGGGCTTTTTTCAATTGTGAATAGAAGCTGGTCATCAGTCCCAGCGTCCCTTCATCACTGACGTACCACAGGCTTCCCATTGCCGATTTCACTCCTGCTTGCACAGCCAATCCAGCAAAGCCCATCTCTGCCTGTTCATTGCCTAACGCTGTGCGACAGGCACTCAGCACTAATAGCTCTACAGGTGGATCGTTCCAGCCCATTTGCTTTAGCTGATTCAATCGCAGTTTCGTGTCCCATAGCTGAATGTAGGATTGGCTAGGAGGGCCTAATTCAAATTCGGCATGAGTTGCTAGATGGACAATCCCAAAAGGCTGCGAGTAGCGCTGGGACTTCAGATTCTTGAGGGTGAAGGCGTCGTTAAGGAAGGCTTTGCCTTTCCACAGCTGGGGCGTAATCATTGACAACTCCAGCGGTACTGATGGTAACGCGCTTTGTTCGGGAAACTTCTCCGCTCCCATTGCCAGAACTTGGGAATTTTTAATGTCTTTGAAGAGAGTATCCGTCAAACTAAGACTGGGCATCAGCCCCGTACTGTATTTCTCCACGAGAAACTTTTGACCATCGTGGAGAGCGGCAATTGGGATGGAGCGTAACCCACTGTCTGCGAGGAAGACCATATTCTGGATGCCCCGCGCTTGTAAATCGGCTTCAATGGGTGCAATCATCCACTTATAAAGTTTTTGGGCTGGAGCCAGGTAAGCCTTCTGTCTTCGGGGGTTAATCACTTCGGCGCGGAATTGATCGGCAACCTTGATTACTTGCGATCGCGTTGTCCCCGGAACCCGCTTGCGAATGGGGACACCATCAGAAGTCACCACCAATATTTCCAACTGGTCGCTATTGTTACGCCCTGCCCGATTGACCTTACCTAGGAAACTAGATTGCTGCACATTTTCTGGTTGATTTAACGGCTGTAGTGACTTAGTTCCATTGAAAGCCGTTGTATCCAGTAGGCTCGGATCGAGTGCAATCGTCTGAGGCACAAAAGTTACATAGATGAGTGCTGGTTTCACCCCAGTCGCTTTCTCAATTTTTTGCAGAATATTCCGAGCCTCTACCAGTGTGGTTGTCTGAGAATCAACGGGTTGGCCCAAATACTCTTCAAATTCACGGGTGAAGGATTCTTCTAGAACTGCAACAGATTCACCTGCATCGGTCTGGGAAGATGATTCCGCATCCACCTTTCGTGATGATGAATTTTCCTTGCCGGAAGAAGTGGAAACCGGATCGTTTCCTGAGCCGGATAAGTTATCTCCCTGACTTGTTCCGTCATCTCCCTTGCTTGCTTGATCGTTGCTAGGGCTGCCGGAGCCTGTGTTTTTGCCCGTGCCACCAGTGCCGGTAGTACCGCCCCCCGTGCCACCGGAGGAGCCTGTGTTTTTGCCTGTGCTTCCACCCGTACCCCCAGAGGAACTTGTGTTTTTGCCCGTGCCACCAGTGTCGGTGCTACCACCCCCCGTGCTACCGGAGGAGCCTGTGTTTTTGCCTGTGCCACCGCCCGTACCTCCAGAGGAGCCTGTGTTTCCACCCGTACCCCCGGATGAGCCGGTGCCGCTGCCACCTGTATTACCGGCCGTATCTATGCCACCCGTACCACTACCACCTGTATCTATGCCGCCCGTGCCACTGCCACCTGTATCTATGCCGCCCGTACCACTACCACCTGTATCTATGCCGCCCGTACCACTACCACCTGTATCTATGCCGCCCGTGCCACTGCCACCTGTATCTATGCCACCCGTGCCACTACCACCTGTATCTATGCCACCCGTGCCACTACCACCTGTATCTATGCCACCCGTGCCACTGCCACCTGTATCTATGCCACCCGTGCCACTGCCACCTGTATCTATGCCACCCGTGCCACTGCCGCCTGTATCTATGCCGCCCGTGCCACTGCCACCTGTATCTATGCCACCCGTGCCACTGCCACCTGTATCTATGCCACCCGTGCCACTGCCACCTGTATTACCGCCCGGATTTGGGGCAATATCTGTACCTACCTTGGTAGGTTGGGCAGATCCCGTAGATCCCGTATATTTTATGGGGGCTGCTGTACCTGTTGTTAAAGTAATCGTGCCATCAGTGCCTTGACCGAACTTTCCATTACCAGAAGCGCCCGCCGTTATCTTGTTATAAGTAATGCTACCCTTCGCAGTTAACGTTACATTCCCACCATCGTTGGGGCCGCCTGTAGCTTTCGTTATGATGTTGCCAGTTTTAATGTTTCCGTCTTGTGCGGTCAGCGTTACACTACCAGCACCGCCCATGTTGCCCTTAACAGAAGTGTTAATCTCTCCAACAGTTACATTTGCACCTGTAATGGTTAACGCTCCCCCGGAAGTTGTGATGGATTGCGATTGATCCATTGAAAAAGACCCGGCACCATTTTTATCCGCGTCGGCAGTAAAGGTAATCGAGCCACCAGAAGAAAAGTCCAGCGACACACCGTTGTCGATGGTAATATCATTCGTTGCTTGTAGTAAGACATTACCAGTCTGATTTTCGAGTAAGCTCTTGGAGATAGTGAAGTCTACCTCATCCCCTCCATCAGCCGATAAAATTTGCCCCGCTAAGTCTCCTGTAGGAGTATCGGCATTGAGTTGATCGTCGTTCGTACCACCTGTATTGACTATCTTGATATTCTTTGGATCGAGCAGAATGGTGCCGTCTACCCCGTTAGGGGCACCTACATTCACCTCTCCTTTAAATGCCAAGTTTTCCTTGCCGGATACTTCGACAAAGCCACCATTACCTTGATTAGTGCCGCCACTAGCACCGATTTTGCCATAGAAGCCGGTTACTTTGTCTGCCCAGACGATGACATGACCGCCATCGCCGTTGAGCAAACTGTCAGCATTGATCGTAGAGTCGCTGCTGATGTAAGTATGAGAGGCAGTGGGAATGGTGCCTTTCCCCTGAAAATCCCCTCCAATCAGGACGGTGCCGCCACCATTGGTGCCTGAAGCGTTAACATTGCCACTAACCAGCCCGACTTTGTCGCCCAAGACCTGCGCCGTGCCGCCAGTCTGACCTGAAACGTTGAGACTGCCAGAGGCGATCGCAGTGCCTGGATCTGTGGGAATGCTAACCCCAGATCCCGTTAACACTACCTGACCATTGCTGTTGACTGTTAGCCCAGTGGCACTCCCGGCACCGCCTCCCGTTAACAGTTCTGGGATGGAAGCAACTGGCAATGTCCAATTTTCCGGCTGGCTACCGGCTGCTGCTATGGGTTGAATTTCTAAGCTTAGTAGATTCCCTGGTTGACTCAGGCGTACTATGTTCTCACCAGGTACGGCTGTTAAGGTGATATTACCCCCAGGAGCTGTCAGGGTTCCGGTATTTACTACGGTACCACCCAGTAAAGCAATATCCTTTGCCGCGCCTACACTCAGTTGCCCTGCGTTGATAATTGCACCGGGTTGAGCGTTGGTGAAGGCAAAGGCGTTGGGTTCTCCCCCCAGGGCAGCATAATTATTGTTACCAGATGCATTGAACCAGTTGTTGCCAAAACCAATTCCTGTAGCAGTGGTGGCGGTGAAGCTTCCGTTTACATTTAAGCTGGCGTTGGCACCCAATACAATGCCAGATGGATTAATTAGAAATAGATTGGAATTGCCATTCGTAACTTGGAGCAGACCGTTAATAATAGAGGGGTTTCCGCCAGTGACGCGACCCAATATATTTTTAATATTTTGGTTCGACAGAAAATTCGCAACTTGGTTGGCGTTTAGCCCAAACTCGGAGAAACTGTGAAAAAGGTTTGCCCCATTACTGGAGGTTTTTCCCCCAGTAATGTCGAAACTGTTGCCATTGGTATTGACAATGGTGTTCGTGCTGTTGGTGGGGTCTTGATCTGGCACAATTTGTGCCTGCGCGATCGCCCAATCGACGCCTCCTGGAGCGATCGCAGGCAACATCCAAAAGGCCAAGGGTAAAACTAAATATTTTATCCTTTTTCCTTTTTCTTTTTTCACTTTAATATAGCTTGCCTTCAGCAATAGACTGATTTCACATACAGCGACTTTCATTTGCCTAATTCCTGGGAAGAAACACGTCGCTCGTTGCCACTTCTGGAACTGTCACCCCAGCTTGTGTTGCAGGTAGCAGGTAGCCAGATACTTGGTAAGAATGCACCGATTTTTTTTCTACTCTCAATTAGAAAAGTGGCGAGGCGGCAAAAAAACCAAATTTAGATTGCCCTGCCTAGCCTTATCTCCAAGCTATCCTCAAAAAGCAGATTTTAGGCATTTTTAATGCATTTATTTTAACAAGATGTGTTAATGCACTTTTCTCTCTACAGCTATATAAAATCCATAGGCGAACGCATTCCTTTTAGGGGATGGTAAAATTATTTTTTCTATAAAACTAATTGGCTGGAACACTGTTTGAGTCTATGCCAATCGTGAAGTGCCAATCATCGCCAAAACGGATGAGTAGGCGAATTTCGATTCTCCATTTCGGGCAGTTCAGTCGGCAAGATATACCCTTCCGGAGTATACCCCTTTCTGCCTTTAAACGTACCCCTTTCCTTTAAACGTTACCGCATGGGTCGATGATAGCCCAGGGCTTTGCTGTACCGATCCGAAAAGTCTGTCATTCATTTGGGAATTTTCTGAGATGAATGACAAAGAGTCACTACCGCTTTTGCTAGCCCCTACATACTGAGTTCGAGGATTTCCGCAAGAATATGACCTTATCTAAATAAAAACGCGATCGCGCTCTTCAGATGCACTTTGTGCAATACTCGCCCCAATTCTTCTAGAATTCACAATCCGATGCACGAGCTTCTAGGTCGAGGATTGCTGGGAGTTAAGTCGGAGAAATGAATGAAACCCTGTCATTCGTAGGCTGGTAAGCCACTCCGTGTAGATGAGTTCTCCGCGTTGGGGGCGTGGCCTTTGAGGAACGCAACCCACAACATTGAGAAGGCTTCGATAGCTAACACTTAGCCGCTCTACCCTTCACACAGATAATTATGGGTTGGGGAGAGATTAACCGAAAAGTATTGACTTCAATCTTACTCAAATATTTCCCTTCACTGCGCTTCGCCGATCAGGGTAAATACCGCCCAGTCTAATGGGTTCAGGTATGTTTTCAGAGTTTTTCACATGGCACTTCGCAGTGCAGCGGCTCTGTCTGGATTTCCCTGGAGATTATGATAAAACTCCGTCATTAGGAAAGAAGTGGGGGCATCAGGGATCGCCCATAATGACACTAAGTGCGATTCGTTTTCAGCTAAATACATAAGCTCAAAGGAGGATAACAAACCTCATAACTCCTTCCTCGATGCAGGTTAGAGTCCTGCCCATCAGGGGTGATGTGACTCCCTATCTGCCCACACCGAACCGACCTGGAGTACCTACGGGGAAATCGGCAGAGTGAAGCTGGAAGGCGCAACCAGAGCTGAAGCAGATTAGGCACACTGGCGCTAACGGGGAGACGCAACGGGTAAACAGGTTCTAAAAAAGTGTTTTACATGAAAGCTACAGTCTGAACAACAATGTGGACTTCACTCTCGATATTCTCGCTCTATTGTTTTGTGGATAAGAGCAACCCTGAGAAGAGAGTAGGCAAATTGAACCGCCCTAAGAGCTAATTTATAAAGGAAATCTTAAGCAGCTAGTCGTCTGACCATGAGACGAATCAAAGAACCATAAATCATTGCTTCGCTGATCTCTGAATACAGCTCATAATCC
>NZ_JAMPKG010000033.1:0-67551 GCF_039962015.1 Trichocoleus sp. AS-A1 | reverse complement strand
TAGGTGAAATCAGGCGACAAACTCCAGAATTAGTCCCATCCATGTTTGAGGAACTCGCGCAACAGTTCAAGCAAGGCGATTTGCAATCCTTACCTCACAAAGTATTTCCCATATCCGATGTTGTCAGTGCGTTCCGATACATGGCTGGAGCCAAGCATATTGGCAAAATCGTCATTTCAATGCCAGAAATAACTGCCGATTCCAAGCCTATTCCGATTCGAGAAAATGGCACTTATCTAATTACTGGCGGGTTGGGAGCGCTGGGAATTCAGGTCGCTCAATGGATGGTAGAACAAGGTGCAAAACACTTAGTTTTAATAGGTCGTCGCGATGCAAATGATAGGGTACAAGCAGCAATTTCTCAACTAAAAGAAACAGGAGCGAACGTTAAAGTTGTTAAGGCAGATGTTGCCAATACTTCAGAAATAGCCCTTGTGTTGGAGGAAATTCAAGCCAGTGCAGAGCCTCTGCGCGGTATCTTTCACGCGGCTGGAGTTCTAGATGATGGCGCATTGCTACAGCAAAATTGGGAGCGTTTCACGAATGTCATGGCTCCAAAAGTAGCAGGAACTTGGAATCTGCATACCCTCACTCAAAACTTGCCTTTAGACTTCTTTATTTGTTTTTCCTCGGTAACAGCATTAATTGGAACGCGGGGTCAAGGCAACTATGCTGCTGCTAATGCTTTTATGGATGCCCTAGTTCATTATCGCCGTCAAATGGGGATGCCGGGATTAAGCATAAATTGGGGGTCTTGGGCAGATGCTGGCATGGCAGCTACCTTGGACGATCGCATCCAAAGCCGCAGAGAAGCGCGGGGAATCGGCGCGATGTCTCCAGAGTTGGGATTGCAAATTTTGGGCGAGTTACTCACCCAAAGTGCCGTGCAAGTTGGCGTGTTTTCTTATGATTGGTCGAAGTTTTTACAGCGATTTCCCAACGATGCTAATCCTGTTTTATTCTCAGAATTAGTTCGCCAAGCACCGTCGCAAGGGAAAACCGCTTCTCAGCCTGCGCCTAAACTGGACATTCGTCGTCAATTGCAAGAAGCAACCGATCGCGATCGCCTCCCTCTTCTATTAACGTTCGCGCAAGAACAAGTGGCAAAAGTTCTGGGGTTAAAGCCATCCCAACTCGACGTACAGCGCGGTTTAACTGAGATGGGGCTTGATTCTCTGACAGCAATCGAACTGAGAAGTTTGATGAAAACTCACTTGGGATTAGACGTTCCTATCGTGAAATTTATGGAAGGGATCGATGTTGCGAGTTTAGCAACGTATTTAAGCGATCGCCTAATAGAAATAGATACCCCCTCCTCTGCTACTTCTAGAGTTACACCAGTCCAAATCAATCTAAACAACGGCATCAACTCTGAAAATGCGGCGCAGTTATTGAATCAGTTAGATCATCTGAGCGATGAAGAAGTAGACACTTTACTAAATTCTATAGATTCTAAAGAATAGGAGCAGTTATGAGTAATTTACCTGAAAATCAAAGAAATTTATCGCCTCAAGAAAAACGCGCCCTTTTAGCACAACTATTGCAAGAAAAGGCTAGCAAAGCGAAATCCCAGTACCCCCTCTCTTACGGTCAGCAAATTCTGTGGTTGTTGTACCAGAATGCCCCGGAAAGCCCTGCTTACAACGTTGCCTTTACCGCACGCATCAGAGGTAATGTCGATATTTCTGCCTTGCGAAAGGCGTTCCAAATGCTGAGCGATCGCCATCCTTCGCTGCGGACTACTTTTGCGCTCCAAAACAACGAACCCGTCCAAGAAGTTCATGGGTATCAAGAAGTTTGCTTCGAGCAAATAGACGCAGCAACCTGGAGCGCAGATGAGTTAGATCGGCAAGTATTTAAAGCCTATCAGCGTCCTTTTAATTTAGAACGAGAATCCGTCATGCGGGTTAATTTATTTACTCGTTCTATAGAGGAACATATCCTGTTGCTAACCATCCACCACATTACGTGCGATGGATGGTCAATTTGGCTAATTCTTGACGAGTTGCGCGTACTTTATTCAGCGGCAAAAAATGGAATCAGTGCATCTCTACCACCGCTGACTTTAACGTATGGAGATTACGTTCGCTGGCAAAACGAAATGCTGGCAGGTGCAGATGGGGAAAGACTCTGGGCTTACTGGCAGAAACAACTAGCGGGTGAGTTACCAATGCTCAATCTACCAACAGATCGTCCGCGTCCGCCCGTGCAAACTTTTAATGGCGCATCTCATCCCTTTCGGCTAACGCAGGAACTCACCCAGCAACTTCTGCAATTGTCCCAAGCGGAAGGAACAACCCTTTACATGACTCTATTGGCAGCTTTTCAGGTATTGCTGCATCGCTATACGGGTCAAGAAGATATTCTCGTGGGATCTCCCATGACAGGCAGGACTCAAAGTGAATTTGCACCCATTGTGGGCTACTTTATGAACTTGCTTGTCTTGCGAGGGAACCTTTCTGGAAATCCCCCATTTCAAGCCTTTCTCAGTCAAGTACGTCAAACGGCGTTAGGCGCGATCGCTCATCAAGATTATCCCTTTCCCTTATTAGTCAAGCAATTGCAACCAAACCACGATCCCAGTCGATCGCCGCTTTTTCAAGTTTCATTTATTTTACAAAAGCCTCAACAATTAACAGAAAATATAGAGTTAGTCACAGGTATTGAAACAGGCGTTGTAATTAATTGGGATGAGCTTCAATTAAAGCCTTTTAAGATGCCTCGGCAAGAAGGCGCGTTTGATGTGACCTTAGAAATGGTAGTTGGCAAAGAAACTTTATTTGGCGAGTTTAAATACAATACCGATTTATTTAATGCTTCAACTATAGAGAGGATGCAAAATCATTTCCAAACTTTGTTGGAAGGCATCGTCGCCAATCCAGAACAGCAACTTTCAGAATTACCGCTTCTGACTAAACTTGAGCGGCAGCAAGTACTAGGAAACTTGAATGCAGCAACATCTCCAGTAGAAGGAAAAGAGTTTAACAATTTTCGCGATCGCTCGAATTTAACGGCTAATCAATTCCTTGTTTGGTTAGGGCAACAATTGTATCCAGAAGCCCTAGTTTATAACAATGCGTGCAGTGCCATCATCCCAACCCAGATTTCACCCGAACACTTCCAAGCAGCGTTTCAGGCACTTGTGAATGCTAGCGATGCTTTAAGGACAATAATTGAAGAAATTGATGGCGTACCACAACAACGGGTGATAGCCAATTTTCCTTACATTGTGGAATATTTAGATTGTTCCGAAGTTTCCGAGCCGAATGAACTGCAAAACTGGATCGAAAGGCGATCGCAAATGCCGTTTGATTTTCAAAAGCGTTTGTTTGACATGGTACTCATAAAGTTATCTGAACAAAAATATGTTTGGTATTTAAAATTCCATCAGATTATCGTCGATGGGTATGCTTTTGGATTAATCTGTGAGTATATGTCTAGTCTTTACGAGTGCGCTCTAAACAATAAATTACAAGAACCGTTTCCCATTCCTCAATTCCAAGATTACATAAATTACGATAAAGAATATCAAGAATCTTCCCGATATTTGAAAGCTAAAGCCTATTGGGAGCAAAAGCTGGCAGAACCAATTGAGCCGATCGCATTCTACGGGCAACGCCGTTTGAAGCAAACCACACTTGTAGAACGAGTTGCCTGCGATCTGGGTGGCGCTCGCACCCAAAAACTTAAAGCGATCGCCGCTTATGAAACGATAACTGGAAGTACAAACAACGCATCTTTATTTAATATATTCTTAGGAATTTTAGCAACTTATCTTTATCGTACCAGTGGTAACAGACAGATTGCAATTGGAATGCCGTTGCACAATCGACGATCCAAAAGTTTTAAGAAAACAATTGGCTCTTTTGCCCAGGAAGTACCTCTACGAATTGAGATCGAAGCCAATGATACTGTCCTATCCTTAATTAATCGAATTTCTATTACAACATCCGAAGCGATTAAATACGGTCAATATGTACTTGAAAATTCTATCCGGAATCCAATTTACGATGTTCTGTTAAACTATGAGCTTCAAGTATCCTCAGACTTTCAGGGAGTCAAAATAACAAGTGAATCGGTTCACTCAGGGCATCGGACTGAAAGCCTCGCTGTTAGGATACGCGATTGGGATTTATCAGGAAACCTTGTTCTCGACTTTGATTTTCACAAAGATGTTTTTGATGAAGAACTACAAATTTTAGCTATTCAACATTTTCTTCAGGTGCTAGATTCATTTTTAGTAGATAAAAATCAACTAATCAGTCAAATTAATTTGCTTTCTGATGACCAAAAGCAGTATTTTTTAACTAAATTCGTTCAAAACCCAGCAACCTTTACTATTGAAAAAACAATTTCTCAAAAGTTTGAAGCTCAGGTACAAAAAACACCAGATAGAATCGCCGTTGTTTTGAAAGACCAATTTCTTACCTATGCCCAATTGAATGCCAAAGCAAATCAATTAGCACGCTATCTTCAGTCTTTGGGAGTCAAACCAGAGGTGCTAGTAGGTCTTTGTGCAGAACGTTCTATAGAGATGATTGTGGGGCTATTGGGTATTCTCAAAGCGGGTGGGGCTTATGTACCGTTAGACCCAGTTTATCCCAAAGAACGCCTCGGTTATATGCTATCAGATTCGCAAGTGCAAGTTCTATTAACTCAGCAAAAGCTGATACCTTTGCTGCATGAAAATAAAGCACAGATTATTTGCTTAGATACACACTGGGAAAAACTATCTCAAGAAAGCGAAGAAAATTTATTGAGTCTAGCTAAACCAAAAAATTTAGCTTATGTAATTTACACCTCAGGTTCCACAGGAAAACCCAAAGGGGTTGCAATTGAACATTGCTCTTTGGTTAATTTTACCCAGAGTGCTATTTCTGAATATGGATTAACGCCAAGCGATTCTATTCTCCAATTTGCTTCGATTAGTTTCGATACAGCTGCCGAAGAAATTTATCCCTGTCTTGCTTCTGGCGCAACATTAGTGTTGCGAACTGATGAAATGTTGAATTCGGCAGCAACTTTTCTAAAAATTTGCCAAGATTTAAAGCTAACAGTTTTAGATTTGCCGACAGCCTACTGGCATCAAATTGTTTCCGAGTTGGAGACAACAAATATCGCCCTTCCCGAATCGCTGCGCTTGGTGATTATTGGCGGCGAAAGAGCAATTCCAGAACTAGTGAGAATCTGGCAAAAGCGGGTAGGCGATTATCCCAAATTAGTGAATACTTATGGCCCAACTGAAGCAACAGTTGTCGCTACAACTTATCCTATCACCGCATCGGCAACTATACAGCAACAAGTACCGATCGGACGAGCGATCGCTAACGTGCAGACTTACATCTTAGATCGAAATTTACAACCTGTGGCTATCGGAATTCCAGGTGAATTACACATAGGTGGAATTGGCTTAGCTAGAGGTTACTTAAACGACTCCAAATTAACCCAAGACAAATTTATTTCCAATCCTTTCGGTAATGAACAAAACGCCCATCTTTACAAAACTGGGGACTTAGTTCGTTACCTACCCGATAGCAATATCGAATTTCTTGGTCGGATTGACGAACAAATTAAAATTCGAGGTTTCCGCGTTGAAACGGGAGAAATTGAAGCGGCTTTAAGCGAGTATCCCCAACTTAAATCAGTTGCAGTGATTGCGAAAGAAGACAAATCCGGCAACCACCGGCTAGCTGCTTATATTGTTTCTAAAGAGAAAAACATAACCGAAAAAGAATTGCGGAAATTTCTCCAGCAGAAACTTCCTGATTATATGATTCCCTCAGTCTTCACAAACTTAGATACTCTGCCGTTGACAGCTAATGGGAAAGTTGATCGTCGCACCTTAAGCGAACTGGAAATCCAAACCAATGTTCCAACCCAGTTCGTTGCACCTCGTACTCCCACAGAGGAAAAATTAGCTCAGATTTGGGCAGAAGTTTTAGGAGTCGAGCGAGTGGGAGTCCAAGACAACTTTTTTGAACTGGGAGGACATTCTCTCATGGCAACTAAAATCCTCGCTCGTATCCGCCAAACATTCTCAGTAGAATTACCCATCCGCTCTTTGTTTGAAGCGATTACAATAGCTGAATTAAGCGATCGCATTGAAACAATTCAATGGCTAAAATCAACACCAGTATCATCTGCACAAAGCGAGCTAGAAGAAGGAGAATTATAAAACTATTAAAAAATATTTGCATTTGACCAAGGTTTATTATACGCAGTGCCCATAATAAACCTTGTATCCGTATAAAAATTTGTTTCTGGGCAGCCTCCACCTTAAGTTAATTAGCTCCCTCTACTTATTCTTTGGTCTATAAGGATTCAAAAAATGCGAGTTTTACTTATTTATCCCCTATTTCCTAAAAGTTTTTGGTCTTTTGAAAAAGCCATAGCGCTGGTAGGCCGTAAGGCATTGCTGCCGCCCTTGGGTTTAGTAACTGTAGCAGCAATTCTTCCCCAACAGTGGGAATTTAAGTTAGTAGACCGGAATGTTACCCAAATAACTGAAGCGGATTGGGATTGGGCAGATTTAGTTATTTTATCGGCAATGATTGTCCAAAAAGAAGATTTCCTCGTTCAAATTCAGGAGGCGAAAAGACGAGGCAAACCAGTTGCAGTCGGAGGGCCTTATCCCACCGCTTTACCTGATGAAGCCAAAACCGCAGGAGCTGATTATTTGATTCTCGATGAGGGAGAAATCACCTTACCGATGTTTGTAGAAGCGCTTGAACGGGGAGAAAATACGGGAATCTTCCGGTCTGGAGAAGAAAAACCCGATGTGACTCAAACACCCATCCCACGCTTCGATCTATTAGAGTTTAGTGCGTATGCGGATATGTCAGTTCAGTTCTCGCGGGGGTGCCCTTTTCAATGCGAATTCTGCGACATCATTGTTCTGTATGGTCGCAAACCTCGAACTAAGACCCCAGCACAACTCTTGGCTGAATTAGAGCGTCTCTATGAGTTGGGTTGGCGAGGCACCATTTTTATGGTGGATGACAACTTTATTGGGAATAAGCGAAATGTCAAACTCTTACTAAAAGAGTTAAAACCCTGGATGGTTAAACATAGCTATCCTTTTTCTTTTATCACCGAAGCATCCGTTGATTTGGCACAAGACCAAGAACTGATAGATATGATGGTGCAGTGTAATTTCGGATCGGTCTTTTTAGGAATTGAGACACCTGATGAAGAGAGCTTAGCGTTAACTCGCAAGTATCAAAATACCCGAGATTCTTTGAGCGAAGCTGTTCATGCAATTACGCGATCGGGACTGCGGGTGATGGCAGGATTTATTATCGGGTTTGATGGAGAAAAACGGGGAGCAGGCGAGCGTATTGTCCAGTTTGTCGAAAAAACCGCGATTTCTATTGCCTTTTTCAGTATGTTACAAGCACTACCCAACACTGCCCTCTGGCATCGGCTCAACAAAGAAGGACGCCTCCGAAGCGAATTGGCCAATATTAATCAAACGACATTAACGAACTTTGTGCCAACCCGTCCTTTGGAAGAGATTGCCCGCGAGTATATCGAAGCTTTTTGGAAACTGTACGAACCAGAGCGTTTTCTAGACCGCGCCTATCGTCAGTCTATGGTTTTGGCACAGGCAAAATATCCCAAAATCCGAAGAACTACTAAGAAAAAACTAACTTGGGCAACGCTGCGTCCCCTACTGATTATTCTTTGGAAGCAAGGGGTTGTCCGAAAAACTCGTTGGCAGTTCTGGCGCAACCTGTATAGTTTATACCGACATTATCGAGGCGGCTTGAGGCGTTATATATCTCTTTGCTCTGAACTAGAACATTTTCTGGAGTATCGCCTAATTGTCAAACAGCAAATTGAAGCCCAATTAGCTGAGTATTTGGCAGAAGAAGCAAAGATTATTAAAGTTAGTTTGTAAAAAAAATGTCATAGAAGCGATTTCATACAGATTTCATATTTGTAATTACATCATTACGATCAGGAGTTACGCAGTTGAGAAAAAGGGGTAGGTGCAGGAGAACAAAAAGATGAACCCATCCAAAATAACCAAGTACGACTACATCAACTTTCTGATTGCGACGCAGAAAGTGTATAGTTGGTTGAAAACCAAACGGGTGAGCATTGCTGAACAAGTAAAGATTGTTTCAGACAAAATGGAAAAATTAACGTCTCTACTCTAATTCCCTCCATGAAGTGTTCAAAGTCTAACGTAACCAAACCTTTGGCAACGTGCAATTGAATGCCTTGAAGCGACACTTCGACGGGATATACCTGAAGGTACGGCAGAGCCAAAGGTACCCGGAAAGAGTTTAGATCGCAATATTTTCGTTGAAGTTGCCGAAGAACTCGCACTTCGTCTCCATAGAAAGGTTGATTTGACGGTACCCCTCTCTTCAAACGTTTCACATAAAGATGCTTAGTGGTGAAGTTCACATTCCTCCATTGCAGATCGACGGCTTCCCCAACCCTTAACCCGTGACGGTACATTAAGAGCAAGAGTGTAGAATCTCGGTGTGTATAACGCCCAGTTTTCTTAGCAGTCGCTCTCAATCGCTCCATCTCATCCGGAGTTAGATAGTCTCGTTCGCTGTCAGGTCTTGCTTGCTTAATCGGCGGTGCGGGTTGGGTTTTTATCGCAACTCCACCTAAAACAGTATTTGGTCGGCTAAATACAATAACCCTGAAACTCTAATGAATCCGTTGGTCACTGGAAGTAACTCCACCTAAAAGAGTCCAATTCGGCGGAGTTTGGCTTAGCTTATTCTGTCATACTTAATTCAGTAACAATAAGGATTTGCTTTAAGTGATTGAGTTGAGTAACTGAGTTGAGTAATTAAATTGAGAAAGTAAAGTTATGTCTGTCATTGCGTTCTGCGCCCAAAAGGGGGGCGTCGGGAAAACCACAGGTAGCGTCCATTTCGCTGTTTGGCTACAGCGCAAAAAGAAAAAGGTCGCCTTTCTAGATGCCGATCCACAGGGCAGCGGTTCAATGTGGCTTTCCTCGATGCAGCTCCCCATTCGCATTATCAAACTCTCAGATGCCAACGACTTAATTGAGCAAATTCCAGAGTTATCTGAGCAGACAGATTACGTGGTCGTTGATGGTGCGCCCAATTCCGGGGAAGCCACCAGAGCCGTTTTATGTTTGTCCGATGTCTCAGTCACACCTGTTCAACCGAGTGGATTGGATTTATCTAGTACCGGGGACATCGTTCGCCTGATTAAATCAGCACAGAAAATCTCTGGGGGTCTGCCCAAGCCAGCGATTTTTCTCAATCGTGCTTTCAAAGGAACTCGACTCAAGAAAGAAGCGTTGGAAGTCCTCAGCCAGTTTCCTGATGTCGCTTTACTCAAAACAGCGATTCATCAGAAACAAGCAATTTCTGACTGCTTCACTCAAGAAGGAACAATTTGGGACATCTCAGCAGCAAAAGAATCAGCTAAGGAATTTGAATCCCTATTCAATGAAATTCTGAAGTTACTCAAATGACTCCCAAGAAGCCCCGCAAAACTCTGAACGACGCTGCCGACAAATTTATCTTTGGCAGCGGAGCTGAACCTGAACCACCAACAGAAAAACCATCGGCTGCTTCTACGTCCACTCATGGATCTGGAGGTCTGCTGGAAAAATTACAAAAAGAGGAATCAACCAAGGAGCGACCCATCAGAGTCAGTCTCGACCTTTCACCAGAAATGCATCGCCGTCTTACTAATCTTGCCAATCGCACGGGTAGGAAGAAATCTGAAGTGCTGCGGATTTTACTCGCTCAGGCTTTGGCAGAACTTGAGGAAGAAGATTGAGATTGTGCCTGGGCAGGCAGAGGAGATTCCAATGTCGTCCCAATTGGGACGTCAGGACAGCGATCGCTTCAGACAAAAGAGTAGACATCGACGTTAACTACCGCCTGCGAGGAAAGATTGGTCAGGTCAAGGCAATTGGCAGCAATTGGATCGGCGTGGAGTGTGAGGGGGAATTGCACGAGTTCTTTGCTACTGAATTGACCCTGGTTTCTGGAGTAGAACCGCCTCAGCCGAAGACACTCAACGCAGTATTCAAAGCGATCGCTTCTTGGAGTCCCTACTAAAGCCTACGAAGAGGCGAAAGCAAGTTTTACCCGTTACAAGTATCGAGTCTAGCGGGCGCTCGCTCCTGTCTCTAATAAACAATTAACCAGCATAAATCCCGGAAGTCAGATATGCTTAAACCAAATTTATTCAACTTGTAAAACTCTTTTTATGGTTACACTCCCAAATCATTCTCCAGTTGAAGAAGATGCGTTAACAATCGCACATCAGATAGAAGACATCCGGATACGCCGGCATCTTAGAAGTGTTGAGCATCAACTTAGAACTATCTCAAGCAAAATCAAACTAAAAGCCATTAACCCACTGCGGCTCCGTTACCTCGACCTTCTTCACGAATACTGGTTGAGTGGACAATTTCCCCGAAACTACTCGCTACCGCACCAAACAACCCCCTGTTTTATTGACCGTGATGGGCAAGTGTGCGCGGTAGCGCATCTGCTGATTGCTACAGGATACTCGGACTTAGCGTCTCAAATTGCCGATCAAGCTAATAACGCTTATATAACCGAGATGACGTTTCCTGCGCTTGATAAGTGGGTCGCAGAATCTGGTCTTACCCTGAGTGAATTAGCACTGATTCAGCCAGTGTACCACTACTGCAACATCCCAAACTCCCAAATCGACTCACCGCCAGCAATAGTTCGACAAGCAGAAAATTCTGCAAATCTTGAGATTTCACCAAATAGCCAGGTACGTTTTCACCCCTCAGTTCTGAGTCCAGCAATAGTAGACCAACTGCGAAATAATGGGGGGTCTGCATCTCATGGAAGAAGTAGAGATTGCGTTCAGGCTGTTACTCCACGAGCAGTAATTTATCAGACTTCAGGACATAGCCCACATAGCCGCAACGATAATCTGGAAGACACAAACTTTGGGCTAACCGCATCAGAATCTCCAACCTTCTTCTTTTTTGTTGGTGTAGTTGGTAGACACTCTAACAATGAAAATTCGTCTAGACCACAAGCAGTAAAGTTTGTGCTGACAGATATTGATACCAACGAAGAAATTTATGAAACTACTGTTGTTCCTGACGCTCCAGGAATAATCAGTATTACTCTCCCTAACGATGAACCCAAACATCTTCTAAAAATTAACAAACTTTACTTTTGGTCGTTTGTTGTAATTTTTGATTTAGAACTTTTTGCTATTGATCCAGATCTCCCATTTTCTTCCCTAGATATAGGAGGCGTAATTCAACGGATTGAATTGAACTCTTCTCTAATAAAAGAACTAGAGTCGGCAGCACCGCTAGAGCGAGCTATCCTCTATGCCAAAGCTGGGATTTGGCATGATACTCTAGCAACCCTAGCGCAGATGCGCCTTTCTAGTCCTAATGACTCGATTGCTAAGACAGAGTGGGAAGAACTTTTGCGGTCAGTAGGATTGAATAAGATTGCCAAGACACCTCTACTGGCCTGCTGCCAGCCTGATAATTAATATTCCTTATATTCTCAACTCTAGTTTTACCACTGAGTTGTTCTGACTCTCAGAGCAAGTAAACTAACTTTTTCTGCGCTTCCCTCCAACGACAAGCATTAAAGTTTCCTCTGAATGGAAGAGTCATGCGTTTCATATCCCCCTGCATGGAGAGCAAACAAGCGCAGATTAGTTTCCCTGCTTAATCAAGATAAAGAATTATTCGTCCCATCTAGAGAGTAGGCTATTTGGTACAAAAATCTTGAACGGAATACCAAGGGTTTCAGGCTTCTAATTCTCAGTATGTTCAACTGGTACACCTCTTAGCGTGACTTTCTGTTCCGTTACTACTCAGACCCCGTTTATGGCAGTTCATTCCCGTTTGCCGAATCCCATGCATTTCCGTGTTTAAGAACTTCAATCAGCAACGCCTTGAATTCATTAAATCGGCACAGTTGGACAAAAAAGTGAATTTCATGAAGGCTTCTCATATTCCTGTCCTCTGGCGAGATGCCCCTGTGCCTCCATTTCGATTCAACCCCAAGCTGGAGAAAGAAGAGAGGGGTAAAGCGTCTTTTGTCCAGATCAAGGCTCGGTTTAACAGCGAACGAAACACTTTTGAATTTGTTTCCCTTTTAGCTATTCCTAGTTCTAAGCCTCCTAACTACCTGAAAGCGGGTAAGAAGGATAAGCTTGAGGTTGCCAAGACAAGGCTGGCGGCTTCAAAAGCTCGTCAGTTCGATGAGGGGCGTTCCCATAACGATGCTGCCCTCCCTCCTCGTAAAACTACCTCTGCCCCAAAACCCAAGCCAAAACCTAAAGTGGTCGCCCAGGAGTAATTAGTGTTTTGCGAACCATCTCATCTGACCTGTCTTCAGTGCAGGTTGCGGGGTGGTTTACTCGGCCTAATGGAGTTTTTGATTGCAGCAACTCTCCAGTCGCGTAGATATCTGTAGGGAGCTGCTGCCATTCATTCTCTGTCCGATTGTATGCGATCGCTCGGCAACCATGCCAGCACAATGGTTAAAGTGCAGTAATACCCAATATGCTTGCCGGTACAAGAGCCTGCCACAATCGTGCGATCACTTACAAATAGCAGTCTAACCCTGCTCTGTAAAACTGGGGTGAAAGCTTGATTTTTTGTGGGTTGTAACCGGATAAGTTCATCAAATTTTCCCAAAGTGCCAGAAAAGGGTATCTGTCAGGTCTTAGAGAATTTAAAGTTCTCAATCTTTTCTCAATCCGTCGCGACGGATTGAGATTTTCTGACGTTGGTTCGTTGCTAAAAAAATTCAAGCAAAGGTTTCCATTCAATTAATTTCCTTAGCGAGTAGGGACCCTCGTGATCCTCCAGGTGCTGTCCTCGGGTCTGAACCTCCTAGTTTCCATTCAATTAATTTCCTTAGCGAGTAGGGACGCGAGGACGCACCGGACACAGCAGCGGCACCGGCATTGAGCGCGACTGGTTTCCATTCAATTAATTTCCCTAGCGAGTAGGGACGATGATGAGGTGTGCATTCCAGGGTTGGCTGATGGTGAGTTTCCATTCAATTAATTTCCCTAGCGAGTAGGGACGCTAAACAAATGGCTGACAATCATGGGATCTTTTAGTTTCCATTCAATTAATTTCCCTAGCGAGTAGGGACAAGAAAGGGATAAGATTGTTTACTTATCCCTTAGAGTTTCCATTCAATTAATTTCCCTAGCGAGTAGGGACTTAGTGCAATGGGTTACGCACACACTGGTGCAGGGGTATATCAAGTTTCTATTCAATTAGTTTCCCTAGCAAGTAGGGACGTGCGATGGGTTACGTGAACCTTTTCACCTTCAAGATTGTGATGGAGTTTCCATTCAATTAATTTCCCTAGCGAGTAGGGACGAATTTATGCCACTGAAGAGGAGCTAATGCTCTTGATGCAGGTGGAGTTTCCATTCAATTAGTTTCCCTAGCGAGTAGGGACGTTTGGATGAATTGACTTAACGGTTTAATTATCAACTTGCAGAGTTGGTTAAGCGATATAACCGTTTCTATTCAATTAGTTTCCCTAGCGAGTAGGGACAACCATCCCTATGCGGTTTCAAATACCAAGATCGATGAGTTTCCATTCAATTAGTTTCCCTATCGAGTAGGGATCTTTGTCGCAGCACAAGAGGTAAAAGTTGCAGGTAATGAATTAGGTTTCCATTCAATTAGTTTCCCTAGCGAGTAGGGACGTTAATGGTCAGCCCAGGAACGCTTTGGTCGTTGCAAATAAAGAATAATCAGTTTCCATTCAATTAGTTTCCCTAAGGAGTAGGGATCGCTTCGCGCTAATCAATCTTTGAACACCTTCACTGTTTCCATTCAATTAGTTTCCCTAACGAGTAGGGACTAGAGTTTTCGTAGAAACCCCATACGGCTTGGCTCCATTTGCGTTTCCATTCAATTAATTTTCCTAGCGAGTAGGAACTGGGGTGCTTTTGGTGACGCCAAGCGGCTTGGCTCCGTTTGCCTCAATCACGTTTCCATTCAATTAATTTCCCTAGCGAGTAGGGACGCTTTTTATGAAAACTGGAAGGATTCTGTAGGGAGGTTTCCATTCAATTAATTTTCCTAGCGAGTAGGAACTGGGGTGCTTTTGGTGACGCCAAGCGGCTTGGCTCCGTTTGCCTCAATCACGTTTCCATTCAATTAATTTCCCTAGCGAGTAGGGACTCGTTAAGGCGGGTACTCCGGTGTACAGAATGCTGGAAATGATGTTGTTTCCATTCAATTAATTTCCCTAGCGAGTAGGGACTCAAATGTCAGAACTGGCGCAGCTTAGCAATTTAAAGTTTCCATTCAATTAATTTTCCTAGCGAGTAGGGACCCAACTTTCTTACAGAATTGCAGCAATCTCAGATAGAGAATACCGTTTCCATTCAATTAATGTCCCTAGCGAGTAGGGACATTAGCTCCGGTGGAAACTGCAAACGATGCTGAAAAGAGCTTTGCCGTTTCCATTCAATTAATTTCCCTAGCGAGTAGGGACCATTAATTACATGACTAGATGCCATATAAACGATGGAGAGTTGTTTCCATTCAATTAATTTCCCTAGCGAGTAGGGACAAGTATTGGAAGACCAGCCAAACCAAGAAACGCAAGAGCGCGTTTCCATTCAATTAATTTCCCTAGCGAGTAGGGACTGAACACTTTCAACACAATGGTAGAAGCTAATCCTGCACTTGCAGTTTCCATTCAATTAATTTCCCTAGCGAGTAGGGACGGATCATACGAATACACGGGTGATTATCAGTATTCGTTTCCAGTCAGTTAATTTCCCTAGCGAGTAGGGAGTTAGGGAAAATATTGCACCCTTCTCCGCAATCGAAGTTTCCATTCAATTAATTTCCCTAGCGAGTAGGGGCTGGAGTTTTCGTGGAAACCCCACAAGGCTTGGCTCCATTTGCGTTTCCATTCAATTAATTTCCCTAGCGAGTAGGGACTGGGGTGCTTTTGGTGACGCCAAGCGGCTTGGCTCCGTTTGTCTCAATCACGTTTCCATTCAATTAATTTCCCTAGCGAGTAGGGACTGGATGCACACAACAAAGTTCAACAATTAGTGGAGTTTTAGTTTCCATTCAATTAATTTCCCTAGCGAGTAGGGACTATTAAAAGGCTTTCAATGCCTTGCACAAGTACCGGGAGTGTTTCCATTCAATTCATTTCTCTAGCGAGTAGAGACCCGCGATCGCGGATTGGCTGATCGAACACAAGCAGTTTGAACTACTGGCGTTTCCATTCAATTAATTTCCCTAGCGAGTAGGGACTTATCTTTATCAAATCAGAGAAATTTCAGCCAACCAGTTTCCATTCAATTAGTTTCCCTAGCAAGTAGGGACAATTCTCTGCTGGCGGCGCTTAACGAAAGGGTGTTCTACAGGTTTCCATTCAATTAGTTTCCCTAGCGAGTAGGGACTTGTAGAAAAATGTTGACGAAGCAATTAGACCGTTTCGTCACGTTTCTACCCAATTCGTTTCCCTAGCGAGTAGGAACCTGCGATTATGTAACTTATTACTTTAATCCTAATATAGAAGAGTTTGCATTTAATTAGTTTCCCTACCGAGTAGGAACCTCAAAAATTCCCTGTATTAGAAGGGTGGCTGGTGTCAATTATGTTTGCATTCAATTAGTTTCCTTAGCGGGTAGGGACCAGTTCAGTTCAACTCCAGTATGACGATGCTAGATGAGTTTGCATTTAATTAGTTTCTCTAGCGAGTAGGGGCTTCAAACTTCAGCTTTAGAGGTTACGAGATAACCAAGCTTTCATTCAATTAATTTTCCTAAAGATTAGGGACTGAAATTGACTTCACCGATATGTTATGGCTACCGCACTATTTCGAGTTTCCATTCAATTAATTTCCCTAGCGAGTAGGGACTCACCTCTATTGAAACTCCTACGCCGCCTATTGTCCAGCCAGCGCTAGCGAGAGATCCTGTTTGGGGCGCAAAAATTCCTAATACCTCATAGCTTCACAACGCTGGAAGTCTTACTACATCAGGGAGCGAGGGATCTAACACCAAATCAGGGAGTCTAGCCATTAGTCAAATCCCTCGCACAGCAGCTAAATAATCACTGAACCCGGTACTTGTGTTAACGGAAGACCGCCCCAAACGTCTACTTGACTCAGGGTGTGTCGAGAAAGAGGATAAAAACGCACACTATCTTCCTCTACATTGACTTTCTTTTGAAGTCTCTGGCGTAATTCCTCGTACTTTGATGGAGCTAAGACACACTCAAAGACACTAGACCTCTTGCGTGAATAGGTAGAAGTAGGTTAAGGAGGAACTAGCGATGACCTACGAGCAAATCAAATCCCTCAAGCCCAGTGCCTTTAAGCGCAGATGTGGTGTTCATCAAGACACCTCCCTTGCAGATGGTCGAGATCCTGCGTCCGCATCTCGATCGTCGCGGCTTCCGAGGTGGACAGCCAAAACTCGGCGTCGAAGACCAACTGCTGGTTGTGCTGGAGTAGGAGCGAGAATATCGCACCCAGTTTCATATTGCGAGCAGTTGGGGAATCAGTGAGTCAGCGGTGTGTCGCCTCCCCCACGAAGGTAGAAACGTTGCTAATGCGCTCTGGCAAGTTCAGCTTACCTGGAAAAAAGCAGCTTTATGCCAACGCTTACACCTGGAATGTGTTGGTGGTCGATGTGACTGAGAGTCCAATCGAACGTCCAAAAAAAAACAGCGAGGCTACTACAGTGGCAAGAAGAAACGGCACACGTTGAAAGCCCAAGTGATGGTCAACCAAGCCAACGGGCAGATCATCTGCACAGCATTTGGTAAAGGGCGAGTGCATGATTAGCGAAAAGTTCAAGCTCAATCGTATCCCGATGCTGCCAGAGCAACTTTGGAAAGGCTGACAAGGGATATCAAGGCATGGCAAAACTGCATCCAAGCAGTTGTACCCCAACCAAGAAGTCACGCAAAGCCAAGCTGAACAAGTTTGAGCGTCAGCACAATCGGTTGTTAGCACGGTTGCGAGTAGTAGCAGAGCACATCAATCGCAAGCTGAAGGTCTTTCGCATCCTGGCAGAGCGTTACCGGAATCGACGCAGGCGCTTTGGCTTACGATTCAACTTGATTGCTGCCATTATTAACTTTGAGCTTGCCTCCTCTTCCTGATTCATGCAAGAGGTCTACTGTACTGAACTCGGCGTCCGTACCCCTCTAATAGGTTTGATATTTTTCTGCGACGTTTATCACAAGGTATGTCATAAGTCACCACATAAAATAACATAAAGATCGCCTAGCGAATTAAGTAAGGCTGATAGGTAGTACGGGGAGCATAAACGCATCGCTTATAAGCTTTCACCTGATGCATCAGAGAATCCCAACGCGGCTGCGGATCTCCATCCTCTACTTGGATTGATTCCTCCATCCGTTGCAAAAACGTTCGTAGATACTTCTTGCGCCCGGAGTCATTAAGATAGCAGCCCCCGTCGTAATATTCAAAGTCTTGGCTTGCAATCATCACACCCCGATTGACTAAATAAAGAGTTATAGAATCGACGATAGGAGCACGAAACTCTTCAATTAGGTCAGAGGCTAAGGCTGCATGACGTTCTGTTCCCTGGTGAAGACAGGCATGATAAGGATCAAGCCCTTGAAGTTCAATCAGGCTCAGTAAATGATTCCACAGTACTTGATACCCAAAGCTGAGAATGGCATTGACTGGATTTCCAGGGGGACGACGCGATCGCGCTTGAGATGGCTGCTGAAATTCAAGGGAATTTGTAAAAGTTTGGGTCAGGATATTCATATCGGTTTAGAGCAAGCGATCGCTAACTGGATCGAAAAACAGCAACAGCAGGAAGACTCCCCACTGTCTGAGACTTCAGTAGTAGTGACTGCATCGACTGCACCGCCTTCTGTACCCACGATCGCATCTCTGATTGAAGAAACATTGAGTAACCGCGACTGGGTACTTGGGAGACTGGCGGCTGATGCTGAAATTGCTGTGGAACGGATTAATTAGTTACTAGAAGGCAATCGCGCTTCAGATTCCGAACTCCGAAAACTCGCGTAACGCCTAGTTAAATCGAATGGTGAAAGGTGGGAGGAGGAGGAACTGGTGGATATTTGACAGGCTGAAGACTTAAAACGGAGACGACAGCAGAAGCGATCGCGCTAAGTGCTTAAAACCGCAGCGAAGGGTAATGATAGGAGCTTTTCCGATAAAATCAACCGCCTCAAGATTTTTTGACGTGATCGCTTTCTCGTGAGATTTAGCAGAGATGTCCTGGGAACACTAACACTAGCGAGTACCCTTTGCAAAAGCAAGAGAGAGAATTTGTGAAATTTAAAAGATTGATACCTTGGTTAGCTATAAGCACGACTGCATTTTCCATCCCAACCCCTGCTGTTTTAGCTCAGTATACTTTCGGTAACGAGCGTTCTCAATGTCGGGCAACCCTAACCGCTAACGAGCCAAACTCTCGAATCACGCTGCGTTCTGGGCCTGGGTCGAATTATAAGAGTTTGGGTTACGGCTTGGCAGGCGATCGCGTTCAGGTTCTGACTGTATCTCCTCCAGAAGTGGATTACGAGCAAGATGGGCAGGGGAATGGTTGGTATAGAATCGGTTTCCCAAAAAGCGGAGCTAAGGGTTGGATTCGCGAGGATTTCCTGCGCGTGCAATGTACTCTTATAAATGATTAGTGAGGTTTCATGTCACGCACTTCAATAGTTCGCTTATTAGTTTTGACAGGACTAGGAATTTCCGTTTTCAGCAACCAAGCCCGTGCTGATTTCTATGACGCAACTGCTATCTGTACAGTACGGGGGCTGCAACAGGGACAGCTAGCCTTGCGTCCCCAACCCAATGGTAGACCCTTTGCAGGGTTGAACAATGGCAATATTGTTCAAGCGTTGAGTGGTACGGTTGACGAGAATGGAGGAGTTTGGGATGAAGTTAAAGTCATTAAGGGTCCCAACTCCCAAGTTACAGAACGGGTCGGTTATGTCAACAGTAAATACTTGTCGTGTAAGTGGTACGACGAGCAGGGGAATTTAATCAGAGAAGACCGTTAGCGGGACTTAAACAAATTTCAAGGCTCTAAAAAAGCTGGGAAGCTTTTTGGACAAGGGAAAGAGGTTGATGACCTAAAAATGCCTGAAACCTTTGTGAATACAATATTTATGCATATTCGAGCTGAAAGTCTTTCTCTATCTAAGTCTTAAGCCATTTTCGCCTTGACTTTTATCTAAGTCCTACTAATAACCAATGACATTTGACGAATAACTAACTGTATCGTGCAGCTAAAGATTGAGCCGCTTGACGATGCTCTTCAACTAAATCCTGCGGCGAGCGCACTTGGGCATTCCCCATGTGTCGGTAAATCCAGCGTGTCAATTCATGGAAGGAACGACGGGGTAGTTTCACAATGTAATCGACGAACTCATATTCCCCAGAGTTATTTTTCTTTCCGAGGCGAATCTTTTGGCTGGGATGGCGGCATTCCCCTTCTAAAATAAACGTTGTCGCTGGGGGAAAAAATCTTACTTTCACTTCTTCTAATGGTAAATGTCCCAAGCGTTCTAATTGCTGCTCCTGGGGTTTTCCTAAAAAAATACCCCAGCCGATATTCATCAATTTTTGTGCGAGTTTGAGGCTAGAAAGCTGTGCTTTTTGTCCTCTTCCTTGCTTTTGAATAATTCGGCAATAGTCTTTAAAACGGTCTAATCGTCCGACTTCTAGATGTTGGATTTCAGATTCTGTATATAAAGAAGGCGTTCGGGCTTCTTCGTAAAGAAGATACCAGGCGATATCATGATAAAACAATTGCAACGGATAAATTTGCAGGTAGCCAGTCTGCTGTTGATAAGGTTCCGATTGGCGGTAAATTTCAATGATTTGACCCTGCGCGATCGCGTTTTCCACTGTCTCCAAACAGTGGCATAGAGAATGGCGGTTTTTCCCTTTGGCTATCATCTCATCCGGGTCGGTATAGATAATGGGACGGTTTAGGTAAGCGCGGACTGGGTAAAAGAAATCCTCTTGTTCTTCTAGGTTTAGTCCCCGCAATCGTCGTTCCAAAGTTTGGTAAATCTGCCGCACTTGGGGGTCGCCTTGATAATGAGCAAGGGATGCAAGAGCATTAAAGGCAACTTTTAATTGGTCTTTGGTCATTGCCCCAGTGCCGAGGTAATAGCCCCAGCGATACATACGGCAGTCTAAAATGCTGTAGTCGCGAAGTGTTTGCAAGTCTTTGCGAATGGTGGCTAGGGCGGGATACCCATCTGGAAAGTTGATTCCTATGGCTGTAGCGACTTGTCGCAGTTGGGTTTGCACTGCTTCTAATGCGTCGTGGTGTTTGTCCTGAGATGAGGACTCGTGTGAATCGGGGCTACCGATACCTGGATACTGTACTAAAGTGGCAATCAAGAGCAGGATGCGTTCAAAGGAAAGGCGATCGCCATAGGGGTGAGGTTGGGGTTTCTTGGGCATAGGATTCTACATTAGCGCTAGCCTTATTTAACGATTAATTAAAAGGCAATATTAATAGTGATGTAATTTATCAGCGCTGTTACTTTACTTTCTCTGGCATGAGAGTCTGCACATTGAGTATCGTTTCGATATTGTCTTTTTATTGCGAAGTTAGTTAGCGAGTGTCATTGTAGTCTGAGCTGGCAAGCTGTCAGCTGATGAGTGCCCTGATACATACTAATCTTGGCGATAAGTCAAGCTACTAACTTTTAAAAATTGCATCAGAAAAGCGTCCAATGAAGCTAATCGACACACCTCAGCAAATCGCCGAAACCCTATATTTTTCGTTAAGGTGTGTCGATACCTTACAGGGAAAGGGTTTGAGGTATGTGTTTGGCTCAATTCTTGGAAGCATATGTTACTGTTTTTAGAGATGCGTCGAGAGAGGCGGCTGAAACCTTTACGGGATAAGGGCTACTGAACGAACTCTTCCCACTCGCTGGGAAATCAACTTGAATGGAAACGTTAAATGGTTAAAACCAGAAACCAACAAATGAAAGGACCTTCCCACTCGCTGGGAAATCAACTTGAATGGAAACCATGTATACCCACCTGTTGGCCCTACAATTAAAACTTCTTCCCACTCGCTGGGAAATCAACTTGAATGGAAACCTGGAGTTCCGGGCGTTGCATGTTCTGGTTAAGAACTTCCCACTCGCTGGGAAATCAACTTGAATGGAAACAATCTGGTCAGCGTGGGCTGACTGCTGAACCGAACTTCCCACTCGCTGGGAAATCAACTTGAATGGAAACGCAAGCTCCTGTACCGTTACCATTGTTATGGGTTCTTCCCACTCGCTGGGAAATCAACTTGAATGGAAACCATACAGTTGGTCGAAATACTGCTTGGCTTATGTGTACTTCCCACTCGCTGGGAAATCAACTTGAATGGAAACGATTATGTCTCGTACCATTTTTAATTACGACAAACTTCCCACTCGCTGGGAAATCAACTTGAATGGAAACCCTGTAGGAGCAATATAGAAAGCATTCAAAATCAACTTCCCACTCGCTGGGAAATCAACTTGAATGGAAACAATTGACCTTGAGCGGACCATGCGATGCCTCCTGGGGGGAGAACTTCCCACTCGCTGGGAAATCAACTTGAATGGAAACTTGCCGCTGCCGTGAACCCCCGAATTTGAATTGGATTTCCCACTCGCTGGGAAATCAACTTGAATAGAAACTTGTAGTCATCACGCCGATCGAAATATTTCCCTTGGCTTCCCACTCGCTGGGAAATCAACTTGAATGGAAACGAATGTACTACCTACAAAAAACCCTTCAAGTTTGTTTGACTTCCCACTCGCTGGGAAATCAACTTGAATGGAAACGAAAATTTGGTTATTTAAGAAAGAAAATATGAGAAACTTCCCACTCGCTGGGAAATCAACTTGAATGGAAACGAAAGAGTTCAGGCGACCCAGATTTTTTCAAATAGTCTTCCCACTCGCTGGGAAATCAACTTGAATGGAAACGAACCATCTGTAATTCCTTGCAGAATGGAAACGTTAACTTCCCACTCGCTGGGAAATCAACTTGAATGGAAACGCGGATGAAGAAGTTGAAAGAAAAATGCAATAGCCAAACTTCTCACTCGCTGGGAAATCAACTTGAATGGGAACTTATTGGACCCGCTAGTTGCGTAGCCAGGTCCCTTAGTGCTTCCCACTCGCTGGGAAATCAACTTGAATGGAAACGCCTGGGTAGGCTGTCAACCTGTTACACATGTCAGCTTCCCACTCGCTGGGAAATCAACTTGAATGGAAACCCTTCCTCATAAGAGGAGCGGAAGAATGGTTCGTGTGTCTGCTTCTCACTCGTTGAGAAAACGAATTGAATGGAAACGAGTACGTTATGCCGTCCACCTCAAAGACGATGTTCGTCTTTCTCACTTGTTGAGAAAACGAATTGAATGGAAACGAACTACACTTCATATGGGGGTAAACTTGAGCAGGAATACTTTCCCACGTACTGGGAAAACAAATTGAATGGAAACAAACCAGTTTCCGCAATACCCTCTAGAGCGGTCATCTTTCCCACTCGCTGGGAAAACTATTTGAATGGAAACTATAAAGCCTGCCTAATTGAAGTGTTTTGCAAAGGATTAATTCTTCGCACTTAAAAAGAAGTAGTTAACCTGTTAAGGTTAACCAACTCTTGACAAAACCGAGAAGAAAAACTACTGTTGATTTGGGGACTGGCACCCTCTTAACGCGAGAGGCACAGTCCAGATAACCCAAATCAACAGGTAGTAAAAGCCTGTCTAATCGGAGTATTTTGTAAAGGTGTAAACCCGGAATGCTCCGAGTCCAAAAACTAAAGAAAAAAATCCAAAACAAATACACACCGCATTTGCTGTTAAGTAAACGCGGTGTATATTAATGTCTGAAAATGCCTGAAACTGGCGGGGTATTGCGAGGACTGTGGAAATGATGCGATTGCAAAGCACCGCTGCAAGCAGCAGTTCGCAAAAAATTCCAAATCAATTGGCGCAGTACTACTTAACTCAACCAACCCAAAAAAGTCCCCCGATGCTGTCGGGAGATAATCATTCATAGAGGACAGTTTTTCTTAAAGCGGGGCAGTGTTATTCGCTTTTAAGTCAAATGTCAAGTAAAAGCCGATATTTATCCCAGAACCCTGCAAAGTCCCTCAAGTTGAGTATTAATAAGCATTTAAGGCGTAATAAAAATTTTTCTTTCAATAGCTTGAGACTTCTAGCCTCCAGCTAAGACCTCTGGTTATAGTGTTTTTGAGACACAACAGAAGGACATAAATTCGTGTCAGAAGCATTTTGGCAAACACAACTCTGGGGATTGTGCCGCACTCCGGTATTGCAGATTCTAAGCAAATACAACCGATGTGGTGAAAAACCACATCTGATATGCAGGTAAAGCCGAACCTCTCACCTTGAGAAAACCTGTCACTACGCCGCAAATCCTGCTAACTCATGTCTGAATATACCGCCATCAGCTTTGCCCCCGTGCAGGCGTTTATTGAAAAGTCTCGTAAACTTCGAGACTTGTATGGAGCTTCGCTCATCTTATCTTTCTTAAGTTCTAAGCTTGTGCAAAAAGCAGAGTCTTTAGGACTAAAGGTGATTTCACCGGGATTGCCAACTATCCAAGAAGGAATGCCCAACCGAATTCTGATTGAAGGGAAATTTGATCGCAATGATGTAAAAAATACGCTTTTGAAGGAGTGGCAAACCATCTTACAAGTATGCCGAGAGTGGGTAGAAAACAACCTGGGTATCCCCAAAAACCAATATTATTGGTCGCAAACTGAAGACCAAATAGGCAAGCAAAAGGGCGAGTGGGAACGATGGGGAAGCTATACCTGGGAAATCTTTTGGGGGTATGGGGAGTCTGTTCAAGAGGCAATGGACGACTTGGAAACTCGCAAACTAAAGCGAGATTGGATTGCAATTAACTGGATAGGGGAAAGTTCAAGTTTAACTGGGACAGATGCGATCGCGTGGCATCACTTAGGGAAAGAGTCCAACCAACCAGGGCGAAGTCTGACAAAACTAGAACAAAATGAGCAAGAACTCTTTTATCGACGCTTGTCTTGGTTGCTAGATAACCCAGATTATCGGGTTGGAAAACCGAGTCTGTCTTTGCAACAGTTGAGAGAGTACGAACAATCTAAACCCGATGAAATTGGCAAATACATTGCGCCCAACGAACGCCTAAGTATTCCCGAACTGGTCAAGCGTTTAATTACCTATGACCAAATCGCCGATGACATTCAGATAGAAAAACTCAAAAAGAACAAGAATGACCCAGAGTTCAAAGATATCACTCGTGAGGCTGGATATTGGACAGGCTGGTTTATGGGCGATGGTGACAAGGTTGGAGATAAGCTCAAAGAACTTGCCAGCCGCCATGAAAATGATACAAATAAACGGGATAAAGACTTAAAAAAATTCACCCACTTAATGAGGGATTGGGGAAGAGAGTTTCAGGCAAAGCGAAATTTGTTACCTGAAGGGAAAGGACGGGTTATTTATGCAGGTGGTGATGATTTTTTAGGAGTCCTTTATAGTGAAGAAACCAAAAAGTTAGAAGAGCCAGAGAAAGTAAAACCCATAGAGGCTTTGAACTGGTTATTAACCCTAGAAAACCACTGGAAAGACCTGCAAAACACAATTCAGCAGCAACTCGACCTTAAATTTACCTATAGCGTGGGCTTTGTTTGGGCTGGGCATCAAGTGCCACAACGCGATATTTTACAACACTGCCGAGAAGCGGAAAAACGGGCGAAAAGTTTGGGACGTGATCGCGTAACCATTCGAGTGGTTTTTAATAGCGGTCAATACGTGCAGTGGACGTGCCCTTGGAATTACTTATCTATATTAAAAACTTATCGCGACCGCGGCGGTAGAAGCTGGGGACAAGACCCTAACTGGACTCATATTTACAACGATTGGGCGCAGTTAAAAACACGTCATGCGATTCGATTAAAAGAAATAGAAAAGGATGGGATTTCCGCCCAAGAGCAGATTGCCATTGCCCTATTCAACTTGTATTTCAACGATGCGGGAAAAACCTTCTCCCAGCAACGCCGATGGGGTGACATCGTCGGAGATAGCAATGACATCAATCGAGCAATTGTGAATTGGATTAACGATCTCATTCAAGTGGGGTGGCAGTTATGTCGAAATTCCAATATTTAATTACGATTAAGCCGTTGGGATTCATGTACGGCAGTGCTGGAGCCTTTTTATCTCCAGAGAATTTAGTAGGTAAATCGGGTGCTAAATTTCCTCCGGATACTGCCACGCTGGCGGGACTCTTTTTCAACGCCAATCGCGAACATCAATTTGCCGAGCGCACAGAACTGAGAAATCATCTAGTCATCTCTGGTCCGTTTTGGGCAAAACAAGACACGCCCAAACAATTTTTTGTGCCGATTCCTTGGCATAACGTCATTGCCGAAAAAGAGGATGATAAATGGGTTTTTGTGAAAAAGAAATCAAATTCACCAGAAGCAGTTGCGTCAGAATCCAATCAATGGTGTCTGGGTCAACATCGATGGGAACGTACCAACAAAGAGTTGAAACCTGAGTATAGTTGGCAATCGATTAATAGCTGGAATTTCCCCCCGAATGAACTCCGAGAACAGCAAGCGATCGCAAAAGCACCGTGGGATTTTGTCTCATTTCTACATCCCAGAATAAAAGCAGAAGAACGTCACGTCGTGGAAAAAGATGGACTGTTCTTAGAAAATGCGGTGCAATTTCACGAAGACTATTGTTTAGTGTATCTCTCTAACTATGAGTTACCCGATGGCTGGTATCGCTTTGGAGGGGAAGGTCATCTGGTGGAGGTTGAGAGTCACGATCTCTCAGAGAAACACAAAATTAATCGATTGTTGAGCCAAAAGATTCAGCACGCTTTTGCTCTGATTACACCGGGAGTTTGGGGGTCAAATAAATGCTCCTACCGTTACCCAAATCATTCGAGTTTTCCTCGGCAAGGACTCAAAATGCTGACGGACAAACCTATCTCTTACCGATATCGCCTCGGTCATTCCCAGCAAGAGATAGAAACAGTAGATGAGTCCTATGACCCTAGCAGAACTGGACGGCTGAGTCGAGGACGCTACGCCGTTCCAGCAGGCAGTGTTTACGTTTTCAAGCACCCCCTCAATCAAACTTGGTGGGAGTTTCCCGACGAATGGTTCCCCAAAGAAGGATTTCCCCTGAAACATTTGGGGTGTGGTTTGTGTTTACCCATTGATATTCAAGGATTACCGTCATGTACCACAGCGCCTACGGAGTAATTGAAGCCTTGGCACCTGTCCATGTTGGGGCAACTGCCGGGGAAGAAACGGGCAATCTCAACCTGATTTTTCGCGACCAATTTACCCAAACGGGCATGATTCCGGGTAGCTCGATCCGGGGACGCTTTCGGGCTGATATGCGAGGGGATAAACAGGGTGAAGAGCAAACTTGGTACGGGCATGAATCGGTGGATGGTCGCCCTGATGGCGGCACGACTGAAGCGCTAGTCAAATTTGAATATGCTTCTCTGCTTTGGTTGCCTGTATTTTGCCCTGGTCAACCTGTTGTTTTTGTCACCTGTCCCTTGCTGCTCAAGCGCTACAAACGGATTGCCAAAATTAACGCGGATGTACCCGACCCTTATACCGCAGCGGTGGGTTTAGAAGGTCGGCAGATGGCAGGAAGGGGCAAAATTCTCTTTTTTAATTTAGGGTTTATTGAACTGGAACATGAAGAGGATTTATCCGCTTGGATTCCGCCTGGAACCGATTTAGATAAGAACAAGCTGGTGGTAGTGGGTGATAACGATATTGCCATGCTGCATGATATGGCGCTGTATCGTCAAAGTCGCGTCAAGCTGCTCGATGAAATGAAAAAAGTGGATACCGATCGCGGTGCATTCTTCAATACTGAAGCTTTGCCAGAGGGAAGCGTTTTGGTGTTTCCAATCGCTTTGAAACGAAAAGGCTGGAAACCGTTTGGCGAACAAGAGAATTCATCAGACGTTTACTCTTCAGAGTTGTATTTCGGTGGTTTGGAGTCAATTGGTTTTGGTCGTTGTCGTGTTTCGTTAGCAGGAGAGTATCAGTAATGGGTTGGAAATCTTACGAACTTGACCGCATTGCTCAAAAGTTAGTGCTAGATGCACGAGAGCGCGATCCAAAATCCCTGAATCAGTCCTATAAAATGCGAATGGCAGTCGCTTATGGATTAGAGCGCTTCTGGGGCGAACATTTGCGACTCAAAGGCAGGGAAGAAACCAAGTCCAGATATTGGAAAGCCACCTGGGATGCCTTGCAAAAGGTAATGGGTCAAGCAGGTGTCACGATCCCTAACGACACTGTAAACCCTAACAAAGTGCAAGAGATTCAGGCAATGTCTGCAAAGCTGTGGCAATTGCCGATAGAAGACCAACGAGTAGCGATCACTGTCTTAACCCAACTGTGTGACTGCATTGTCTGGTGGACGCAACGGTACAAAACCGGGAGGCTAGCCGATGAAATCGATTCCTGATGCCTATAAAAAAGTGCCGATGATGTTTCGCGCCCAGGTCAGCGGACGCAGCCAACTGCATTATATTGATTCCAACAAGAAGAAAGCCGGTGAGAAGCAGGATGTTCAGTTTTGGGCTTCTGAATGGATTGAAAAAGCTGAATTTATTCCGGCTGACAAGGCACAAGATGTAGAAACACCAACTTACCAAACCAAAACTTACCAGATTAGTTGGCGGTTTGTGACCAATGGCGGACAGGACGACGGCATGATTCGTCCTGTGATTGGTGCCAAAGGTATTCCCTTTTATCCCGGCAGCAGTATGAAAGGGGCATTTCGAGGTGCCTGCAAACGGGCTGAAAAAGCAGGAGAACTTCAATACGGTACTTGCAACGATTACTGCGGGGATGAGTCTGAGATTACACCCGGACGGCTGCGGTTTGAGGGCGCTTATCCGATTAATGATTGGACGCAAGGTTTAGTCGATTTGGTGCATCCCCAGCAAGGATGGCAAGTTAAAAACCAGCAAACAAATTCAAGGACAAGTGGTGAAAGTGCTTATGCCCTAGTGTCCCTCGATCGACCGACCTTGCGATTTGGTATCTCCAGTATTAAACCGTTGTCACCCGAACAATGGCAAGAAGTTTGGCGAGTTTGGAAAAATGCGATCGCATTTGGACTGGGGACGCGAGTTTGTGCAGGTTACGGACAAGCTGAGGCAGCCCAACACTCAGTCCTCTATCAGGTGCGCTTAAAAGGACAAGGACAAGCGGCTAAGTTAATTGATGATACAGGAGAGTTTCGCCCGAATATTTTCCGTGCCAGTCTGCGGGGTCATGCCTTACGGATTTTTGGCGGCTTAACAGATGCAGACACAGCAGAGCAATTAGTTGAAGAATTGTTTGGTGGCGTTAAAGGAACGGGAACCGTTGGACTGTTGGGATTAGGGTTTCAAACGACCGATTTAAAGTTAGGAACTTTCGGTCAAAATGGCTACGAACAACCCACTTATAACGTAGAAGGCGATGTGATTTGGTCATTAACGCGCCCCTTACCGGATGAGGAGAAAACTGCATTGCAGAACCTCGTGACTGACTTGATGTGGTTTGCAATGGTTCTAGGGGGATTTGGCAAGTCGTGGCGACGTGCCGACCACCGATTATTTTACGACAACGAAGACTATCAAAAGTTAATTGGTTGTCATTGGCAGTGGGCGCAAAAGCCGGATAAATCTCACGCCCTTCGGGTTTGGAATCCTAAAAAAGTAGGTGGATTTATTGATTCGGTGCTGGAAACAGCAAAGGTCTGGATGCAGTTGCGAGGTAAAACACCTACTCCCACTCGTCATGCAGATTGGCGAGAGGCATGGCATCCGTCTCGCGTTCAGGTGTGGGGGCGAATTGCTCAAACACGAGATGAATGTGCTGCTATCTCTTGGTTACACGAACCCTATCAAAGGGGAATTTCCAGAGGCGATCGCAATAAAAGTATTAAGGCGACATCGCTTACTGGAAAAATCGGTCAAATTGGTCGTCTCTGGCATCGGATGTATCCGCCCAAGGTGCTAGTGGTCAAACAAGAGGGCAAGCCGCAGGTAAAGCCAACGAATCGCTTTATTGAGCTATTAACGATTTTTCCCGATGATTCGCAAGAGTCAACGGACTTTTTGGAGTTTCTCAACAACCAGCCGGATGGATTTGAACTCCTTTGGGGAGAACAGTAGTCATGAATCTTTGGATTGTCACGATTGGTAGTAGTGATGTACAACTCGATAGCGACAACAAGTGTCGTGAAAAAAACCGTACTGAGAAACAAAGAAGCAATAAGATTTGGCATTACTGGTATGACGATGAGGTTCAAGCAGATTGCCATGACATCGCTTTTGAACCCAAACAATCCTACAAAGACAAAGATGAGCCGTACCGGATTGAAGCAAGGGCTTTGGGTATGGTTTATGAGGCAAGTTCTCCAGATGTTCAAAAGGAGATTTTGTCCTATTTAACCTATCCCCTATTGGATAACTTTGTAGAAAAGTTAAAGTTAGAGGAGTCTTCTCCCAATGCGATCGCAGTTCTGTTAACCGACCAATCTAAGATTTTCCACAGTGACGCCGAAAGACGGAAACCCAAATGTCCTTCCTGGCAAGATACCTGCACTCTCAAGCCGATTTTGAAGCAGTACTTTCAAGATAAATTTCCTAATGCAAACTGTGTATGGATTACCCTATCTCCAGTCTCTGACGAAAAGGGACTCGATGACTGGAATTCTGTTCTCGACTTAGTTCGTACCAATCTACGCGATCAACTTGAGAGCGAACAAATCGAGGTAAATGCCAGTGATAAAGTTTATGTCAGTCATCAAGCTGGTACTCCAGCTATTTCATCGGCTGTACAGTTTGTCAGTTTGGCACAATTTAGAACGAATGTAGAGTTTCTAGTTAGTAATGAATATAACCAACTGACGGATAAAATTTTATCACCCACTTATTTAGGTGCGATTCAACAGCAAGAGGCAAAAGCACTGCTAGCTCGTCATGACTATTCAGGGGTTCGGGATATTTTAGGACTGACAGGGACAACTCCAAGTAATCCTGAACAAAAACGCCTTAAATCTTTACTTGATGCAGGGGAACAGTGGAATTTTGCTGAATTTCAAAAATTTAAGAAAATTTTAGTTGAGCGGAAATTATTACTTGTCACTAATTTTCCTTGGTATCAGTCGGGATTTGAATCAATATATCTAGCTTGGGTTCGCTTGGAACAAGGTAGCACAGTTGATGCCTTATTCCATAGCTTTCGTGCCGCTGAAGGCTCGATTATTAAATGGGTGGAAAAGCGTTATAGTTCTCACATCGTTAAAGATCCAAGATATGGGCTTCAAATTAAGCTTTCCGTTTGTCAAAAATTACCAAACTACTTTAAGGCACTCTCTGAGCCAAATCAGACAAAATTCCAAAAATGGGGGCAGATAGGTCTATATGGCGATCCAATTTATGAATTACTCAAACAAGCGCGACCTGATTGGGAAGACCATCCAGACATAAAAATAGTTTGGGAATCTGCTAAAAAAGAACGCAATAATTGCTTTCATAAAATAGAAGGTTTACAAGAATCCGAGGTTTTTGAAGCTTGGGAGACTAAAACTAAAGATGAGTGGAAGCAGCGAATTCTGGGCTGTCTCAACTTTATTGCTAAAGAAGATTTACCCCAAGAGTTTAGATTGCTTGAAGATGCCAGCCTCATGTTTCAAGTACACGAGGAATTGGAAAACGCGATCGCGTAAAAAGATGTACTAATCTTGGCGATAAGTCAACCAACTAACCATTGGAAACTGTACTAGAAAAGTGTCCAATGAAGCGCTCGATGCATCTCGACAAATCGCCGAAATTCTATTTTTTCCGTTGAAATGCTGGGAGGAAATGGTAATATTTTCTCCAGATGCGTTAATTTTTCGCCTAAAATCCTTACAGGGTAGGGGCTACACGGGCGTACTCTTCCCACTCTCTGGGAAAACAACTTGAATGGAAACACCCCGTTGTTCCCTTCCACAAGCGTTTCTGAAGTGCTTCCCACTCGCTGGGAAAACAACTTGAATGGAAACGTGTAAACAGTGCGGCAGTAGGCACCGTTTACGGCTTCCCACTCGCTGGGAAAACAACTTGAATGGAAACTCCTACTTGTTCCAAATAGGAGGAATTGGAGGAGGTGCTTCCCACTCGCTGGGAAACAAACTTGAATAAAAACGCTTATTGCCATCCTCTGGAAGTGTTAATAAGCGTATATACAACTCCCCACTCGCTGGTAAATCAACTTGAATGGAAACTGATCGCAAAAGCCAAGAGCACCTGCAAGCTTGTCTTCTCTTCCCACTCGCTGGTAAATCAACTTGAATGGAAACTGACGGGTATCTATGCGGTACTTTGTCCAGTTAGTTGTAGACTTCTCACTCGCCGGGAAGGCTAATTGAATAGACCAAATGAATCCCCTGGCACTACCGACGATAGCGATCACGCTTTCGGACGGCAGTAGCGATCGCGGCTTGCTAGCGGTCAGAGATCATGGGGAGATTGCTTCCAACGCCAAGGATTGAATTTGCCTTTGCACCTCCTCTGGCATCAACCCGACCACTAAACTGAGCGATTTAGCTTTAGACTCTAGGGGCGTTGCCATCAAGAGCGCTTCAAATGTCTTTCAACCAAACATCTTCCTTAGGTCTATCAGCTGCCGAAGGTTCCAACCATTGCCTTAGAAAAGAACTTTCAATTTTCTTCTGCCTGGAGTAATGAAGCAGCGCTAGTCGAGACTGCTTTGTAAGACACTAATTAATTCCTCCAATCGTAGGACTTTATGCCCAGAATGTTTATAAATACGGAGTTGTGATAAAGCTAGCTGTTCTTTTTTGGTTTGCCGACTAACATTCATTGACTTCCGGTCAATTACAAGGGTATCCTCAACTCCCTGGTCTAGATTTTCAGCAATTTCCAACAGCGTTTCAGCGAAAACTTCCGGCACTCGGATTGTAATTGTCGGCTGATTTTTCCACCGTGAGGGACGGCCCCCACCCGCTCTTGCACCACCCCGACCAGAACTAACCATCATTAACCCCTTCAAGTTTTGTTACTAAATTGACGGAATATCAAACTGTGTAGCTGCTGTTACAAAACCAGTTGCTTTTGTTCAAAAGCTTTTTTAACTGTAAGCTATGCTTTTCTGGATTTGACACAAAATTATTAAAATATCCTTAAAAATACCTCTAAAATTGAAATCCTTATAGGACAAGCGTTTCAGCTTGGTGTTCCTAGAAATCCCCTTATAGCTGGTCATTGACAATCAGTTTTATTTGTGATATTGAGTTACCCCAAAACATGAATGGCGGCCCGTGTTTGGTCGGGAGACACTTCCAGGTATCTCTGCAAAGCTCCTAAATCTCTATGTCCGCTGATTTCTTGTAGGACCCGAAGGATGACTCCTTCGCGGTGCATCATAGTGAGCGATGTCCGCCGACAACTGTGAGAGGAAGCCCCAGAAATGTCCAGTTTGTCAAAAGCCATCTCAAAAATGTTGATAGCCTTTCTGAGGCTAAGACATCCCTTCCCTTGCCATCCTGGAAACAAAAATGGATTGTTGGGTTCGGCGAATAAAAATCCGTAATTTAGTGTGCTAATTACTCCTAAAGGGTCATACTCTATGGTTGGCGGAATGTTGGCATCAAGTTGACATTTGATGAGTTTTGATTCATGAAAATAATGGTCGCAATTTTTACAGAGGTAAACTTGCTCTTTATCTCTATACCAGCCTTGCTTACTAAAATGCTTAGCTTCGCAAACCGGACATTGAAGTAGATTGTTCAAAACCAGCTTTCCTTCTGAATTTAAGTTCCTATGGCTCCATCTTCCAAATAATTCTCGCAGCCAGAGTAATTTTAAAGAATCTTGGCGATACTGTTGGAGAATCTCTTTAAGATGAGGGTGGGTAGGAATTGTCCGAGTTGCTTGTTTTCCTTTGGTATTCGCTTTACGAATGATCATGTCATCTCGCACGATTTCTTGATGAAAAGCGTCAACGAAATGCATTTGTCGGGCTTCGGAAACTCGACAAGCTGTATAAAAGCAGGTGGCAAATAAAGCTTTATCTCTCGCTAATCTAAACCCTTGCTCAAATAGCTGTTTAATTTCTCTATTGCTGAGAACTTTAGCTTGACCATTTCTGTCAATCAACATGAGTTTAGGACTCCTTTATTCCTAAAAAAATTTGGGGCAGTTTTACAGGGGGTTCAATGGTAAAATTACTTCATTGAACCTGTTGAATTTCTCGAGAACTGAGAACTTTGGCTTGACCATTTCTGTCAATCAACATGAGTTTATGATTCCTTGATTCCTAAAAAAGTTTGGGGCAGTTTTACAGAGGTTTCAAGGATACAATTACTTCATTTAACCCAAACACTCAGGTTAAGGTAAAAGAAACACAGCCTGTTCAACTTCTTCTCTAGAAACTTCTAGATATTTTTGGAGGTTGTAGAGCCGGGTATGCCCAGAAATATTTTGAGTCACTCTGATAGGCACCCCAGCTTTATGCATCTCTGTTAGTGCTGTCCGTCGCCAACTATGAGTAGAAGCTCCCACTACATTCACTCGCTTACAACCATTCTTGAAGATGCCACTAGCTGTGTTCAAAGCGAGACACCCTTTTCCTCTTGCGCCAGGGAATAAATAAGGGTTGTTGGGATGCATGAAAAGAAAACCGTAACTCATTGAGTTATAAACTCCCAAACGAATTATGGTATCTCTCAATTCAGGATGATCCACAAAAGCTGTTTTTGTTTGAAAGCGATATAAACAGCTTTTACATTTATACATTTGTTTATCCCGACCCATCCCAGCAGTTGTAATATCGTAGCTGGCGCATTTTGGGCAAATAATTCTCTGTTCGCTGTCAAAAACTTGACCACAATGCAAGCTCTTGCAATCCCATTGTCCGATAATCTGTAGAATCTTTATAAGTTCTATAGAGTCTTGGATGTATTTTTCTAAAGATGGGATTAGCTTCGGATGAGTGGGAATGCAGCGAGTAGCCTGTTTGCCTTTAGTGATGCATTTCCTAATCACGATAGTCTCTCGAACTTTATCCCCATCAAAAATATCTGTGTACCGAGCTTGTCGTGCTTCTGAAATCCGACAAGCTGTGTAATAACAAAGTTCATTCAGAGCGCGGTCTCTTTGAGAGAGAAAACCTTGAGTCAGCAAAAGTTCTCTTTCTTGTGGGGTAAGAATTTTTGCTTGTCCATTTCTATTTACTTTCATTGTTATCATCCCAACTATAGATTGAATAGAGTTGTGAATTAGGGAGTAAACCTTTAACTAGAACTTTCCGAAACACAGCTTTTTGTTCAACACGCACTAGAAAATTAATGACCAACCATAAGAGTTAGTCACTCGGGAACATCTTCCCCAGTTGCGATGAAATCCTAAAAAGGCTCACTCAAATAGTATAAAGCAAATCCTAAAAACTTACACTAAAATTTTTAGCGGAGGAATGAGGGATTTTAACCGAGAGAGTGGGGCAGTTAGACTTAGCTAATGGGATTTAGACAAAAACCGAAGCAAAAATAGCTTAAAACCTGAACAGAGAAGGACTTTCAGCCCGAATATGCAGAAATCTTATATTCACAAGGGTTTCAGGCGTTTTTAGGTCATCAACCTTTTTTTCTTGTCCAGAAAGCTTTTCAGCCCCTTTAGAGTCTTGAAATTTGTTTAAGTTCCGTTAACCCAGAGAGTGGGGCGGTTAGACTTGAGCTAACGACGTGTCTGTGCAAGTCATTCCTCATTGAATGCAGGAATGACTTGCACAGTTTAAGGCTCTGAAAAATCTTCAGGGGAGTCTTCTGGCTCCGACTGTTCAGCAAGCTGAAACTGTTCAATGATGTGTTTAGTGGAGCCGATATTAGTATCAGTCTGTTCTGGAGATGTTAACGCTCCCAGTAACGGGTCAGGCTGATTAATTGAGTGCTTGGGCGGTGGTGTCAACGCTCCCAGTAACGGGTCAGGCTGATTAATTGAGTGCTTGGGCGGTGGTGTCAACGCTCCCAGTAACGGGTCAGGTTGATTAATTGAGTGCTTGGGCGATCGCCCAAGTTGAGCAATCTGTGCCGCCGGACTGTCATATCTCTGGGGAGATGGCGACCATTGAGGAATTTGTCCCTGGCTGACCCTAGTCGCGTAATCTGGTGTTGAACATCCGATTTGTTCTAAGTAAGCGAGAGCTGTGTGTCGAAAAGTTCGCGGTGTGACTTGCTTGGGAGTACCAAACAATACTGAGGTAGCTTTGTAGATGGCTGTGGAAACCAGCTCAGAAATGTCGCGGGTACTAAGGGGTTGGCCTAGGGTTTCGGGTGTGCGATTAGAACCAAGCCGTACAAAGACTAAATTATGATCGGTGGGAATCTTGTCACGCCACTGCTGCTTCCAGGTATCCAATTCTTGAGCGAGATGCTTAGGCAATCGAAACTCGCGGGAGGCTAAAGTTTTTCTCCCCCTTTCCGACTTCAGGTCAGATTGAACCCGGTAGCCGTTTTTTTCACGAACTAGCGTGCGCTGCCACTCCAACTGAGAAATTTCTGTTTGGCGAATCGGCGAATAAACTAGAAGAGCAGTAATCAGGTAACGTTGCCAGGATTTCAAGATTGCTGCTTCTGAGCGTGGTGCTCCTGACTGATGCCGTGGTGCACAGCACTGGCGTAAATACTCAACAATCTGCTCCCCTTCTTCCAGGGTTAGCTCTGCTTTGCCCTGGTTCTGTTGTGAGGACTCTTGTTCGTAATTAGTTCTGAGGGTATGTAGGTAATCCTGTAGCGCTTTAACGGCAGGAATTTCTGAGTTGGGCTGCTTCTGGGAGTTCAGCCATTTAGCAACAGATAGAGATGCCTGAACCATATTGAGCGCCCAGCCGTAGCTGTTGCCCTTTTGCTCAAGGCCCCAGTTGATGAAAACTTGGAGCTGCTCTAGCTCGGACACTTGCTCAATTGCGAGCCGTTCGCAAGAGTATCCCTGAATATTGTGCAGCCATCCCAAAATGCAGAGAAGATTACTTCTATAAGTTTCAAAGGTGTCGAGCGCGATCGCTTTTCCTTTTCTTCCCCGTACTCGAGATTTAGTCCAGAAGTCGCCGAGTTGTTCGAGCTGCTGCTCTAGCTTATGGGTAAGCTCTTCCTCTTTGAGGGCATAGGGTTCTACCTGACGCGGTCTTGCTTTCTGCTGTGTTTTGGACAACATTTGACCGCTGTACATCTGAGGTGCATACTCCCCGATCCGACTACTTGGGGTAGGGTCATCGCCAGCTTGCGTGTACGTCCAGCTCAAAAATCTCTGCAAAGCTGAGCGGTAGTTGTTGAGGGTTCCACGGGAAACTTTTTGCGCTTTTGAATGCAGATTTGAGCCAGTATCCAGGGTTTCTAGGAGTTGTCTTGCGTTTCCTAAAAACTGTGACAGCGGAATTTTTGCCAGACACTCATCTAAATGACTTCGTAGTTCAGCTTCCGCAAACCCATAGTTTGGCAAAATATACCGTCTCAAAGCTGTCTGAAGATTACTGACGAGTCGGGGGTTAGCCTGAGCTGCCTTAGTCTTGGTAAATTGCTCTAATGCTTCACTGACTGTCTTTGGTTGCATGGTTGCCTAATCCCAGCTACTGCCCCAACGGCTTGCATATCGCTTTCGTGTTGAGTTTACCGCCATTATGTGTGGCAGCAGTCAGCTCGCGGCTTTTTGCTCCTCTGGAAAGGGTAGTTACTGCCTTCTTATACTATCTCAGGAGCAATTTGTGAAGTGGTTGAAACTGTTTCTGGTTCGTTTATTTCACACCTTTGATTGTGGAATTTGGGATACCACAAGTTTAAATAGGAAGGCTTATATAAAGTTTTGTGACTAATCGTTACTCCGAAAAGTTGCTTAGTTGTGGCAATAAGGACTTTAGCTCTTGCTGTGGCAGCGGTGGGAAACAACGAAATAGAAAGCAGCTAGATGACCCCAGTAAGCTTTCTAGTCTTCTGTCTGAGCATATTTCAGAAGGCTTTGACGAGGAAGGTGCCCGGTTTGAGACTGGATGAAAAAGGGTTCATCTTTAAGAAGTGGTTTAAGGTTCAGAGTCAAGCGTCTTGAAGTGCGAATTGAAGCGATCACACGGCAGCTATCTTGCCGTGTGATCGCTTCCTGCTGAGACCTGAGACAGTTATGAGCAGATAAACATCTAAACATTCAAGTGTTTTTAACATCTAAGTTTTTAAACATTCAAACATTTAGGTGCTTGAATGCTTTGAACTGCGATAGAATCTCTCCATCAGGACTCATCGCCGCATTCCATGATTGTGACAGTGGGTCTAAGCTTTTAAACATTCAAGCATTTAAGCATCTAAATGCTTAAATGCTTTGAACTGCGATAGAATCTCTCCATCAGGACTCATTGCCGCATCCCATGATTGTGACAGTCGCTTCATTTAAAGGAGGGGTGGGGAAAACAACCACGGCCTTACATTTGGCTGCCTACCTCCAACAGCATGCTCCAACTCTTGTAGTAGACGGGGATCTTAACCGCAGTGCTAGTGAGTGGGCTAGTCAAGAGAAATTGCCGTTTAAGGTTGTGGATGAAAAGCAGGCAATCCGCTTTGCCAAACAGTACGAACATATTGTGATTGATACACCCGCCCGACCTGCTCCAGAGGAACTCAAAACCTTGGCTGAGGGCTGCGACCTCCTGGTCTTGCCCACTTCGCCTGATGCGCTGGCTCTCAGTGCCATGCTGCAAATGGTGGCGGCGCTGCATGCCCTTACTTCTAACTACCGAATTTTGCTAACTCTGATTCCTCCTCATCCCAGCAAAGTGGGAGCAGAAGCAAGAGCCACGATTGAAAATGCCTCTCTGCCTATCTTTAAGTCGGAAATTCGACGGCTAGCAGTATTCCAACGCGCTGTCTTAGAAGGGGTTCCAGTGTGTGATGTTAAAGACCCCTATGCTAAAAATGCTTGGCGCTGCTATACCGCTGTTGGGGAGGAGATACTGCCATGAGCCGTTTTGACGAGCTATTCAATGCCGCTAAAAAAGTACCTGCGCCTGAGACCGAGCAGACCAAAAGTACCAAACTATCTAAAAGTAAAGACCCCAACTATATCCGCACGACTGTTTACCTTCCCAAGGAATTACATCGGCAACTGAAGTCTGTCGCGGTGTCGGATGAGCAGGAGATGAGCCAGATTGTTGAAGAATCTCTTGCCCAGTATTTGAAATCCCGATCGACTCATCTAGATGTTTAAATTCTTGTGCGCTCCCGCCACTACGTCCTGATAGCGGCGATCGTAGCTACCAGCGCCTATTTTTCTGCCTCATCTCCCCGAAACAGCTATTGAGCCAATTGGTATATTAATGTTCTACTAGCTGGATTTCGGACTTTTCCTGGTGAGTCAGTAGTAGTGAGAGCGCTACAGATAGGCTATAGGCAAATTTGGGGAAGCAAGCACGGAACAAACATATCTCCTTTGAAGGCAGATAGCTCAGTTCTGAGCGGTCATTAGACTTCTTGCACGAGTCAGGTAGGAGATGGCTTTCATTAGATCAGAGTGAGGAATCACCCATGACCTACGAACACCTCAAAGACCTAAAGCATAGTGCCTTCAAGCGACGAAGTGGCATTAATGAATCCAGCAATGATTGACCCACTAGCTCTCCCCTCACTACTACTGCTTGAACATCGTCATCTACCCAAGTGTCCAGCTATTTACTTTGCTCTGAAAGGCAGTAAAGTTCTATCGCTCTTGTGTCACTTTCGGGAAATTCGACGAGTTTACGTTGTATCAGCCCACGAAAAATCAAGGTTTCATCCCAGTTTGACAGAAAAGCGCTATACATTGGCAGAGCTAACAATCTCTATTGTCGCTGGCTAGCTCATCATCGTTGGAATCAATTTCAAAGTCTAATAATTACTGAAAACATTCAGATAGCATGGCTGGAGTGCGATGACACCAACTTACTACCGAAGATTGAGAAGGCGTTGATTAGGTATTTTTAGCCACGCATTAACGGCGCTAAAAATCGCCTAATGCGTCGAAATTCCAATGCCTCATATGTTTGTACATACATAACCCATGAACTGAAAAAAGAGCTGGAAGAATGGCCAAATGAGGAAAAACGCTCTATGTCTTGGCTTGTTGCCAAATTGATTGAGGAAGCGCTTCTTAGGCGTCGGTAACAGAAGCGCCAACAATCGTCGAGACAAAGTGAAAAGTAGCGATGCCTGTGACCCGAACTACGCACTCCTGGCCCAACCTAGGCAGAACGTAAGCAGGTTTTCAAAAGAACTGTCCAGCACAAATTAGATGTAGTTTAGTAAAAAACTGGATATAAATGTTAAAAAGCAGACGCACTCAAATTAAAAACTCTGCTAAACAACTCCAACAAGAAAGCGAGTTGCAATCTCCAGCTTTATTAGAACTAGCTAGAATTCTTTACGCTCGTTTAAACGAGCAAGGATTTGAATTTCCCAATGAAATAAAAAAAAGCTATCCAGAATTAGAAAAGTTTTTAACCACTAAGCTAGCAACATTCGCCGCCGAAGCCTTGCTGGAGCAGATTAATTTTAAAGACTTACCTGTAGAGGATATAACTGCTCTACTAGGACTTGAAAAAAACCCGACACCCGTCACAGAACCCAAGCTTTCACCCTTAGAAGAGATTCCTTCCTCATCTCCCTTTAGAGTAGGAGTAGAATCTTGCTACCGAATTGATAAATGGAAAAATAGCCCTGACAACTGGGGAGTTTTTGAATCTCCTTGCAAAAATAAACCTAGCAATAGTGTAGAAGTTTATATATCAGGGGGAAATGATGGCGAAATATTAGCGCTTGAAGCTGCCCGACAAATCATCGATCTAATTGGCATTGATGCAGCAAAACTTCAGTTAGTTTTTGCTTCGCATCTACTTAATCAGCCTAATCCTTGTCTTGCTAAGTTTTCCCTGAAAGGAACCGAAGTTATCAAACAAATAGGCTGGGATAAAAAACATCGGTTAACCCTTTCTGAAAAGCTAGCTCAACTTGCCAGCATTTCCTTCCATTTAGGAAGAATGCTGATGAGCTGTACGTGGGTTGAAGGAAAGCCCAAAGGCAATAAAGTTAATGCCAGTGTTAGCGTCTCTCCTCTGTGGGTTGTTAAGACAGATGTGATAGGGCAAAAAAACTTACTGACAGGGAAAGTAGAGCAGCCTGATGAGGTTTATATCACTGTCAGCCCTGGCCCTTGGGTTGATAGCTGGTTAAACCGGGTTGGAGCAAGAGCTGGTACGGCGTTATGTCAGTTTGGCTGGCTAGCTACGAACATCTTGAAAATTGACCCCTACCACGATGAACTTGCCCTCAAACTGGCAATTCATCTGACTATGTTAAGCCGGATCAAGGCTAGGGATATAAAACCCTACGAATATAAAGTGGGGGATCTTTTAGAGGCGGTAGAACTGGAATCCCGAATTAATGCAGCTCGTCTTGACAAATACAAAGCCCGCGATTTAAAGAATGACTGGAATAATGCCGTGAGCCTGTTGATGAGTCTGGGTTGGCGGGTCATGTTTGACGATGCCACCTACCCAGAATGGTTAAGGCCCAATAGCAAAGTTGAAAAACCCTCTGGCTGGAAAGACAAGAAAATCATTGATTGGTTGTGGAAAGCCAAGTTGACGATTAAACCACCAGAACCAATTCCAGCCCTGCTAGCAAGCAAGAGAGAACCATTACAACTGAAGCCAGTTGCATCCAAGTCAGAACCTATCTTGACAGGGGCTGATATCCGCAAGCAAAGGGAAGCCAAAGGAGTAAGCCAAACAGCCCTGGCTGAGTGGGCGGGTAAAACTAAAGCTTGGCTGTGCATGGTGGAGAAGGGCAAACGAAAGATAGATCCGAAAGAGGCAAAAGAGCTTTGGGTAGGTATTGACTTTTTGGCGAATAAGTCAGCCCAACCATGAATTTACCTTCCTGCAATACAATTTTGGATTTAGGTTTGTAAAACCTAAGCCCCAAGGTAATTCGGGTTTTGAATCAGGTAGGTTACGCCCCCATAGGGTGTTAACACCCTATGGGATAAATGGTTAACAGCTTTGTTAACTAAAAAAACTTGCTAAAAATAGCTTCAAATCTTTGTGGGGCAATAACTTCAGCGGTTAACAAAAAATGCCCCATCTCATCACCAAAACGCCCCATCTCATCACCAAAACGCCCCATCTCATCACCACGTATTTTTGAAACCCTTATTCTGTAAAGGTTTCAGCCTTTGTTTACATCCCGATCAGTTTGAGTAGTTTGATGAGAGTACAGCCCTCCTTGAATCCGAGCTGGCATAATTGTGGAAAGAAAAAAATAACGCTGCATCGCAAAAAGAGTCGCTACCAATGGCAAGGTACAAAAACCGTCAAAAATCAGCCGATGGCAAGGCTAAACAGTGGCAAATGACGACTTGGGGAAACCCAAGAAGCCAGCTAACTCTTGACGTGGCACTTAGCCCCTTGCTAGTCAAGGTGCTGGAAAATGCTCTAACTCAAAAGCATTAGGCGATCGCTTAGTTGCCCTAAAGTAAAAACACACCTATTTAGAGGATTGTTTATGAGGTTACGAAAAAAGCAGCCATAGTCAAAACCCTAAAACAACACCCCCACTCAAACGAGTAGGGGTATCGTGCAGACCAGTTGGTCTGTGGTCATCTTAATAAACGATAAACGGAGCAAAGTCGCTCAGACAGTCCAATTAGGGAACGCTTTTTATCTTGGCGGATGAACTCGTTCTCTATCGCACTGGCTGAAACGCAGTTTTAACGGTCTTCGATGCCTTGTAGCTATAAATTGGCATTTGTAGCTACAGATGGCAGCTAGATACCATCTAGCTTATCTCGAAATCCAAAGTCAGCGCAACTACGCACGCGCCACCAAAAACCGCACGACTTTGACTCCTACAAACCCCACACTGTAAGGAGTTTGCTTGTGCCATTACAAATATTAAAGTTCCTGAAACCCATATCCTGCCGTCAACCTCACTTAGAGGTGGCAGCATGAGTCAATTTAAACTCTTCAAGCGCGGTAGCTGCCCCATCTGCAACGGCCTTCGGAAAGACTGCCGCGAGAACGCCCACACCCAGATTATCCACTGTCGAGCTGATGTTGTTTCAGCGCCCCTTTATCGCTTCATCAAACAAGACACCTGGGGCTTCAACATGTGGGCTGTTGACCAGGGACAAGGTTCTTGGAACGAGCAAGAGTGGGAAACCCACCGTTGTCAGATAGCAGCCGAACGAGAGCGACGACTGCAAGCAGAAGCCAGACACTTTGCCTCTCTGCTTGATGTTGAAGAGCGAAATCGCCATATCCGCAAGCTTCACCAACAGCTGGGGCTTTCTACAAAACATCGGCAGAAATTACGCGACCGAGGGCTAACAGATGCCCAAATTGACGCAGGGTTTTTCTTCAGCATTGCACCTTGGCAAGAAATCAGCGGCATCAATGCGAGACTCGCCGGGGTGGATTTGTGGGGTAAAAAGCTGCTGATTCCTGCTTCTGGCATTGGATGCCCCGTAAGGGATGAATTAGGGCGTTTAATCGGCTTCCAAACCCGCTTTGACGATGCCACTGATAGCAAGTACAAGTGGCCCACCAGCCGCACAGCCAAGCGTCCAAACGGTGCCACTTCTCACCTGCCAAATGGAGAGTTACCCATCAGCTGTTGCCGTCCTGCGACGGGCGAGATGAGGAGAAGTTACCTCACCACCTCATCCCCCAGCTCAACTCAAAGCATCGGGTTAGCAGAAGGCTTCCTCAAATCCTACATTGCCGCCCAAAAGCTCAATTCTGTAGTTATCGGTGCTGCTGGGGGGAACTTTACCGCTAGCCGTCAACAACTCAAGATATATCTGGAGGTGCTATCGGCTGAACTCAACACTTACACAGTTAACTTGTACCCAGATGCGGGAGCCGTTGCCAACCCCTCCGTAATGCGGCAATATCAGCTGACGATTGAGTTAGTGCAGGGGTGGGGGTACGAAGTCCAGGTAGCTTGGTGGGGTCAGCTGACCAAAGAATCGCCTGACATTGACGAGCTAGAAGGCCTGGGAGCGATCGCTATCGTTACCCCAGAGGAATTTTTAGCTAAAAGCCAATGCCAGAGACAATCTAGTATCAATCTTCCATTGGAAAATGTTCCAGAGAGCGAACCCGACCCTGAAGAATACGCCGCCTATGTGCAGCAGAAAGCCGACGAGGAAGCCCTAGAAGCCGCACAAGAAGCCGAACGGGGACAGCTTCAGAAGGAGCAGTACGAGCAGCGGCTAGCAGCCGTACAAGCCCAACTGAGCGCTCTATCTTATCCACCGACACTTTCCCTTAACCAGCGTTACTTAGGGAAAGACATTTGGAATAAGTTACCCAACCTCAAAGGTGCTATCTGTGGCATCAAGAGTCCCAAAAACACTGGGAAAACTTGGACATTAATCGCGCTTGTAGAAGCCGCCAAGAGAAGAGAACAGAAAGTCTTATTGATTTACCATCGGCGGATTTTAGGACGTGAAGGCTGCCTGAAAGTCGGTGCAGACTACATTGACGACATCGGTGTAGCTGGCAATTATGCGCTGTCTATTGAGATGTTGGGACATAATCCCACCTTGGGGCTTTGCTTTGACTCCCTGTGGAAATTGAATCCCTCTGACTGGGAAGGGGCAATTCTAATTCTCGATGAAGTCGAGCAATCCTTAAACCATCTGATGATGTCTACTACCTGTGAAGAGAAGCGGGGACTACTTCAACTGAAGTTTGCCAAAATTATCGAAACCGTACTGTCCACCGGAGGACAAATTATCGCCTTAGATGCCGATTTAACTGATTTGTCCCTCAACTACATCAAAGCCTTTGCTCCGGATACTACACCAGTACATTTAGTTTTAAATACTGTACTCGCTCCATCTTGGAAGGTGCGATTCTCTACGAATGCTATGAAATCAGGCACCGAAGCCGCAATCATTCGCTATGTGTCCGCAGGTGAGAAAATTGCTGTAGCGGTGGATTCCCAAAAAGAAGCGGAAGCATTAGAGCGCGACATTCTCAATTCTTACCCTAACTTGAAAGTGCTGCGGATCGACCGCAAGACATCAGAACAGGAATTAATCAAGGATTTTGTCAAGCGTCCTAACGAGGGCTTGCAGGCGCTTGAGCCACAGGTCTTAATCTACACTCCCACAATGGGAACTGGTGTCAGCATCGACATTCCCTATTTTGATCTAATGGTAGGAATGTTTTTCGGACGCATCACCGACACCGAAGCACGGCAGATGCTGGGACGAGTGCGATCGCCTATCCAGCGGCTGGTATGGTGTAAGAAGTTTGCCTCTGACTCTGGCGTGAGTACATCGCTACTTCCCGATGTAGTTAAGCGTACCTGCCACCAGTTCCACAAAAGCACCTCTCGGATAGTCAATTTGGCAGCTGTACTAATTGAAGCTGAGGTTGACGCTGTTGAATTGTTTGAAACAGCGGCAGCACTCCTGAAAGGGAATAACTTTAATTGCTCTCATTTTGATATGTGGGCATCCTTGCAAGCGCGGCGTAATGGCTCTTTGAAGCATCTTCAAGAGAGGTTAATCGCAGGACTAAAAGCCGAAGGTCATGATGTTGAAGTGGTTAATATCGGTCAATCGAAGGAGACAGCTCATGCCATCAAAGGGATTAAGGAGGCATTAGAGTGGGAAGAGGCGACAGCACTCGCTACTGCTAAGGACATTCCCTTAGAGGAAGCCAAGCGAATTCTCAAGACTGACCCTTCTACTGAGGAGCAACGCTTTCAGGCTCGTAAAGCGGTCTTGAAAGACAGATTACCAGGAATTAAGCTGACACCGGAGTTTGTTTACAAGGCAGCGATCGCCGAACATGGTCAATGGCTGCGTCAAATCAAGCTCTACTGGAGTTGTCTCAATCCCGATAAAGTGGCTCTGTTGGACAAAAAGACTTGGTTTTATCATTTAGCGAAGATTCTACCCTTCCTGCCAGACATCCGTACTTACAGCTTGCAAGTGAAGGTATTGCGAGATTTGGGACTTTTAGAGTTAATCGAAACTGGGGAGGTGTTGTCAAATTCTCATCCCCAGGTGCAAGCGATCGCACAAAGGGCATTTAAAGACAGACGCCGAATCAAAACTGCCCTCAACCTGACAATCAAGCTGAGAAAGCCAGGAGACACTAGGAGTAAAGGGCTGACTCCTATGCAAATCGTCAGCCGCTTGCTAGAAAAGCTTGGGGTGGAACTTGAGCAACTGGGGTACGACCACGAGCAGGAAGAATGGCTTTATGGGATTAACGAGGAATTTTGGCACGACCGCGACCGTGATGCTGTGTTACGGTCGCTGGATGAGAAATACGCAGACTTAACCGCTCAAGTGCCTGTTGCGTCTGGTGTTCGGGCTTCGGAGACAGAAGCCAGCGATCGCTCGGCGCTTTATATAAATAATCAGGAACGAGGCGATCGACCACAAACCCATATAGAGCAAGCAGTCCAGACCTCAGACAATGCAGTTTTTGTTTCGATGAGAGCGGTTGAGGGATTTGACCAATTTGAGCCAGAAGACGGATATCACATCTCGATTAAAACCTGTGTTCAATTGCTTCAGGATGCTGTTGGGAAAGGCATTGATGCCATCAAATCCCTACTTAAGCCCTGGCGCACAGAGAGACGGTGGGGGGCTGTGCTGTTGCTGGAAAGGCTTTCAGAGGAAGCTGTCAGGCGGTTAGAGCAGATGTCCCCGGATTTCTATAAATGGCTCGATGAGTCCTTTTTACTGCACTCAGGAGTAGGGTAGCGATCGGCGGAACCGAGTAATCCACTCCAACAAAAGACATCTTGCATGAATCAATCTTCATCCCCAAATTTGATGGGGCTTTCCGAGTAACCATCTGTGTAAATCTCGTGTACCCTACTGTTGGCTCACGCCTACATCTGTGTAATAACCTCACTGTTTTTTTTTGGGCGCTCGATTGGACTTTCAGTTACATCGACGACCACGACGCTCCAAGTGTAAGCATTTTGGTACAGTTGCTTTTTACCAGGCAGTCGGAACTTGCCAGATTGCATTAATAAGGTTTCAACCTTCTTTCCTCAAGCGATATACCGCAGATTCGCTGATTTCCCAACTGGTTGCAATGTGAAATTGAGTACGATACTCCCGCCAATACTCCAACACTAGAAGTAATTAGTCTTCAACACTCAACTTTGCCTGCCCACCTCGTTTGCCCGTGCGGTCTAACTGAGGGCGCAACACTTCTACCATTTGCTCAAACGTTTCACGCTCTCACGCCACACCTGCGTTTGAAAGCACTAGGTTTAAGGAATTTGAGTTGCTCGTAGGTCATTGCTAATCCTCCTTAACCCACTTCTAACTGTCTTTTTCCTATTCACGCAAGAGGTCTATTGGCTTGAATGCACCGCCTGACGGACAATTAGGAGTATTATCGAGAAGGGTTGTTCTAATAAATTTATGCCCCAGATTGTCTCTTGGGACACCTCTGAGTTGATACTGACCGAGCCGCTGCCTCTGACGCTTCACCCAGCAGCGGTGTACCTTTCTCTTTTGTCTCCCGGCTCTCGACCGACGATGCGCCAGTCCTTGGATGCGATCGCGTCTCTGCTCACGAACGGTCAGTGCGACGCGATGACGCTCAATTGGGCGGCGTTGCGCTATCAGCACGCGGCAGCGGTGCAGGGAGCGTTACTGGCCTCGCGAAAGCCGGAGACGGTCAGAAAGATGATGTGTGCCTTGAGACGGGTACTTAAAGAAGCGCTGCGGCTGGATTTGATGGATGCGACTGCTTATGCCAAGGCAATTGATTTACCTCAGATTCGGAGCAATCCGGAACTCAGGGGCCGTGCCTTAAGCGAGGATGAAATTGCGGCGTTATTTGAAGCGTGCCATAATGACTCGACGCCTGCGGGTGTTAGAGATGCTGCTTTGATTGCGATTCTTCGGGTGGGGTTGCGTCGGGCTGAGGTGGTGTTTTTAGAGTTAAAAGATTTTAAGGCGAGTACGGGGGAAGTGAAGGTACGGGGGGGTAAGGGGGGGAAAAACCGCACGGTGTACCTTCCAAGCGATGCTATTGCACTGGTGGAAGATTGGTTGAAGGTTAGGGGACGTTCTCCAGGTGCGCTGTTGTGTCCTACTTGGAAACGGGGTCGAATCCATATTAGACCTCTAACGCCCCAAGCGGTGCTGATGATTCTTCGCAAACGGGCACTGGAAGCTGAGGTCGATCTGTTTTCTCCTCACGATTTTCGGCGGACGTTTTGCTCGGATTTATTGGATGCAGGGGTTGATATTGTGACGGTGGCTTCTTTAGCGGGACACTCTTCGCCGGAGGTGGTGGCTAAATATGACCGTCGGGGAGAGGAAACTAAACGAAAAGCTGTGGAGAAGTTATCAATTCCTAGCAAAGGGCGAACTACTCAATAGCGTAGTAGCATGAATCAGTAGTTATATCTTCGCCAATAGAGTCTTTACAGAGCTTGAAGAAATTGTAAGTGAAGCATTGGCTCAGGCAGGACGCTTTACAGAAGCATTCACCACTTTTAGCCCGCAACAGCTGAATGAATTTTTATGTGTTCTGTCCAGGTGGGCACTTGCTTTTGAGAGCATTGAGCGAGGGCTATCGGCAGCAGTTCTGCGAAAGGCACTTCGCATTGCTGGGTGGGTGCATCCGATATGGCAGGGAATCTATGATGAGGTGTTCCATACCTGAATCTTGGCTGAACATGAGAGAGTCGCGATCTCCCCTCCCCATCAAAACTCGCCAAATGAAAGCGCGAGTGCATCCTGCAAACAGCAGATGGAGCGTTGCTTCAGGACAAGCAGATAGCAGTGATTGTGACCTCTAAATAAACAATACCGACTGAAATGAGGCGACAATCAAGGGTTGTCTCATTCAGGTCATACAGAGGAACGCAGTGCCAGTCAACGCCGACAAACCCCACTTGTGGAAGCCAGATATCGCCCAGTCGGTAGACTTCTACAACAGTTGGTTCATGCAGTTTGCTCCAGGAGCGTACCGCGATACTCGCATTGCCACCACTATTTCTGTCGAATCCGCCTTAGCCCGAACAGCCAATCTAACGAACATCACACCCGCTGTATTGCGGCAACATCCGGAAGTTCTGCCTATACTCCGCATGGCGACAGCACCGCCCATCGCCCGCGATCGCCTGATTGGTCTAGCGGGAGTTCCGCCCAACCTTGTCAAAAACATGGAAGAGAAACAGCGAATTTCACCCCGGATGAGCAGTACATTAGTTGATGTTGAACTTCAGAAAATCAGTCAAATCATTGCACGACTGACCGACAAAGACATCTTTCCCTGGCTGGAGAACGGGCTGGAACCGACCGATACACAAGTTCACCGAGCAGCGACAATTGTTGCAGATCGTCTATGTGGTGCGCTTGCTGACCCGATTGTTCGCAATGCCCAAGAGCGCAGACAGCTGGCTACAATTAGGCAGTGGCTGGAACAGCGTGGCTATTCATACATTAGGGGAGGGGCTGGGTTAAGCTTTCAGACGATGCAGCCTGGAACTTTCTCGTTTCGGCTCAATATTCCGGTGAGCTTACAGGGAGGCATTAAACAGGTTAATATCCCGATTGACACTGTAATTAAGCCGCTTCAGTCCAGCCCTAGTGACTTACCGTTACTGATTGAAGCAAAATCCGCTGGGGACTATACCAATCCCAACAAGCGACGCAAAGAAGAAGCCATTAAAGTCGCTCAATTAAGACTCAACTACGGCAATAATATTCGTTTTATTCTGTTCCTTTGCGGTTACTTTGATAGTGGCTATTTGGGCTATGAAGCAGCTGAAGGAATTGACTGGGTGTGGGAACATCGCATCGATGACTTAGCGTTGTTTGGAGTGTAAAACCTAAGCGGAATGTCAGCGACTGAATTAACACGAGCATTGCTAAATAAGCAACTTGATTCTGCCAAAACCCAAACTGAGCGAAATCAGCTTGGTCAGTTTGCCACATCAACGGCACTGGCAACAGACATTCTGGAATATGCCAGAGGGCTATTACCATCAAACTTCAAGATTCGTTTTCTTGACCCGGCTTTTGGGACTGGCTCCTTTTACTCCGCATTATTGCAGCAATTTCCTCTATCACAAATTGTTGAGGCAGTAGGATACGAAATTGACCCCCATTACGGGAATGAAGCGATTAAGCTTTGGGGTGACACGCCGCTACAACTCTCTATCGCTGACTTCACCCAAGCTAAACCTCCCAACTCTGACGAAGCTCTAGCTAACTTGCTCATTTGCAACCCGCCGTATGTCCGACATCATCATTTGACCAGGCTTGAGAAGCTGCGGCTCAAAAGGACAACGGAGCAGACATCCGGTATAAAGCTGAGCGGGTTAGCCGGACTCTACTGCCACTTCCTCTGTCTTTCAGATGCCTGGATGGCTTCTGATGCTCTGGCTGGGTGGCTTATCCCCAGTGGGTTTATGGACGTGAATTATGGACAGCAAGTAAAGGAGTATCTGCTCAATCGCGTTACCTTGCTGCGCGTTCATCGTTTTTATCCTGATGATGTGCAGTTTGAAGATGCACTGGTGTCTAGTGCAGTTGTTTGGTTCAGGAAGGCTTTGCCACCAGTAAATCATGCTGTTGAGTTCACTTATGGCGGGAGTCTGACAGCACCAAAAGTGAGAGAGTTGGTTTCAGTGGAGGTGCTACGCCATACGGTCAAGTGGACTAAGTTTGGGCTGGGGTATAGTAACAGGAATTCCAATAGTCAGCAGTTGAAGCTTAAGGACACCGCCTCTACTGAGGGAATGCCGCTTTCCTCTGAGGGCAGAAATTCCGAATTTCTGCCGTTGAAATTGTCAGACTTATTCACGATTAAACGGGGTTTGGCGACTGGAGCTAACCATTTCTTCGTGCTGACACCAGAGCAAGTTTCTACTCACCAACTGCCTCTTGAGTTCTTAAAGCCGATTCTGCCTAGTCCCCGGTTTTTATCAGTTGATGAGATTGAAGCTGATAGTGTTGGTAATCCAATTTTGGAAAGCAAGCTATTCCTACTGACGTGCAACTTGCCTTTATACGAGGTGAAAGCCAAGTATCCGTCGCTTTGGAAATATCTCCAGATGGGAGTAGAGAATGGAATTAGCGATCGCTATCTGTGCAAGCATCGCTCTCCCTGGTATTCACAGGAAAAGCGTCCTGCTTCCCCTTTCCTCTGCACCTATATGGGGCGTCAGAACACCAGTAGAGGTAGACCCTTCCGATTTATCCTGAATCACTCAATGGCGACGGCAACCAATGTCTACTTGATGTTGTATCCGAAACCAGCTTTGGAGAAGGCACTCTTGAAGAAGCCTGAGTTGCTACGGTTGGTGTGGCAGGCTCTCAATCAGATGAATGATGAGACACTGATGGGTGAGGGTCGAGTATATGGGGGTGGACTGCATAAGCTGGAGCCGAAGGAACTGGGTAACGCGATCGCAGAGAAATTTCTTGAGATTTTACCAAGTTTAAGCTATGTGGCAAATCCACTGTGGCAAAAGCCTAATTGACTTATCCTAAATCAGAGCCAAGCAACTGCTATGACGGTCACTATCTCTCAGATTGAGGAAAACCTGGTCAAACACGTTAAACCCCCAGAACTTCAGTGGCTTCGCCGCCAACTCGCAGCTTGGGCAGAGCAGAACTTGCGGGATTTCCCCTGGCGGCGCACGAGCGATCCCTACGCCATCTTCGTTGCCGAGTTTTTACTGCAAAAGACTGGAGCCTCGACAGCAGCTCCCGTTTACAACGTTTTTATCTCTCGATATCCCACCCTAAAGGCTTTAGCCGCAGCACCAGTAGAAGAAGTTGCCCAACTCTTGCAACCTTTGGGTCTTTTTTTTCCGAGCCGAACGGCTGTGCCAGTCGGTGCAGGTCATTGTCGAACAATATGAAGGCAAAATCCCCAGCGCGGAAGCCCAATTGTTCGCTTTGCCCGGAGTTGGCAAGTACACGGCACGATCTATCTGTGCCAATGCTTTCTCTCAGCCTCTAGCGATCCTCGATACCAATGTTGCTCGCATTTTGGAGCGATTTTTTGGGTTGCAAGGCAATCGGGTAAAGTCGCGCTGCAAGCTGCTTTGGAAAGCGGCAGAGCAAGTCGCTCCCGAAGCGGAAGTGGGAAAGTGGAACTAACGCTGCTGGACTTTGGGGCAGCAGTCTGCACGGCTAAGAACCCTCGCTGCGCTGAGTGTCCGTTGCAGGAGCAATGCAATTACGTAAAAATTAATCTTCGTCAGAATAAATAAATATCTCCATGACCCCAACACCAACACCAGCTTTTGAAGAACTTGCGATTGCCCTCATCGCTTCCAATTTCAATCCCACCCTGTTAACCCCAGATTTTCTCAAGTACAGCGGCATCGTTGGGTCAGATTGGAAGCTAGCAGAACCGATGACCCTACTACTTTTGGCAGCGGTTCAGGAACCCTCGATTGGAGTTGAGAGAGGATTTTCTTCCAATCCGGAATACGCACATTTCTCGTAGTGCGTTCGCCAGTCGAGAAACGTGCGAATGAGGATGTATAAACAGCTCTTCTGGAGCCATTCAAGTTGATAACTCTGAAGCGTTGAAAAATGACGAGATATATCTGTAAAGCTGAAATATATAGGAATCCTTTCCTAATGCCCTGCCCGAAAAGGTAAAAGATGTGAGCTTAATCTGCGAATCCGTTGTTAGCGATAAGCGGCACTAAGCTAGAGTTACCTTCTACACGCTAATTTATCGCTACTTGAGGAATAATTGAACTTCTTCAATTGACCTATAAACTCCGAATTTTTGACAGGAATCAAGATTTCGTACTTGCCCCAATGCTGGTTAAATCATCAGGTGCTAGTATCTGAATTCGTGATTAAAGAAGTTAAGGCAATAGAACATCTCCATATTATTTTTAGAGGAAAATACCTGACCGTGGAGTGTGCCATAAAACTCTTTCAGCTCTTGCAATATTAATAAAAATTTTTCAACTTTTGCAATAGTAAATTGTTTAGAAGTTTCTGTTTCTCAAATCGATAGCAGGTATCAATAAATTGTCCTTGTTGCTAGTCAATTGATTTTCCACAGAGGAAAAGGAGAACAAGCGAGTGTTACCAGTTACAGCTAAAACTGTTGGCATTGTTTGAACCTGTCGGCTATCTTATACTATAAGCTCTAGTAAATTCAGGAGTTTTGTCATTAACCTATTCATAATTTATTAGTAGTCCTCATAGAATAATCTCGAAAAAGAATAATGAAACCCATTACAGAATTTTTATCGGAACTGCGCCGTCTTGAGATTAAGCTATGGATTGATGGAGAGCGTTTGCGGTACAGTGCTACTCCAGGAATTCTGACCCCAGATATGCTGGCTCAAATGAAATCGCGTAAATCAGAGATTGTCGCTTTTCTCCAGCAAGTTAATCCAGACGCCCCCACGTCCATCAAACCTGTTCCCAGAAACCAAGACTTACCTCTATCCTTTGCCCAACAACGAGTGTGGTTTCTCGACCGGCTAGAGGGCGAAAGTTCTGCCTACAATGTGCCGATGGCGTTGCGTTTGCAAGGTCAGCTAAACGTAACTGCCCTAGAGCAAGCTTTAAAGTCAATCGTCGAGCGTCACGAAGTTCTACGCACTAACTTTTCTTCCTGCGATGGTAGCCCGATCGCTATCGTTCGAGATCGAGCTAATTTCTGCTTAAACCTAGTAGATTTACGGAAGTATTCCGGAAACAAACGTGTTATTGAATTACAAAAGTTAATTGACAACGAACGTTTACAAGCCTTCGATCTAGAAAACGATTCATTAATTCGAGTAACTATACTTTGTTTAGGCGAAAAAGAACATATTTTACTATTAACCCTGCATCACATTATCTCTGATGGTTGGTCGCTAAACTTGCTGTATCGAGAACTTACAATTCTTTATTCGGACTTTTCTAAAGGTAATTATTCATCACTACCCAATTTGCCGATCCAATACGTTGATTTTGCTGACTGGCAACGAGAATGGCAGGCAGGAAAAGTTTTTGATGAACAAGTTTTTTACTGGAAACGACAGCTCGACGGCGTACCGCCTTTATTAGAATTGCCGATCGATCGCCCAAGACCCGCGGTTCAAACTTTCAGTGGCGCTAAGCAATCGCAACAGCTTGATAAAAGTATCAGCGAAGCACTCAAAACTTTAAGCCAAGGCGAAGGGGTCACGCTTTTTATGACCCTATTAACGGCTTTCAAGGTCTTACTCTATCGTTATAGCGGCTCGCAAGATATTGTAGTTGGCACTCCTGTCGCAGGTCGCAATCGTCCCGAACTCGAAGGTTTAATTGGCTTTTTTCTCAATACTGTTGTGCTTCGCACTCAGTTGGATGGGAATCCTAGTTATAGAGAACTTTTGGGTCGAGTCAGGGAGGTAACATTGGGGGCATATCAGCATCAGGAGATGCCTTTCGAGAAGTTAGTAGAAGAACTGCAACCGGAACGAAGTTTGAGCTACAATCCCCTATTTCAAGTGTTATTTAATATGGTTAATTTAGAGTTCCAGGCAATGCAAATGCCAGGACTCGCAGTAGAATTTATTCCGAGTTCGGAAGCTGCATCTAAGTTCGATCTAACTTTATATGTGCGGGAGCAAGCTGAAGGGATAAGACTGGATTGGGTGTACAACGGGGATTTGTTCGAGAAGGAAACGATCGCTCGAATGGGAGGGCATTTTCAAGCTTTGCTGGAAGGCATTGCAACTAATCCGAACCAAGCCATTTCGGATTTACCCCGTCCGCCATTACCGCTTGGATCTCCCGATCCCACTGCTGTTTTAGGACAGCCGGATTATAAATTAGTTACGAATCGATTTGTTAACTGGGTGAAGCAAACGCCAGAACATCCAGCGATTTGCCAAGGCGATCGCATTCTATCTTATAGCGAATTATCCCAAATTGCTCATTCTTTAGCACAAATTTTATTAAGCCAAGGACTTAAAAAGGGAGAAGTCGTAGCAGTATACGGTATCAGAAGTTTTGGTCTAATTGCCAGCGCGATCGCAGTTTTTATCAGTGGCGGCGTACTCCTGACACTCGACCCCAACTTGCCTCGACAACGGCAGCAACTGATGCTAGCTGAAGCCAAAGCAAAATATTTAATCTCCGTTGGCACTCAGCATCCGCCAGCAGATTTAGCAGAATCTTTACCTTGTATCAGAATTAATCCAGAGACAGGAGAAATTCTCGATTTAGAACCTTCAAAAAATTCAACTAATTTACCTAATCTATTCCCTGACGATGCTGCTTATATTTTCTTCACTTCTGGGACGACTGGCGTTCCCAAAGGTGTATTAGGTTGTCACAAAGGATTGGCCCATTTTCTCCATTGGCAAAGCGAAACATTTGCAATCGCATCGACGGATCGAGTCGGTCAATTAACAGGATTATCCTTTGATGTTATCCTCAGAGATATTTTTCTGCCTTTAGTTAATGGCGCAACTCTTTGTTTACCTCCTGTTGGATTTGACCTAAACGGAAACTTTATTTTACCTTGGTTGGAGCGAGAGCAAATTTCTCTACTTCACACCGTTCCAACCTTGGCACAATCTTGGTTAATCGGTAAACCCGCAGGTGTTTCTTTAAAAGCTTTACGTTGGGTATTCTTTGCCGGAGAACCGCTGACAGAAACCTTGGTAAGCCTTTGGCGAGAAGCTTTTCCGGAATCGGGTAACATCGTTAATTTTTATGGTCCAACGGAGACAACTTTAGCGAAGTGCTTCTATATTGTGCCTGAGAAAATGTCGGCTGAAATTCAACCGATAGGTTCGCCGCTGCCGGAAACTCAAGCATTAATTTTGGCTGAAAATAACCAATTGTGCAGCATTGGAGAACCCGGTGAAATTGTGCTGCGGACGCCATTTCGCAGTTTAGGTTATATTAACGATCCTACAGAAACTCAGAAACGATTTGTCAAAAATCCCTATCGCGACGACGAACAAGATTTAGTTTATTATACGGGCGATCGCGGACGCTATCGCCCAGATGAATTGCTGGAAATTCTAGGTCGAATAGACGAGCAAGTGAAGATTCGGGGAATTCGCATCGAACCCCAAGAAATTGCCGCCGTAATTAGCCAACATCCAGGGATCGCACAAACAGCCGTTATTGCCAGAGAAGACCAATTAGGAAACAAATACTTAGTGGGTTATTTAGTTTCCCATTCAGAGCCAAAACCAACAGTTAAGGAATTGCGAAGTTTTGTGCAAACCAAACTGCCAGAATACGCAATTCCTAGCGCCTTTGTGTTTTTGGATGCCATTCCTTTAACTCCTAATGGCAAAATCGACCGCCGTGCTTTACCCGCTCCAAATATTGAGGAGACAGTTTCAACTAACTTTGTTTCACCCCGAAATTTAACAGAAGAAATCTTAGTCAATATTTGGAGCGAATTGTTAGGTGTTCGAGTCGGAATCTACGATAACTTTTTTGAACTGGGGGGGCATTCTCTATTAGCAACTCAAATTATATCTCGCATCCGCCAAGCTTTTGAGTTGGATTTGCCCCTACGTTCTTTGTTTGAAAAACCAACGGTAGCCGAACTCGCAGAAAATCTCGATCGAGAAGCTCAAGTACCACTGGAAGAGACTATTTCATCAATCCCTAGAGATAGAGACATCCCCCTATCTTTTGTACAAGTCAGACTGTGGTTGTTAGAGCAAATAGAAGGAGCAAGAACCGCTTACAAAATTTCCAGAGCGCTGCATTTAAAAGGAAGAGTTAACATCACGGCTTTAGAGCAAGCATTCCAAGCTATTATTAAGCGTCACGAAACTTTGCGGACTCGTTTTCAGGCAATTGAAGGTTCTGCAATTCAGGTAATCGAACCAGAAATTATTTTTACTTTACCCGTTATCAACTTACAAGAATTAACCGCTCAAGAACAATCAACTCAAATTCAAGACTTAGCCAAGGAAGAAGCACAACGCCCCTTTGATTTAAACATCGCTCCCTTACTGCGAGTTTCTCTGCTACGGTTGAGTGAAGAATCCCATGTTTTGCTGTTGACAATACATCATATTATTGCTGATGGTTGGTCAATGGGGATATTCTTTCGAGAAATATCGAGTTTTTATGAAGCCTTCATCAGCGGAAATTCCTGCCAGTTACCAGAACTACCCGTTCAATATGCTGATTTTGCTTTTTGGCAGCGACAGCAGTTGCAAGGCAAGATACTTGAAACTCAATTAGCTTATTGGAAACAGCAGCTAGCAGGCGTTCCCCCCGTTTTGGAATTACCCTTTGACTATCCCCGTCCTGCCGTTCAAATTTTCCAAGGGGCTAGCGAATCTCAATTGTTACCTAAAACACTTTCGCATTGCCTCAAGACTTTAAGCCAGCAGGAAAATGCGACGCTGTTTATGACCTTATTAGCGGCTTTTAAAATTCTACTTTACCGCTATACCGGGCAGGAAGATATTGTTGTTGGCAGTCCTGTAGCAGGTCGAAATCGTCGAGATATTGAGGGAGTAATCGGATTTTTTATCAATACGATTGTATTGCGAACTCAGTTAGAAGAAAATTTCAATTTTCGTAATTTACTAAATCAATTGCGGGAGGTGGCATTAGGAGCTTACGCTCATCAAGATTTACAGTTTGAAAAGTTAGTCGAACAACTCCAACCGCAAAGAAGTTTGAGCTATACGCCTATCTTTCAGGTGTGGTTCAATATGCTCAATTTAGGGAATAGAACCCTAAAAATGGCAAACTTAGACCTTGAGGTATTGTCCTTTCCAGAACGCTTAACGAAGTTCGACTTAAGCCTGTACGTACAGGAGTATACAGACGGAATTAATATTGAATGGGTGTACAATCGTAACTTGTTCAGAGCGGAAACGATCGCGCTGATGAAAGAGCGTTTTCAAACTTTATTAGAAAGTATTATCACCGCTCCAGAACAACCTATTGGTAATCTGTCTTTATTGAGTCTAATAGAGCGGCAAAGACTGCAAGCTAGTAAAAATATTGTCTGTCCGTCTCAACCCTATACAGAGTTTCCTAAATCTGCCATTGAGCAATCTATTCCCGATCGCTTTGAAGAACAGGTGAGGAAATATCCACACAATATTGCAGTTTGGACTGAAAAACATCAGTGGACTTATAACACCTTAAATGATAAAGCGAATGCGATCGCTCAATCTATCCTGCAACTTTATGGCAGCACTTCTGAAAAAATTGCTCTGTTATTGGAACATGATGCTTGGGCGATCGCTGCTATTTTGGGGGTGCTAAAGGCGGGCAAAACTTATGTTCCTCTCGACCCAAATTATCCTAAACTCAGACTGAACTATATCCTGGAAGATTGCCAAGCTACCGCACTTCTAAGCAACAGTAAAAATTTGGCTTTAGCTGAAGAATTAACCCAAGGGAGCATCCCCCTCATCAATCTCGATGAAATTGACTTCAGCCAAACTGAAAACGAAGTGCAAATAACAATTGCACCAGATACCTTAGCTTATATTCTCTATACTTCCGGTTCTACTGGACAACCTAAAGGAGTCGTCCAAAACCATCGCAACGTTCTGCATTTCATCAGAAACTACACAAATGATCTCCACATTGCTCCTAGCGATCGACTTACTTTGCTCTCATCTTACAGCTTTGATGCGGCGATTATGGATATTTTTGGAGCCTTGTTAAATGGGGCGACTCTATATCCGCTCGACATCAAAGAAGAAAATCTAAACAATTTTTCCGAGAGATTAAAGCAACAAGAAATTACCATTTATCACTCAACTCCCACTGTCTATCGATACTTTCTCGCCACCCTACCCGCGCCGCAAGAAGAATCAGCTTTACCGAAGGTTCGGTTAGTAGTTTTAGGGGGAGAAGAAGTCGTTAAACAAGATGTAGCATTATATCAAAGATATTTCTCCCAAAACTGCATCTTCGTTAATGGTTTAGGCCCGACAGAATCGACTGTTACCATTCAATATTTTATAAACAAGGAAAATGCCGAAATAGGAAATCTCGTTCCTGTAGGATATCCAGTAGAAGATACCGAGATTTTATTGCTCGATCGCGCTGGAAATAATGCGGAAATTTATGGGGAAATAGCTATCAAAAGCAAACACATTGCTTTAGGTTACTGGCAAAAACCAGAACTAACGCAAGCAGCATTTTTACCCGATCCTCAAGGAGGAAAGTGCCGTATTTATCGCACCGGAGATTTGGGTCGTTTAAGAACAGATGGCAATCTAGAATTTTTGGGTCGGAGAGATTTTCAAGTCAAAATTCGCGGATTCCGCATCGAACTAGGCGAAATTGAAGCCACTCTAGCTCAACATCCATCTGTTAAAGAAACCGTCGTAACGGCCTCTAAAGAATCCTCTAGCGACAAGCGTCTAATCGCTTATGTAGTTCCTCATCCAGGGTTAATTCCCGCTGCTACGGAATTACGCAGCTTCCTGCAAGATAGGTTGCCTAACTATATGGTTCCGGCAGCATTTGTCATATTAGACGCCTTACCTTTGACTCCCAACGGCAAAATTGACCGACGCGCTTTACCTGCACCCAATTTAATTGAACAGGAGTCAGTAGAAAGCTTTGTTGCTCCTAAAAATGATTTAGAGTTGCGGTTAGTAAAAATTTGGGAAAAAGTTTTAGGAGTTCAGCCGATAGGCATCCGCGATAATTTCTTTGAGTTAGGAGGACACTCTCTAGTTGCTATAGAATTGTTTAGCCAAATTAATAAAATAATTGGTGCAGATATTCCGATTGCCACTCTTTTTAAAGCCCCAACGGTTGAAAAATTAGCTCATATAATTTCTCAAGAAGGATGGTCAACGCCTTGGTTAAGTTTGGTGCCAATTAAACCAGAAGGTTCTCAACCGCCTTTCTTCTTCCACGGTGGTGCTGCGGAGGCGATGACTTGGGCTGGATTTGGTCGCCAATTGCTGAGCGATCGCCCCTTTTACGGTTTGCAACTTCCGGCACTGAATGGAAAAGCAACTTTCCAAAATTCTGTTGAAGAAATAGCGTCTATCTGCATTAAAGAAATACAGTCTATTCAACCCAATGGCCCTTATTTTATCGGAGGTCATTGTTTTGGCGGTACGATCGCTTTCGAGATAGCCCAACAGCTTAAGGCTCAAGGCGAGGAAGTGTCAATGCTAGCCTTGGTCGATGCTTACGCACCTAAAACAATGCCCAATAATAACCTATTTTTAGGACTTAGGGCGTTGTACTACCATTTAGATTTTTTAATTTACAAAACCTTCTATTATCATGCTGATAAACTGAAGCAGGCCAATTTAATTGGTCAATTAACTTACTTGACGGATTGGGTGCAAAAAAAGGTAGAGTCAAAACTGACTAAATCCAAATCTTCAACGACTAAAAAACGTAACAATAGCCAACCTCAGCCAATTCATCAAAATTCAGCGAACCCCCAAAATACTGATAAATTTATCCCCTACGAAGTACGCTATTTACAAGCTGAAAAGATGAATCGAGAAGCTAAGGCTAAATATAGCCCTCAAGTTTACCCAGGCTGCCTGCTTCTTTTCAGAGCAAAAAAGCAAAAATTAGAATGGTATTTTGGTGAAAAGTTAGGTTGGGAAGACCTGGCTGCGGCAGGTGTTGAAATTCATGAGATACCTGGAATCTTTGGTAATTTATTTAATGCAGCATCGATGCCATTTCTAGTTCAAGAAGTGAAAAGTGCCTTAGATAAAGCACAGAACGCAAAAGTAGAAAAATCAGTAAAAAAATAAAATGAAAATTGTTCAAATAGTACCCCGACTCCCCCCTTATACAGATGGAGTGGGGGATTATTCAATCAGACTAGCCAGCCAACTATTAAAAGGTCATGGAATCGTCACTCAGTTTTTGGTTTTCCAACCAGATATCGAGATAGAACCCATCATTGAAGGATTTGCCGCCACTGTTATACCTGCCCATACTCCAAAAGCGCTGTTATCAGTATTACCCGGAAATATAGAGGGAATAATTTTACATTACAGTAACTATCCTTATATACAGGGAAAAATTGAGGCTCCCTTTTGGCTACCAACAGCTTTGGCAACGGCAGTAAGGCAGCGTAATATTAAATTAATTGTCATGTTTCATGAATTACCATTTTTTAAATTTAAAAAGCTAAATTTTTTAAACCCGATTCAGAGTCTTGTGTCTCGTCGCCTTGTTAAAGTTGCGACTACAGTTTTAACAGATAGCGCTCGATTTCAAGCGATTCTTTCTCGATGGTTAAAGCAACCTGTTACCTGTATCCCTGATTTTTCAACGATTGGCGAACCCGACGAGCGGATTCCACCTTTAAGCGATCGCAGTCGTAGAATCATTGTCTTTGGTGGGAGCGATCGCTCCCGCGTTTACCAAAATCACCTGAAAGCGCTCCTTTATAGTTGCCATGCTTTAGGTATCGAAGAAATTTGCGATATTGGTAAATCTCTCAATTTACAACCCTCTAACTTTCCGGGGGTACGTTTAGTGCAGATGGGTTTTCAGCCTGCTGAAGCCGTCAGACAATTGTTGTTAAATTCTTTAGCAGGTTTTATAGACTATAGCCGTTTCCCTGGAGATTTGGGTAAATCGAGCGTTTTTGCTGCTTTTTGCGCTCATGGATTAGTTCCAATTTGTTCTTGCTATAACCCTTCAGAAGCCGATGGTTTAGAAATGCACAAGCATTATTTAGTACCCAATCCCTCTTTAAAAAATTTGTCTTTAACACAGCTTCAAACTGTGGTGAATAATTCATCTACCTGGTATGAAAATCATAATATTGTACAAAACACTAAAGTATTTGCATCTTACCTAAGCAAATAAACCTATTCTATAAAATTCATGGAAAAAGTTATACCTCTATCAAAACCATCAATCACACAATTAGAAATTGACTATGTTAATAATGCTATAAAATCGGGTTGGATATCCTCTCAAGGCGGCTATATTAACGAATTTGAGGCAAGCTTTGCTGAATACTGTGGCACGAAATACGCCTTAACAACTTCCAGCGGTACTACAGCAATCCATCTTGCCCTTGCAAGTTATGGAATTAAAGCAGGAGATGAAGTTATTATCCCGGATTTAACATTTATTGCAACTGCTAATGCTGTGGCTTATACAGGTGCTAAAGTTGTATCGATTGATATAGAAGAAGACACCCTCTGTATTGACCCAATTCAAATTGAAAAATCAATAACAGAAAAGACTAAAGCTATAATTCCAGTTCATCTTTATGGACATCCTGCGAATACGATTGAGATCAATCGACTGGCTAAAAAATATAATCTATTAGTGCTAGAGGATGCGGCTGAAGCTCATGGAGCTGAAATAGCAGGACAAAAAACAGGCTCTTTAGCTGATTGCGGCATCTTTAGTTTTTATGGTAACAAAATTGTGAGTTGTGGAGAAGGAGGAATGATAACCACAAATGATGAAGCATTCTATCATAGAGCAAAGTATTTGCGAGACCAGGCAATGAGTACCGTAAAAAGATACTGGCATGACGAGATTGGTTTTAACTATCGTATGACCAATCTACAAGCAGCTTTAGGTCTGGCTCAACTTCACAGAATAGATGAATTAATTGAGAGTAAAATTAATATCTTTAAACTCTACAAAGATTACTTGTCAGATATTCCAGGTATAAAGCTAAATTTTACTGCTAATTATGCCCGCAATGTTTACTGGCTTGTCTGCCTTGAAATAAAGGAATACACAGAAGCAGAACGAAATACTCTCCTGAAAGCTTTAGAACTGAAGGGAATAGAGACTAGACCTTACTTTTACCCGGTTTCAGATATGCCAATGTATCAGCAAACCCAAAATGTAACGCCTGTTGCTCATAAAGTTTATCAACGCGGCATCAATTTACCTTCTTATTTTGGTCTTACACCAGAAGAGATACAGTATGTTTGCACCTGCTTGCGATCGCACTTAGAATTAAAAGTCTTAACTTAGTATGATTTGATTGTGTTGATACAAGTTAATTCAGATTAATTTCAAAAAATCAGTATTCAAATTTAAAATTACTACTAATATAAAAAATGTTAGAAAAACCACAGTTATTCCAGCCAAGTGATTGCGCGGAGCGCAGTGCCAAAGGCGATCGCAATGCCATCGCTATTATCGGAATGTCGGGTCGCTTCCCAGGAGCCAAAAATATTGATGAATTCTGGGAAAATCTTAAAAATGGGGTGGAATCTGTTTCCCATTTCACCGAGGAGGAACTCCTCGACGCAGGAGTAGACCCAACATTTTTGAGCGAACCCAATTACGTCAAAGCCAACGCCTTTGTAGAAGATATTGACCTGTTTGACGCAGCTTTCTTTGGGATGAGCGATCGCGAAGCCACCCTAACAGACCCGCAACAGCGACTAATTCTAGAACACGCTTGGGAAGCCATCGAAAGTGCTGGTTATGCGCCAGAATCTTATCCAGGTGCGATTGGCGTTTACGCAGGTGCAGGTTTAAGCAGTTACTTGTTAAACAACATTTATCCCCACCTTAACCCTTCAGAAATTCAGCAATTTACCCAGCTTTGGCATATTAGATTACCAAACGCCCACGATAGTTTACCAACGCGGGTGGCTTACAAACTCAACTTAAAAGGGCCAGCAATTAACGTTCAAACTGCCTGTTCGACTTCCTTGGTCGCGGTTCACCTAGCTTGCCAAAGTTTGCTCAATAACGAATGCGATATGGCGCTAGCGGGTGGAGTGAATGTCCGAGTTCATCAAAAAATTGGTTATGTTTATCGACCGGGGATGATATTTTCTCCCGACGGTCATTGTCGTGCTTTTGATGCTAAAGCAGAGGGAACTTTTTATGGTGATGGAGTGGGAATTGTCCTTTTAAAGCGACTCAGTGAAGCACTTGCCGATGGAGATTGCATTCATGCTGTAATCAAAGCTTCAGCAATTAATAATGATGGTTCTGTGAAAGAAAGCTTTACAGCACCTAGTATTGACGGTCAAGCCGCAGCGATTTCCAAGGCTCAGGAATTAGCCGGAGTTGACCCCGAAACCATTACTTATGTTGAAGCACACGGTACGGGAACGGCACTGGGAGATCCGCTCGAAATTGCCGGATTAACTAAAGTTTTTGCAGCCAAAACACAAAAAAAACAATACTGTGCGATTGGTTCGGTCAAGACCAATATCGGACATCTGATTTTTGCCAGCGGTGTAGCGGGACTTATTAAAGCTGTGCTGACTCTTAAACACAAATTAATCCCGCCCAGTCTCCACTTTGAACAGCCCAATCCCAGTATTGACTTTGCCAATAGCCCTTTTTATGTCAATACCCAGTTGTCTGAATGGAAAACTAACGGCACTCCCCGCCGTGCGGCGGTTAATTCTTTTGGAGTTGGCGGTACGAACGCTCATATCATTTTAGAAGAAGCACCTACTAATTCTAAATTTCCGTTAGCAACAATAGAGCGCTCCTCCCATCTTTTGGCTCTCTCTGCTAAATCTGAAAGTGCGCTGCGAGAATTAGCACAACATTATCAGGAACTTTTAATCAAAGAGCCAACAGAAGACCTAGCTAATATCTGTTTTTCAGCTAATAGCGGACGCACTCACTTTAGCCATCGTTTAGCGGTAGTTACTGAATCAATTGTGCAGTTACAAGAACAGCTAGGGGCTTTTGTAAAAGGGGAAGAAACTAGCGGACTGACACACGCACAAGTACACGGTAAATCTCCCAAAATTGCATTTTTATTCACAGGTCAGGGTTCCCAATATATCAACATGGGACGGCAACTCTACGAAACCCAACCTACTTTCCGTCAGACCCTTGACCGTTGCGATAAAATTTTGCGACCTTCTTTGGATGTATCCTTGCTTTCTATTCTGTATCCAGAATCGGATAGTAACCCATCTAAAATCGACGAAACTGCTTACACTCAACCCGCCTTATTTGCTTTGGAATATGCCTTAGCTGAATTATGGAAATCTTGGGGCATTATTCCCGATGCAGTAATGGGTCATAGCGTAGGTGAATATGTTGCTGCTTGCGTTGCCGGAGTATTCAGCTTAGACGATGCCTTAAAGCTCATAGCCGCACGGGGACGACTGATGCAGGCTCTACCTCCGAATGGCAAAATGTTAGCAGTTCTAGCGACAGAGGCACAAGTATTAGCGGCAATTGAACCTTATAAAGCCGAAGTAGCGATCGCTGCTATTAATGGCCCACAAAGTATTGTAATTTCCGGTTACAACCAAGCCATAGAAACTATCTGTGCCACTTTAGAGACTCAAGGATTAAAAACAAAATATTTACAAGTTTCTCACGCCTTTCACTCCCCCTTGATGGAACCGATGCTAGCGGATTTTGAGCAACTTGCCAAACAAGTGACTTACTCCGAACCGCAAATTGCTTTAATTTCTAACGTCACGGGAACCCAGGCGACTGCTGAAATCGCCACGCCGGAATATTGGTGTTGTCATATCCGCAAACCCGTAAAATTTGCAACAAGTATGGAAACACTTCATCAACAAGGCTATGAAATATTCCTCGAATTAGGACCAAAACCAATTCTGTTAGGAATGGGTCGCCAATGTATCCCAAATTTTGATGCAGATTCTCCTTGTCTCTGGCTTAAGAGCTTACAGCAGGAGCAACAAGATTGGCAGCAAATATTGCAAAGTATAGGCGAATTATACGGGCGTGGAATTAAAGTAGATTGGTTGGGTTTTGACCGGGATTATGTACGTCGTAAAGTCGCGTTACCAACCTATCCCTGGCAGAAAAAACGCTTTTGGATGGAACCTCCTCATAAAGAAGAAAAAGAGGCAACTGCAACTTCTCAACCTTCTCTAGACAATCAATACCATCTTCTACTCGGTCAACGTCTGCGATTGCCATTTTCTCAAGAAATCCGCTTTGAGTCTCGATTTAGCCCCAACTCACCTTTCTATGCCAAGGATCACAAAATTTATGGGGCAGTAGTAGTTGCTGCCGCATCTCATATTTCAATGGTTTGTTCGGCGGTTAAGGAAGCTTTTAGCGCAGAATCTTGCGAGATTAAAGACTTATATATTCCAAATCCTTTGCTTTTATCTGAAGAAGGTAGCCAGCTCGTTCAATTGGTACTGAATTCTCAATTTGAAGAAACTACTTTCCAATTAGCGAGCCTCAAAAAAGGAGCCGATCAAAACGATGCTAATTCCTGGAGTCTACACGCAACTGGAAAAGTATGCTACTCCCAATCAATGACAGTGACAGCTTCTGAATCAGTGAATTGGCAAGAAATTCGGCAGCGGTGTCAACAGGAGATTTCTGGCTCGGAATTTTACGCAAACTCTATCGAAATGGGTTACAACTGGGCAGCTTCATTTCAATGGATAGAAACAATTTGGCTGGGAAAGGAAGATGCTTTAGCAAAGATGCAAATTCCTCAGTTGCCAGATGATATTTTGAGCGGATACCAGTTTTATCCGGGTTTAATTGATTCTTGTTTTCAAACTCTAGCGATTTTATGGTTTAAAGAACTAGAAAACAGCGATTATATTTATATTCCCTTTCACATCGAGCGCTTCAAGTTTTACAAGCGTCCCAGTCGGTTTACTCATCTATGGTGTCATGCTAAAAAGCGAAATGATGCCTCGCCAGACGGAAGCACCCTTGGAGATTTAATTCTATTTGATGAAAATGGAGAAGTCATTGCCGAAGTAATCGGTCGGCAGTCTCGGAGAACGAATCGTCAAGTGTTGTTACGTCGTCTCCGAAAGAAGGATACCAGCGATTGGCTGTATGAGTTTGTATGGAAAACACAACCACGCGATCTGGAAAACTTCTCTCCGAACCTTTCTCCTTCAAGGAGACAGGCTTTAAATTCTCCTCCTTCCCTTGTAGCAAGTGGCGTTGGGGGGCTAGGTTCGCTTTATCCGAACAATATTGAGACACCAGGCAATTGGCTGATTTTTACCGATACAAACGGAATTGGATTAAAGTTATCGCAACAACTCGAAGAATTGGGTGCGAATTGCATTCTGGTGTCTCCAGGGAGTGGTTACGAAAAAGTTGGAGATGGAAAGTATCGCATCAATCCATTCAAACTAGAAGACTTCCAACATTTGTTACAGGATATCGCTCTTGAGAATCAATCTCCTTGTCGAGGAATCGTTCATTTATGGAGTTTGGAAAAGACAGACATCAACTCTGTAACTGCTTTACAAGATAACCAAGTCGTGAATTGTGGTAGCGTGCTGCATCTCGTTCAGAGTTTAACTCAAACGGGATGGTCAACGGTTCCTCGCTTGTGGTTAGTCACTCAAGAAACTCAACCCGTACAACCTGCATCCGTTCCTTTGCAAGTACAACAAGCACCCTTATGGGGATTAGGGCGCGTCATTGCAATGGAGCATCCGGAATTGCACTGCACTTGTCTTGACTTACCGCTTGCAGAAGGTGAAATCGATATTCTGCTGAATGAAACGCTTTTCCCAGATTCAGAAAATCAGATTACTTATCGTCAGGGAGTCCGTCACGTTGCCAGATTGATACGACGTTCTCAGAAAGTCGAAGCTGTTAGTAAATCTCAAGAACCCGTACAACTGAAAACATCTAACTACGGCAGTTTAGAAAATCTTACCTTAATGCCAATGCAGCGGCGATCGCCAGCAGCGGGAGAGGTGGAAATTCAAGTCTGCGCCACAGGACTGAATTTTCGAGACGTGCTGAATGCGTTAGGAATGCTCAAAGAATATTACGCACAGCATTTGGGTATTACTTCTGCCAGCGAGATGAGCTTTGGATTTGAATGTGCGGGAAAGATAGTTGCTGTGGGAGAAGGGGTGAAAAACTATCGCGTTGGCGATGAAGTGATGGCGGTGATGCAGGTGCATAATGCGATCGCAAGTTTTGTCACGATTCCGGCTCAATTTATCGTTCCAAAACCAGATAATTTAACTTTTGCAGAAGCCGCAACCATTCCCCTTGCTTTTTTAACGGCTTACTATGGGTTGCATCATCTAGCGAAAATCAGATCGGGCGATCGCATTTTGATTCACGCCGCCGCTGGAGGTGTCGGTCAAGCAGCAGTTCAATTAGCTCAAAAAGCTGGGGCGGAAGTTTTTGCAACCGCGAGTCCGAGTAAGTGGGAATTCCTCAAAGCAATGGGAGTCAAATACGTGATGAACTCCCGCAGTTTAGATTTTGTCGATGAGATAAAGAGTCTCACAAACGGACAGGGTGTGGATGTTATTCTCAACAGTTTAAACGGCGAATTTATTGCCAAAAATTTTGAGGTTTTGGGTCAAAACGGTCGGTTTATCGAAATTGGCAAAATTGGCATCTGGGATGAACAACAGGTGTGCGAAGTGAGACCGGATGTTTCCTATTTTCCCTTCGATTTAGGTGAAATCAGGCGACAAACTCCAGAATTAGTCCCATCCATGTTTGAGGAACTCGCGCAACAGTTCAAGCAAGGCGATTTGCAATCCTTACCTCACAAAGTATTTCCCATA
>NZ_JAMPKG010000032.1:0-67779 GCF_039962015.1 Trichocoleus sp. AS-A1 | reverse complement strand
AGGCATCAATCACTTTTTGGCGTAGGTCAAGCGAGTAGGCTTTCATGATCGGCGATTGTCTGGCAGGCTGGGCTACTCCCTTACTGTATGCCATCCAACTGAGAACCGCTATAAATCATCATTGTTTCCAGGTATGGAAAGTTGATGATAAGACATGGCATAATGATATTCGAGTCAAGGCTGCAACATTTTTACGAGCCAGAGATGACAAGCATTGGATGGGATGTCATCGAGTTGATAGTCGAAACAATGATGTTTTTGATATCTGGAAAGACCAAAGATGGCACTCCACTAGCCGAGTGCAGGTAGCGACTCGGTTGAGGTAAAGGCTGAGTCAACAGAGCGATCGCAATTAAATCCTCTTCTGAGCATCCTTAGCATTTTGGCAGTTCAAAATTTAATCTTGCTGATGAGCAAATTGGTAAGCACCGACGAAGGAAAGGGTGTCGCTTGCTCTTGCGAGTTTGCTTTGCCAGGGGTTAACATCGAAGCATTCATCCATAATCTACTGAGTTACTAGCTCTATGAAGCGCAGAAAGTTGCTTCAGTATTCGGCGTTAGGTAGTGCATCCTTTTTAGGAAACCTGATTTTACTCAGTCAAAATCAGCCAGATATTATTGCTACAAGCATGAGCAATAAGCGACTCTACGAATGGATTTTTTTATATTGGATGCCTTATGATAACGACCTCTCAAAGTTTGGCCGTTCTATTATGGATATGCTTGCCAAAAGTGTGAATAGCGATAATATTCTTGTAGCGATACAATCTGATTTTAGCGGAGCTAAAAAAATTTCAAGAAACATCCTTACTAAAGGAAATATTTCTACTCAAAGCTTAAATACAGCAAACAGCGCCAGTGAAGAAGCTTTTTCTGAATATCTTAATTGGGCTAAGTCGCAATTTCAAGCTAAAAAATGGGCAATTGTATTCTTAGGACATGGGGGTCGTTTAGATGAAATTAGCCCAGATGAACACCCTGAACCAGGCTTGAATTTAAAAACTCAGTGGATGAATATCCAAAAATTAAGCGGTCTGATCGCAAATTTTAATCAGCAAGTAGGCAAGCGGGTAGAGTTAGTTTTCTTTCAAAATTGCAATAAAGGAACTATTGAAGCCAACTATACTTTTCGAGATACAGCGAAATATACTCTTTCTTCCCAATTACTGCTAGGTGTTCCCAATTATTATTACGAGCAATTATTTAATTTTTTGGGGCGTCAACCAGAAATTAGTGGAGGACAGCTAGCAGTAAAGATTATGGAGTTTGAATCTAGCGATATGTACCATAGCTATACCGCTATCAATAATCGTGCTATCACGCAACTATCTGCAAAAATTAATCCGCTTATTGATGCAGTTCTGGCAGCTAATATAAAAAATATAAATTTGAGCAATCTGACAACTTATAAGTATATGGGCGAACGGTTTGTCGATGTTGTCTCATTTTTTCAAACTATCACCAATCAGTCAGGCGCAAATCAAAATAGATACAATGAATTCGTTGATTTTTTAAATAATTCAATCATTTATAAAGTAAAACGAAATGGTACATTATTTCGCCCTATTCCAGAATATGAAAATTTTTCGGGGCTTGGTATCTTTTTCCCGGAAAGCAAGCAGGAGCTGGAAAAATACCGCGATTTCCAGGCTTTTGAGGACTTGAAACTTCTGAAACTTTTCGACGCAATTATCGTTAGCTGATTAGTTCAGGAAGGTGGACAGTGCCCACCCTTCCTGAACCAATTAATCTTGTTGATGAGCAAATTGATAAGCACCAACGAAGGAAAGCGCGATCGCCATCACCGCTAAAATCGGCACCGAGTACCAGGGAAACTGCGACATTGGCAAGTAAGCTGCGGCGCGTAAGCCAATACTGGTATAAGTCAGGGGCAACAGATAGACAACTATCTTGAGGGCAGCCGGGAGAGTGGCGGGATCGAAGAATGTTGCTCCTAAAAACGACATGGGGATGATTACAAAATTATTGTAAAGACCAACCGCTTCGAGCGATCGCACGCTTAAACCGACAATCACACCCAACCCAGCAAACACCGCGCAATTCAGCACGACCAGCAGCAGAAACAAAGGGTTCAAAAAACTCCAAACCTTGCCAGTAAAGAGTACCGCCACTAAAATCACCGAACCCGCCGTCATTAATCCCCGCACCACACCAGCTAGCATTTTTCCTAAGTGCAAAGCGAGAGGATGCACTGGTACCAGCAGCATTTCTTCAAAAGTTTTCGAGAACAAGCGATCGCCACAGATGGAAAATGTCGTGCCGGTGAAACTAATCACCATCGACGATAGCGCCACCATCCCCGGCAAAATGAATTCCAGATAGTTATTGTAATTACCGCTAATCCCCACACCAGGCTTGATAGAGCTACCCAACCCCAATCCAAACGCCAGAATGTAAATCAGAGGCGATATTAGCCCAGACGCCGCCACCTGCACAATTCGGACACGTAAATCTAACCAATCCCCCCAAAAAACGGTGAGACTATCGGCAATCAGAGTTTGAAACTGGGAGCTTTTTAAGGTTTTGCCCAGATGTAGCGACGTTTGTGATTTCACAGATGCAAGCCAACAACAGAGAACTGCTTAATTTTTACTTTACATTTAATCCAGTCCCCACCTAGCTTGGGACAGAAGCCAAGCAGAGGCGAGGAGGCAATGAGATTTCGCTCCCCTGCACCTCTCCCCTGTGCCTCTCCCTGCACCTCTGTACCTCCACACCCCTGTTCTTCCTACACTCGTCAGTCGAAGGCAAAATCAGTCACAATAAATCAACGACTACCTTCCCGTGCAACAGATGGAGGCTGGAGGCGATCGCTGTGCTGCAAAGATTTCTAATCATTCTTGTAATACTTGTACCTTTGGTCATTGCCTATCTGGTTAATGAAAAACGGAAAGCCAAGATTAAACAAATTAAAAATAATACTGTTGTTTTGGTGAAAGGTGCAGAACAGAAGTATCCCAGCTTACCTCTAAAAAACTATGGAATTCCGCTGATGGTTAGGCGTCAGAATAGAGTCCAAGTTGTCTTTCCCAGACTGACGCCTGAAGGGGATGTTGAATATATTTATTCCTGGCATCCCCTCAATGATGTGGAGGTGATCGAGCAGAACTCTAAAACGAACGATCCAAAGCTGACTACCATCAAAGAACTAGCTCCCATCATTCACGAACACTGGCAATTAGAGCCAGAAATGTCCGTACTTGAGGAGCAATATCGTAAAATTAATGACTTAGCTGATTTAGTCTCTACCTCTGATGTGTATTCTGTCCAAGTAGCTACCTATGAGAAAGCTTTACTTGAGGTTGAAAAGCTGTTAAGGAAAGCCGAACAGTTACAAAAAATATATGTTCGTTTAATTAGAGAGGCTTTAATTGGAGTTAAGGTAGCTGAGTACAATCCCGATCGGCTTATCGTCTCACATCTGGCTTTTGAGTTGCAGTATCAACGAATGAAAGAAGAATATCAACATCTCAAAGATGTCGCCCATGCCTACTCCCAATTGTTGAATGAAAGTAGAAACTTAGCGAGCGAGGAGTAAGCACTGGGGAGGCAAAGCAGCTACAGTTGCAAGAAATCTTGTAGAGACGCGATGCATCGCTTCTGGTAGCTGGGGAAACTGTAGTTTTAAACTCTTCGATGCCTCTTTGCCCCTTTCCCTTCCTCTTTCCCCTTCTCTTCCCTTCCGCCTAGCGGCACAATCTATAGCCATACTGGGAGAAAGGAGAGCAGTTTGATTACTCCCTGTCCAGTAGGCGTGAAATTACCTAAGCGACGATGAAACGTAAATCTAGATACCCTGCCGATACTCCCTATAGTGCCCCTAAATCCGCTAAATCATCCCCTTTCAATTACACTTCCATCGCTTTGATCGGCGGCGTCTTCGTTCTGGGAATCGGGGTAGGGATTGGCTTTAGCTCTACAGCGACGTTTAGCCCAGAAAACGTCGCATCGCGTGATTTCATTGACCGTGCTGCGCCGAATCCTGAGCTTTGCGTGCAGTTTGGAGCCAGCGCGATGGTGATGGATACTCGCGTCTATGTAACCCTAAATCCCTTTAACGTTTACGTTTCGCAGCCCAATATGCGACCGGGTTGTGTTTTGCGTAGTAACAACTGGTCTATTTTGGAACAAAGAAAGCTGGTAACAGCAGATCAGGTGCGGGATTGCAAGAACCGGATGAACACCTTTGGCTATACCGGCAGTTTGGACGGGCAACCAGATATCCGCTGCATCTATCAGAATGATGGTGCCCAGAATTTCTTCCTGAATCAGCCAGGAGCAGGCGCACCGCCGCCGGAAACAAATAATTTCTAAGGGGAATGGCTAATGGCTAATCGGTAATCGGGATTGGTAATCAGGATTTGTTCGTTCCAATAACCCATTACCGATCGCCTTTGTTTGCCATTAGCAACTCACTTTACCGCCAATCTTCGCTGAGCTGAACTTGCAGTATTTGATTCGGTTGAATAATAGCGGTTTGAGGAGCTGTCAGATAGGTGGTGGCAGCACCGGCGGCAGCGCCTCCCAACAAACCGACGCCTGAAAAGCCTCCTAATAGAATTAAGGCTAAAGCGCCAATGGCAGAATTCCGGACAACTCGGTTCTGTGAAACTTGACGGTTGCCGTCTAGGGAGTCTGATTGGGCGAGAAGGGGAAAATTGCGTCCACCCAGGCTAATCGCTTGGGTAATAAAGCGACTGCCGCGCCGGTCGATCTCAAAGCGTCCAATCACCTGCGTACCAACTGGGGCGATAAGTTTACCAGTGCGATCGCGTATTTCTTCCTCTAGCAGCAACACTTCCTGGCGCGAGACACCATCTCGCAGTGTTAAAACCTTGTCGCCCGGATAACGCAGGCTCAGCGGAGTGCCAGAAGGCAGCAGAATGTCTGGATTTAGAGATGCCGTTGGCGCTTGTATCGGTGCCGATGTGGAGCTGGAAGGATCGGGCACAACCGTCGCCGTCTTATGTAGGGGCGGCACGACAACCATTGGAGAGGCGGTGGTTCTCGGTGCGGCGGTTGTCGGTGTGGCAGGTATAGACATGGGTACGGACGCACCCGCTTCTAGAGAAGGGACTGGGGCTACTCTGGTTCTCCTTGCAGGCACTTGGGAGGAATTTTCCTCCATCGGCAACGGTTGACCAAATTCAACCACTCTGGTGGCAGAGGAAGACTGAGGCTGTCTCACGGTTACTGGTGGTGCTGTAGCGATCGCGCCAGAAAGAGCAGGTACGCTCACTAACACAGGATTATTCGTCGCAATTCTCCCTGAAGGAACTGTTGGCGTCGCTAAATTGGGTAACGTACTTGAGTTATTCAGAGACGGCACACTCACGACACCCGGCGTTGGTTTCTCTGGGAAGATAGGGGGAGGCAGGGACGGAGAAACCCCGCTCCTGCTGGGAGGCACTGCTTCTGGAGCGAGAACGTTAGCAATCAGGGGACGCAATACCCAGCGATTCCCAGGTTCTACTTGCAATTGCACTTGTTGGGGGGATAAAACTACCTCTGGTGCGAGATCCAGCACTATTCGGGTAATGCCAGCCTCGAACTGAGAGACTCGAATTTGGCGGATTGGGCCAGAGTAACTTCGTTGAGTTTCCACCATTCCCACTTGAGTATTGGGTAAATCCAGAACAATCCGAGACGGTTGAGCCAGAAGAAAATAACGCGGCGTCGTTCCCTCATCCAGAGTGATTTCTAACTGATTCAGCGCTGGGTCAAATCGCCAATTTGTTAACCGGGCAGCGATCGCTTTTAACTCCATGCCGCTCCCCATAATCGCGATCGCGCCAACCAAACTAAGCGTTTTCAATCTACTCATAAAAAGTCGAAATCCCAGTATCAATTTTTCTCCCCACATCGCAATTGACTGAAATAACGTTCCAGGTACAACAATTGTCTCCGTAATTTCAGCGATCTACATCACAAATAAAATGGATTTATATCACCAAATCATCACATAAAAGATCACACTTCAAACGCGAGTGCTATCACCCAGTAATTTCTCGGATGGTTTCATACTACGAGTATTGGCTAACTAAACTCTGAGACGTCCCATGTTCCTAAGCCGTGACAATGTGCCAATTGATGCTTCTAGCTGGGTGGAGCGGTGGAAAAAAGTCCAGAGAAAGCTTGTCAAGCGAACGATGCAGTTGCAGCAAGCGAATCGAGAACTTGCCCATCAAATCACCGAGCGTCGGCAGGTGGAAGAGGCTTTGCGGCAAGCAGAGGAAAAGTATCGGAGTATTTTTGAAAACGCTGTCGAGGGAATATTTCAGACAACCCCGGACGGGCGTTACATTAGCGTCAATCCAGCACTGGCAAGGATTTACGGCTACGCTTCACCAGAGGAACTAATTGCCCATCTGACGGACATCAAGCGCCAGCTGTATGTAGATCCCAATCGGCGTGACGAATTTCTGTATTTACTGCAAGAACACGGTTCGGTGAGTGGGTTTGAGTCTCAGGTTTATCGAAAAGACGGCAGCATCATCTGGATTTCGGAAAATGCACGGGCAGTACGCCAAGAGCTGCGATCTGCAAAGCAATACGAAACGGTAAGCAGCTATAGTGTGGCATACACTAAGGACGAGCAGTGCTTCGGTCATACATTATGCGATCGCGCCGGTGCCTTACTCTACTGCGAAGGCTTCGTCACCGACATCACCGAACGAAAATCTGCTGAAGCAGCCTTAAAAGCATCGGCAGTAGAATTCAAACAACAAGCGAACCATCTGCAATTAGCTCTGTGCGAACTACAACAAACCCAGACGCTTCTGATCCAAAGTGAAAAGATGTCTAGTCTAGGGCAGTTAGTTGCTGGGGTTGCCCACGAAATCAACAACCCAGTTAACTTTGTTTGCGGCAATCTGGTTCATGCGAATCAATATGCCCAAGATTTGCTAAACCTCCTACAGCTTTATGGCAAACATTATCCCCAGCCAGTGCCTGAGATTGAAGAGGAAGCTGAGGCAATCGATCTGGATTTTTTAATTTCGGATTTCCCCAAAACCTTATCCTCCATGCAAATCGGGGCTGACCGCATTCAGCAAATTGTCCAGTCCCTGCGAAACTTCTCGCGGATTGACGAAGCCCAGATGAAGGCAGTTGATATCCACGAAGGCATTGACAGCACGCTACTAATTCTCCACAGCCGCTTGAAATCCAGAGGAGTCAATACGGGGATTGCCATTCTCAAAGAATACGGCGATTTGCCATCCATAGAGTGTTACGCCGGACTCCTCAACCAAGTATTTATGAATCTCATTTCTAATGCGATTGACGCCCTGGAGGAGACAGAGGCGCGAAGAGGCAGCGCACAGGAGATGCTACATTCTTCCTTGCTCGGCTCTTCCCCGGCTCCCCTGCCTTGTATTCGGATTCGTACCGATGTCCTCGACAACGGAAAAGCAAGTATCCGGATTATCGACAATGGCCCCGGAATGAGCGAAGAAATCCGCACTAGAATTTTTGAACCTTTCTTTACGACAAAGCCCACTGGTAAAGGCACGGGGCTGGGTTTGTCAATCAGCTATCAAATCATCGTCGAGAGACACGGCGGCGTTTTGAAGTGTAATTCAGCACCAGAGCAGGGAACCGAGTTCGTCATCGAAATTCCGATTCGGCAGTAAATTTAGGAACAAGTATCTTTTGGCAGGTTGGTACCGTCTAGTTTCGCGCCTGTCAGGTAAGCCCCCCAAAAGTTTGCTCCGTCCAAGTTTGCCCCGCTCAAGTCAGCTTCTGTCAAATCTGCCATTTTCAAGTTTGCCCCGCTCAAATTGGCACCCCTGAGATTTGCCCGAAACAAATTCGCTCCACTAAGATTCGCCCCGCTCAAATTTGCTCCACTGAGATTGGCTGTGCCTAAACTTGCCTCCATTAAAGAGGTTTGGCTCAGGTTAGCTCCACTCAAGTCAGTTTCGCTGAGCGATCCCTCCTGGAAGTTCGCTAGACTCAGATTTACGCCTTTAAGATCGGTTCCAATTAAGTCTGCACCTTTAAAATCTCGTTCTCCCGCCGCATATCGCTCCAGCAGTTCATCCTTCTCAACGATCATCCACTCCTCCTTTTCTGGTTGGTTAATGTAGCTTGGCGCAACTGCTGAAATTTTTGGTAGTGGTAAATCTGTAGCGCTCGGTTGGGTTCTGAGGCAGCAAAAGAGTTTTTTCATTCAAAACTCAGACGCGAAGTGACAAGCCAGCGCTAGGCTAACGCCTCGCTTGGCTAACGCTGCAAGTCTTTTCCAACTTAAAACTTTTTACCACTTACCCAAAAACTGTTATTCCCATATCAATTAGGATTGCTATATTAGCCCTCAGCATAATACGGTTACGTTGGAGTGCAACACTTCTTATGGCGGTAAATGACAGCACAATTAAGCTCGATCAGTTTTTAAAGTGGGTAGGGATGGCGCAGACGGGTGGACAAGCTAAGCTTTTGATTCAACAGGGTTTTGTTCTAGTCAACGGCACCCTGGAAACCAGGCGAGGACGACAGTTAGTTTCCGGCGATCGCGTAACGGTGGGAAAACGAACTGTTGAGGTTGAGTTGAACAATGTTGAGTCCTAGCAACTTAGAAATTTGTTCCTTTTAACAGATGTCGTCGGATTGCGTTGACGTAAGCAAAGACTGGAAATTGATAATACTCAACAACAACATCTACGACAAAAGCAAGATGAGCTAAAAAGGTTAACCCAATCCAAAGAGTAGGCACCCAAGATAAGGGAGTACCGGGTATTGGGGGGAAAAAGTAGGTAGACAAGGCAACAAGAGTAGTCGGTAATAAGACTAAGGCAACTGCTGCCAACCCAACACCCCAACCCAACTCATTCCCCTTACGATGGGCACCTTGCCAAGTTCGACCATTCCAGCGCCAAGTTATTGGTGATGCGCTATCTGCCATTTTCACAGATTGTTGAATCGGATCGGCAGTGAAAATATGATTACAAAAGTTACAAGCCCATGCCTCCATTAACGGCATTGCTGCAATCTCACCGTGCCGACAAACTGGACAAGTGTAAACACCGTCCAACCTAAAATTGTTGTCTGGATTTATTGAATGAAACATCCGCTTAACAAGTATGAAAATTAATCAAGGCTTTCTTTGAATTATAATAACAACCAAATATTTGCGGTTTAATCGTCGGAGTGATTTATGATTAAATCTGGACAATTTATATAAAAAAACAAGACTGAAATTTTTTAATATTTATGCAGAAAAAGATTGGTGGATAGATAAAAGTTTAATCTTATCGTTGTTGCTGAAGCAGTGATTCAAGAAAGTTTGATGAGTTTACAGTGGCTGAAAATGCTGCGGTTAGTGGCTGATTTTATAGCTGGAGTGGTGACGCTGAGGTAGCGAAGCGATCGCTAGTCCTCCTCAAAAATTGCCCCTCGCTGCTTGAGATCGAGCTTCATTGCCTCAGAAAGCCCCAAAACTCCTTCAAACAAAGCATCCTCCACATTTGCACCCTTGAAATCGGCACGCTTAAGCTCAGCATCTTTGAAATTTGCGCCGCTCAAGTTAGCACCGCTTAAATCAGCATCGCTGAGATTGGCAGCCGTCAGGGAGGCATTCGTCAAATTGGCATTGGGAAGGTATGCACTGGTTAAATTTGCACCGCTAAGGTCGGCACTAGTTAAATTGGCACGGGGCATTTTAGTCCGCAAATCTGCTTGAGTAAGGTTCGCGTGCAACAGATGAGCATCTCGCAGATTCGCATTACAAAGGCAGGCATGGGAAAGGCTGGCACCGCTTAAGTTGGCACGGCTCAAGTCGGCAAAGGTGAGATCGGCATTGCTGAGATTGGTATGATTGAGGTCAGCGTTGCGGAGGTTGGCGCTGCGAAGGTTAACACCACTCAAGTCGGCTTCAGCAAAATCCTCAGATGGATTGATGCCCAGCATCTTCGCGCCGCTGATGAAGTCATCTGCCTTGGCTGCTGCCAATAGTTCCCGTATGATTGTCAGATACTGCTGCTGGTAATCGCGAGCCGCCGGCAAGTCTCCGAGGGCGGTGTAAGCAAGTCGGAGATTTTTAAGCGCCTGTCCTTCCCCTCGAACGTCTTGTAATTCTTTGGCGATCGCTTTTGACTGGTGAAAGCAGAGAATCGCTTTTATATGTTCTTCCAAAGAATGATAAGCCGCCCCCAAATTCGAGAGCGTTTGCACCTCACCTGGACGATCTTGGAGTTCCCGCACAATCGCTAACCGTTGTTGCTGGTACTCAATCGCTTTTGTATCCTCACCGAGAATGTAGTAAGCATTTCCCAGATTTCCCAGCGCATTTGCCTCGCCGCGCCTGTCTTGGATACGTTGAGCGATCGCTAAGTGCTGTTGATAGAATGCGATCGCCTGAGGTAAATCTCCTAAAGCCTTATACGCAGCCCCCAAATTGCCTAAAGCCGCTCCCTCAACGATACTCGCTTCGCTGCCTCGACAGAGGCTAAGTGCCTGTTGCCAAGACTGCATTGCCTCTTGTAGAGATGTAAGAACCTTTGTTTCTACATACGTCTGATATTGCTCAATTCCTTGTTTCAGTAGTCGGTTCGCTTCGTCGATCATCACCGCAATGTACAGATGAAGTAAAGCTTTTCGAGGCTCAAACTTTTCGCTCCCCGGCATCCTCTTCACTCCCGAATCCTCCCCTACAAGGCAGGAACAAAGATTAAATTTTTTTAGGCTGGAGAGGGGCTGGCTCCCCTTCCCCGTAGAAAACATTTATTCGGCTTCCCTCTCCTTGTAGGAGAGGGTTAGGGAGAGGTGGGAAGGGGCTGAGGGTTAGGTTTTTTTGAGTCCACTGAGAACCGCTAGCAGCAGAGATTTTCTCAGGCTTTTGAAGCCATGCGCTCCGCACAGGTTCCAGTCAAACAAGCTCGATCCAAAGTTACACCAGTCAAGTTAACACTATCTAACTCAGCGCAGAGCAAATTTGCTCCTGTCAAATTTGCTCCGGCAAGATTTGCACCCCGCAAGTCTGCTTCTTCTAGATTTGCTTCGCTAAGCAAAGCGCCACGTAAATCCGCTTGGCTTAAGTCTGCACCTTGCAGATTGGCTCCGCTCAAGTTTACACCCCGCAAGTCAGCGCTCCGCAAATCCACGCCTTGCAAGTTGACACTCATTAAGTTGGCACCGCTCAAGAAAGCACCAGCAAAAGACGCTTGAGTAAGCTTGGTTCCCATCAAGTTAGCGCCTCGCAGATTTGCCCCGCGCAAGTCAGCACCGCATAAGTCAGCTTGCATCAAGTTAGCGCCCAGCAGGTTTGCCCGCAAGTCAGCGCCTACAAGTTGCGCTTCGATTAAATTTGCACCATCAAGACGGGCGCGTTCCAAGTTGGAGCCACTAAAATTTGTGCCGACGAGGTTGGCACCGGCGAGATTGATACCTCGCAAATCTACTCCTGAAAAATCTTCATCTTCTAAATCTGTACCTGGCAGTTGCTTGAGTTTGCCGGAGCGAATTGCTTCAATGTCCATTTGCTAATTGCTAATTGCTAATTGAAGGATTGCTAATGAGGAAAAAAGTTTTAAGTTGTAAAAGGCTTGCGGTTATCGCGTCTGAGTATGGCATTAAAAAGCTCTCTTTTCACTCAAAACTCATAACTCATCACTTTCATTACCCATTGCCCATTAAGGATGGTTGCACTGCTGTCCCGGCATAAAGATTTGCATCCAAGAGCCACATTCCCGCCGTCACTTTGCTTGGCGTGACAGGTAGAGTCAAACCCTGTTGCATCCCCATGACGAGGAGTGAGAGCGTTTCAACCAATTTGGGATCGAAGCGATCGCCCTGTTGTTGCCGACACTCTTCTAAAGCTTTGGATAAATTCTCTTCGCTGTCGGGATTGGCATTTCTCGCTTGCGCCAGTCGCCACTGAAAGTCTGAGACTAATTCCAAAATTCTCGATTCCAAGGGAATTTCATCACCCGCTAACCCGGCTGGCTCACCCGTCCCGTTCCACCACTCGGTTTGGTGAGTGACGATTTGGGCAACTGCCCGCAATTGTGACATTCTTCTCAAGACTTGCGCTCCTGGCACCAACGGACAAGTCAGCGCACAACTCGGTGCCTCTTCGTCGTAGCGACTCGACTTAGCCGCAGCCAATACACTTTCCGCCCCTTGCAACGGATCGATGCGGTGCAGCAACCCGGCAAGGCGCAGGCGTTTCATCTGCCAAGCGGGTAAATCGAGCATTTGCCCGATCATTTCGGAGAACGCTACCACTTCTGCTGCTGCCATTGGGTTAGTGACATCTGCCATATCCATGAGTTGCGCCATCCGCAAGAATGCCTGGATTTCGTTGGAAACTAAGTTCCGATCCAGCGCTTGTTGGCGAGATCCGGCGGGGATGTCTAGATTGGTGCCGGTTGATATATCATCTTGCCCATGCTGGAGATACTCCACTACGGAAGACACCACTGCACCGAGATTGTGAGGGGTTCCTAAGGAGGGCTGCATGGACTCCTTGCAGGCGATGAGTTTTTTCTCTAGTTCCGGGTTGTAGCGACCAATATGGGCGATCGCTATATCCACCGTTTCTTTCACTAACTCTGGCTCAAACGTCCACAGCCCATAGAATTTGCGCTCCAAGTCAGACGCGGGTAGCCCTGCTGCACCATAATCTTCTTCCGAAAGCTCTTGACACAGCACCATCGCCGTGTATGTCGGCGAAAAGATGATTAAGTGCCACTCTTGGGCAACCGGATCGGAGGGATCTAAGCCCACTAAATCCACGTTTGGGCGTTGGCTAGTTGGGTGTTCGGTAAACCCCGAATCTGACGCCGCCATAATTGCGATCTGACCTGCTTTCTGTGCGATGTCTCCATAGCGATCGGCTTCTTGCAGATACCATTTGCCTCTTTGAAAAGCGGCAATGGTCAAGGGAGAACTGTCCTCCGTTAAGATGTGGTCTTCTAGCGCATGGCACAGGGCAACGAGGGTGTTTTTGTAGTACACCCCAAATCGAATTGGTCTTTTACTCGATCTGTGGGCAACTTCTAGCTGTTGCAGAATGGAGCCTTCTAACATAATTTTGGTTTTATTAAATGAACCGCAAAGACGCAAAGAGCAAGGGAAGAAGAGCAATGCAGGCTAGGGTGGGCAATCGCTACTTAGCTATTTATGAAGCTAAGATACCGTAACTAGGTGTTTTTCTTTTGGCTGAATCGGTGCCGCAAGGGCTTCTTCTAAGTCGGCACAACCAAGTTTTTCCTCTAGAATTTTCATCACTTCTCGCCCGAAATCGTTGGGGTTTTGCTGCCATGCTTGCAGGCAAACTTCCCCAAAGAATGAGCCGAGGGGTTCTGGATTCCAAAGTAATTTTTTGGCTGTCCACGGCATAATGCTCATGGGATTGTATCCGGGTTTAAGGACATTCTGATCGAAGGCATATTCTTCTAAATGAGTATGAGGTTGTAAGCCAATAAAGAAGATTGCCGGTTCGACTTTATCTGCACCAAAGATACGCTCTAGTTCCCGGTGGTAGGCAATGGTTTGGCGAATCGTTTCATGCGTTTCGTCGATTACATTAAATGAGTAATTGACGGAAACTAAATCGTTGAAACCTGCTGCTTTTAAGTCGCGGCAATTTTCTAAGACGGTTCGCAGGTTATAGCCCATCCGCATCTTCCGCACAAGTTCTTGAGAACCACTGGTGATGCCGATTTCAAAGTAGTTCATGCCGGTTTTCGCCATCAAATCGCATAACTCAGGCGTTAAATTGTCTGCCCGAATATAAGCTGCCCAATGGATGTCTTTCATCCCAGCATCGAGGATTTTCTGCAATAGCTCAACGGCGTCATCGATAAATTTCCGAGCTGGGATAAACTGAGCATCAGTAAACCAGAAGTTACGAATCCCTCGGTCATAAAGTTGTTGCATCTCTGCGACAACTTCATCGGCTGGGTTAATCCGTACCTGCTTGCCCTCAATCACTGTATAAATGCAGTAACAACAGTTGTGGGGACAACCGCGCTTTGTCTGCACGCCAACGTAGAAATCTTCGTCTTGCAGATAATATTGAAACTCAGGCCAAATGGTTTCGATGTAGTCGTAATTGCAGGCGGTTTTTTCGATATTCGTAGGACGTTCGTGGATCATGCGATCGCGTGGCGTTGTCTCTCCCACCACATAGCATCGTTCATCCCGAAAATCCTGCCCTCGCAGCATTTTCTCCAGCAGCGCTTCGCCTTCACCCACCGAAACAACTGTCCCGGATGGCAGACTCTTACCGAGTTGTTCGTAAAATACGCTCACAGCACCGCCACCGACAACGGCTTTGGCTTCTGGATGATATTTTTGAGCGCGTTTGAGTCCCCGTTTGATTAATCCCAGGTTGCGCCACAGTTCGGTGTAGTATGCCGTGGTGACGCGCAACCCTCCCAGTGCCCCGCGCAATTTCAGCAGCGGATTTTTGGCGTAGTAAAACTCAAAGGCGTGCTGGAGTGGGTTGCCACCTCTGCCGCCCACGGGCGCATAAATCTGAATATCGCGCCAGGAAAATACCAGCAATGTGGGTTTGAATTCATCAACACACGTATCCAACGCCCCAGTGAAATCCAGAGGCGGCACGGTTCCTAAGTCAAAGATCCGCTGTTCGACTTCTGGGAATTGCTTGTGTACGTGATCGGATAAGTAAACCACTCCGATAGGGAAAATCGGGTTGCAGGGGAGGCGGACGTAGAGAATTCGATTATTCATCGTGTCTTTTTGTATCTAAATTTACTACTACTGAGATGGAAAGCGACAAATGCGATCGCTTTCTCAAAAATTATTCTGGCTATGACTTGCTCTCAGGATTCGAGCCATGTTTGGTATCTTTAGCGACTAGATGTGAATCCGCCATTGACCCGCAGGACTTACTGGCGACAGCAGCACCTCTGTATCTATAAATGAAATGATTCTGAAAGGTCTTTATATAACTTTACGATAACATTGACTATCCTCAGTCTTGCCCTGATTTTGGTTCTGGAGCCAAAAAAGAAAGCCGAACACTGCAAAATCGATCTCTAGTGGCAGCCGGTTCTCAACAACAAGTCAAAATTCAGCACCAATTCATTGCTTATCCTGGAAAAACCTTGGCTTCGCTTGCATTTTCATCTGGCAATGCTGGCATGAGACGTGAGGGAGGTATTTTTACCGGGAGTCATAGTGCGAGTCGGAAGCTTAAGCACGGAAAATTGCCGTTACAATCGCCAGTAGCAAAGGTTACTAAAACGGGAATTTTTTCCTCTAACTTTGGGGGGATATCTCACCAGAATATTCAGTTGGTATTCGTGTTTACAACAAGCCGGGATCGCCGAATGTTAGCTTAGTTATGGTAATCCTAGGCAGTGGCGCAAAGCTCCTCAGCAGTTATGGCTCAAATACTCGATCCCCTTCCTTCTGGTAACAGCGATCGCATTCTGTGCTGCTACGTTAATGCTACAAGCCACATTCAAATTGCTCGGATCTCTAACATTCCGAACTGGTACTTTGAGCGCGTTGTCTTTCCAGGACAACGCTTAGTGTTTGAAGCAATGCCCGAAGCGAATCTGGAAATTCATACAGGGATGATGGCAAGTGCCATCCTCTCAGATACCATTCCCTGCGATCGCCTGTGTATCAGTGAAGGCAATGATTCCGAGTTGAATACAATCGACCTACACGATGAGGAAAAAAAGATAATAAACGATAATACCCGGAAGCTTGAAATCCAGAAAAAGAGAAATTTAGAAACCGTAGAATCTTTAACAACCGCTTATATTGGCTAGTTTTGCTGAAAAAATTCAGTAATTTCAGGGTTGTCATAAGCGACAGCTCTTTTTTATAGGATTTTTAGAGATTAGCGATTAGCTTTTCGGGAAATTAACTGGTTAATTCTCGTATACGTAGATAGACAAATTCTTTTTTCTCAGCGATCTAGCAGTCCTATTATGATTCGTAAAAGCGAGATCCTAGGGCACCTCTTCCGAAGTCGGGGAGCTGAAGGGCTGGTATCTCTCCGCTAAAAGTAGGATTGCTATTGCACCAAGCGAACAGCTTAAGATGAAAAGTAGATGCTGCTGTAGCTGAATGTAAGTAAGTAACGAGTGAATCTACCTTCTTTTCTCTGGCTCTGGAAAATTGCTGCATGGTCGATGGGCTTGTCGATATTAGCCTACCTATTGCTGGGAGTTACTGGCAGTTGGATGTTTGCGGCTCGTCAGCAAAGAAGTTCGCAACCGCGATGGTTGCGTCTTTTTCACTACGCCACTGGCGCAATTCTGGTGGCTCTCGTCTTGCTGCTGCTCGCCATTGGGATTGTCGGCACGTTAGGTCATTATGGCAGCCTCGCTCACTCGGCGCACTGGATTGCCGGGTGGGCAGTGGTTGTATTAGTGTTGCTCTCAGCGGGAAGTGCAATTCTGATTAATCCCAACCGAGCTTGGGCGCGTTCGGTTCATATTGCAACCAATCTAGTGTTATTCGTAGGATTAGCTTGGGTTTCGTTAACCGGCTGGAGCGTGGTACAAAAGTATTTACCCTAGATTTAACCTTACTAGGATGGTCACAGACTAAAGTCTATGCTGTTTAGATAACCATCTTTCTTCGCAAAGCCTGTGAGCATGGATGGGGAACCCCCGCCGCTACAGTGCTTTTTCACGGAGCAGGCTGGAAATCCGTCGGTGGGGTGAGTGGCACTAGCCGAAAATTCGTGAAAATACACAAAGTTATTTCCTTAAGCGAACAGCTTAGGGTTTTTGACTCGACTAAGATGAATTAAAGTAAGCCTTTACCGCTGAGCGATGCGCGATCAAATAATCCCAGGCGTGATTTTCGTAGTAGCTCTTGCTATTTTTTTAGGCGGTATCGTGGGCGTGCGCTTCCCCCTCGGTAGTGAGAGTGCGGGGCAAGTAGTTCCTGCGGGTAGTCAAACGACAACACCATCGCCCTCTCCTACACCGACCACTACGGTTAGCCCAGTTCCAACCGTAACCCCTACGGCAACAACCCCTCCAGTAACGCAACAGCAACAACAACAACAACAACAACCTGCAACCCGCAGCAATCCTTATACCCCATCGCAGGTAGACCTACCACCCGAAGAAGATCCGGTGCCAGCGTTGTGGTAATCGGCTTTTAGAAATTGCAAAGGAATACAACGTGCGATGGAGTCGCTACACGAGGTTCGTGTAAGCGATCGCATTCCTCTCGCCATAAAGTCGTATCGTCGCCTACAGTAAGACAAGCGCGAACCGACAGGTCGGCGCTTCGCTATCGCCAAGGTTAATACTCATAGAAATATGGGCGGCTTTAATCTCGCGTTCTGCAAGAAAATCAGCCGCTTATGCCTGCAACTTTAATAACGACAAACCTTTTTATAAGACTTTTAAAGTTAATTTTTTATTCTACGATTAGAGTTAAATAGCTTACGACCTATTCTTAACCAAAATCTAATTTTAATTAGTTAGAATTATTTCTATTTGTTTGTTGGCAAAAATTATGCGGCGACGCCATTTTTTTTGGTATTCCCTAATATTAATCACAAGCTGTACCGCAGCAAGTAACCCTAATGATAGAGATTCGCCTTCAAATGCCAGAAATTTCCCTGAAAAGCTCCGATTTACAGTAACCGAGATTCCGAGCCTTGAAGAGTTGCAGCGTAATTATGGGGGATTGCGGACGGCACTAGAGGAGGTACTGGAAACGAAACTTGAGTTTGTTCCCGTTGAAACATACATCGCCGCCGCCGCCGCCTTACAGTCAGATCAGCTGGATCTTGTTCTCACAGGCCCCTCGGAATATGTAATCATGCGTGCTAGGACAAATGCGGTTCCTGTCATCGGCATCACTCGACCAAACTACCATGCAGCTATCTGTGTCTCTGCTAACAGCAAGATCGAGTCAGTAGCACAGTTGAAAGGTAAAAAAATTGCCATGTGGCAGTTAGGCTCAACCAGCGGTTATCTGGGTCCCACCAAGTTTTTGATTGATGCTGGATTAGATCCTAAATCTGACCTAAAAATCCTCATGTTAGGAAGTCAGGGACTACCCGCCTTGAAAAAAGGTGAGGTTGATGCTTGGGGAGGGTCTACTGTTAAGTATGAGAAATTCCTCCAAGATGAAGGCTTATCTGAGAGTGAGTTACCGCTAATCGTGAAAGGGCCGCTTCTCCCCAAGGACTTATTTGTTGCTAGTAGTAAGCTCGCTCCTGAATTCGTTAAAGAGATGAGAGATCGCGCAATTAAAAATCAGGACAAACTAATTCAAAGTCTTTTATCCGTCGAGGAAGGTAAGTACAAAGGCTCTCAGATAGTTCCGGCGAATGATGCTGATTACAATATGATTCGCGAGGTCTATAAAGCTATTGGACAAGGTAGTTTTGTTCAATAGCTTTAATCGCTTGATTCGACTATTTTTGGATATTTTTTTTGTTTTTTTAAACCTCTAGACTTTCCTCAATGGATCTCAAAAGACATGGGGTTGCAGATAAGCCTAACTTAGATAACCAAGGGAACACCTTGAAATTTTCTACAAACTGGGTAAGACGCTTCATTCCGCGCTTGAGTATAGCCAAAAAAATTGGTTACGGTTATTCCTTGGCTATCGGCATAGCGGTTTTAGGAACAACGATTGGTCTAATTAGCGGAGACTATTACGAAAAGAAGGCTCAAAAGCAGCTAATAATTGCCGAGAAGCAGCAAAATCTCCTCAGTAACTTAGAAAATGCTGTTGGTGAACTGCGAGCGCACCCACAGCGGCTGGTTATTGTACTAGGAGAACCAATTTGGTTTGACTACGAAACTGCTAAGTTTTTTACAAGTGTTAGTCGGAGCCAGACAATATTATCAGAATTCCACTCTTTTATAGACAGCTACCCCGATAATTTAGCAACAAAGCCTACAGATTTAAAGAATTTATTGAATGGTTATGAAACCAATATCGAATCCTACACTCAGTTAATTAAGTTTCTCTGGCGGCAGATTGATCCAGCTAACTTGAAAACAGAAGAAATTTCGGTAGCGCAGCAAAAGTTCTTGAATTCTATCACAAGCAAAACAGCGACTAATATCATTGTTAGTTTCGACCGATTAGCAGAGAGTTTAACTAGGCTGAAAGAGACAGCAGAATCTCAACAGATAGAAGCAAAAAACAAGCTTGGGCAAGCCGAGACACTAAGGCTGCAAATTATTGTTGGGAGTATGCTGCTGTCAGTGGCGATCGCGGTGGCGTTGGCGATTATTACGGCTCGTGCGATCGCTCGTCCCCTCGAAGCAGTCACTCAAGTTGCCAGAGCCATCACTCAAGAATCTAATTTTGACCTCCGCAGTCCAGTTACCACTGAGGATGAAGTGGGGTCATTAGCAACCTCTCTAAATTGCCTAGTGCAGTGGGTAGGAGAATATACCCACGAACTAGAGTTAGCTCGTCAGACACTAGAGGAGCGAGTAGAACAACGAACCGAGGAATTGACACAAGCGCTTCAAGAACTCCAACAAACCCAATCTCAACTCATTCAAACTGAAAAAATGTCCAGTTTGGGAGAGCTAGTTGCAGGTATCGCTCATGAAATTAATAACCCCATCAATTTCATCTACGGTAATCTGGAACACGCTAACGTTTATACGCAAGAACTGCTTAATTTAGTACATCTGTATCGGCAGCAGTACCCTCACCCTTCCCCTCTTCTTCAACACGAGATTGAAGCAATTGACGTGGACTTCCTTACGGAAGATTTTACCAAAATCCTGTCTTCTATGAAGATGGGCACTGAACGTATTCGGCAAATTGTTTTGTCTTTGCGAAACTTCTCCCGGCTAGATGAATCTGAGATGAAACCAGTCGATATCCATGAAGGGATAGAAAACACGTTGTTGATTCTCAATCACCGCCTTAAGCGGGGAATTGAGGTAATCAAAGAGTATGAAGATTTGCCTCTCGTTGAGTGTTACCCAGCTCAACTCAACCAGGTATTTATGAATATTATCAGTAATGCAATTGATGCTTTGGAAGAGACCAAGAGCAAAAATGAGAGACAGGAAGAAGCGGAAGCAATAAACAAGGGATTTCCCATCCAAAATAAAAAAATAATAACCGAAAAATTGCAGATTCTGATTCACACGGAACGGTTCAAGTCTAACTATATTCGGGTAAGAATTCGAGATAATGGTTTTGGAATTCCTTTGGAAATTAAAGACAAGCTGTTTAATCCCTTCTTCACAACGAAGCCGGTAGGTAAAGGCACTGGCTTAGGACTCTCCATCTGCTACCAAATCGTTGAAAAGCACAAGGGGAAAATCGAGGTAATTTCGGAGTTTGGACAAGGAACAGAGTTTGCGATCGCATTGCCGATAAAAACTCACAACTAGCGTTAGCTCTTAAAAGAACTGCTATAGCAATCCGATTTGAGTTGTGAGATGCCAGCGAAAGCGAGATCCTAGGGCAACTCTTCCGAAGTCCGGGATCTCGGTTTCGCTGTGAAGAGCGCATCCCTTTGCTAAGGCTACAAAAAAGGAGGCAGAAGTTTATCTGTTGCAGACAAACAACAAAATAGTATATCGCTTCACGCGCAAACCCCGTCCTCTCTATCGTTGCCTCGCAGATGGATGTTAAATTGTTTAAGATCCTCTGCAAAGACTTTCACAGCTTGCCCCCAAAGAGCGGCTGCTGTCTTGAAAGCAAAGTTTTTTCTAAATAACTTTAGCAGGAGTCCTACGACCCACTCTCCCCCATTGAGATAGAGCAAAGATGAATCGTGCCTTTTCACCCCTCCAACAGTTTCTAATCACTTGGCTGCTCGTTCTGACAAGCGGTTGGGTGACGATTTTGGCTCTGAGATATGTGGGTGAGTTGATTAGCATTTTGCTGACCGCCGGACTGATTGCATTTTTTCTTAACTATGCTGTTGCCGTTTTGCAAACTTTCTTGCCCCGGAGTGTGGCAGCAATCTTAGTTTATTTAATAGCAGGCTTAACTCTGGTACTCATTGGTCTGACTGTAGTACCGCCAGTGTTTAATCAGGGGCGGCAATTGGTGACAAATTTACCTTCGCTCCTAGAGTCTGGACAACAGCAATTAGCCGCCTTCCAAGCTTGGAGTGCCGAACACAATTTACCGTTTGACGTGCGAATTTTGGCTTCTGAGTTGTTGGCACGAGTACAAGCGCAAGCCCAAGCGATCGCTACCAGAGGTTTTGGCTTAGTATTAGGCACTTTTAACTGGTTTTTTGACTTAATTCTAATTCTCGTTATTTCTTTTTATATGCTCATTGATGGTGAGCGAGTTTGGCGGGGACTGACGAGTATTTTCTCATCCAAAATTAAAGATGGTTTGACAGAATCATTGCAACGAAATTTGCAGCGATTTGTGTCGGGTCAGGTGTTATTGGGTGTGTTTATGGCAACGACTCTTTCCCTCGCATTTTGGGCATTGCACGTGCCATTCTTCCTAGTATTTGCGGTTTTTATTGGGTTGATGGAAATCATTCCCTTTATCGGAGCAACTTTAGGAATTGCCACGGTTGTGATTGTGGTAGCGTTTATCAATTGGTTTCAGGCGCTGCAAGTCTTAGCCATAGCGATCGCACTTCAGCAGATAAAAGATAATTTGGTCGCACCCCGAATTATGGGCAATTTGACAGGTCTATCGCCAGTGATTATCTTTGTCTCTCTCCTACTCGGAGCGAAATTGGGGGGATTGTTAGGAGTGATTCTAGCAATTCCCCTAACAGGTGTCGGGAAAAGTCTTGCAGAAATTGTCCTCGATCCCATGCTGCCACCTCAAACCGGATCGTTTTTTCACAACCCCTTTGCGAAGGAAGTCGTTATCACCACAGAGGAGCAAAGGGGAATTCCTAGCAATTAGCAATTCCTTAAATTTCCTTAACCCAAGATTGAATGCGGCTGAGCGCTGTTTCTAACGCAGATACTATCTCAGTCGTTCCTGCAAGTTGGTAGTGGGAGGCGAGTTCCTCCAGCTTTTGGGCATTGCTTCGCATCCCCTCTACTCCGACGTTGGCACTCGCACCTTTGATGTGATGAGCTTCTTTTGCAAGACTATCAAAGTCATTGATAGCGATCGCTCTTTTCACCGATTCTAGATGAGCCTGAACTTCCGTGAAGAACATTTGCAACAGTTCCAACTCAAACTCCCTGCTGCCCTCAGAAAGTTGATGCAGATGTTCCCAATCCACTAAATCTTGTAAAGACGAGAATCGCGTTTCTACATCTTCCCGTGTGGCAACACCCCCACTGCTGGCATTTGCATCTTGAAAAATGACTTTCGTCCAATGGTCGATTAGCAATGCTAACTGTTCCCTTGATACTGGCTTACTCAAATAGTCATCCATCCCAGCATCAAGACAGCGTTTGCGGTCTTCTTTCATCGCGTTAGCGGTTAGGGCAATGACAGTGGTACGGCGCGAACCTTCTCCTTGTCGCCGCCGAATCTCTCGCGTTGCTTCATAACCGTCGAGAATCGGCATCTGACAGTCCATCAGAACTAAGTCATAGGGAATTTTTTCCAATAACTCTACGACTTCCTTCCCATTCGCAGCGACATCGGCTTCATAACCCAAAGTATTTAGCTGCTTGAGGGCAACTTTTTGATTAATCAGATTGTCCTCAGCTAGCAAAATTCGCAACTTGCTTTGGGGAATTGGAATTCGGGAAGGTTGGGGTGAAAAATTCTTCTCCTCTACTTCTTTGCCTACCTCTTTGCCTCTGTCCCGCTGTTCCTCTTGCTTCCCCAAGATGGAGACAATGGTATCCAATAAGCGAGATGGCTTGACTGGCTTAATCAAATGGGCAGCAAATCCTGCCTTCGTCGCCCGTTGCGCCTCCCCTCGCTGATCGGCAGAAGTGAGCATAATCAAGGGTAAATTAGCCAGCATGGGATTTCCTTTGATTTGCTCGCCCAAAGTAATGCCATCAACATTGGGCATTTGCATATCAATCACCGCCACATCATAGGGAATTCCCCACTCCAGAGCTTCTTGCAAAACTCTCATGGCGGCGGCAGCACCATCCGCCTCATCTACTTGCATTCCCCAGTGCGCCGCCTGAGAGCGAACCACTTTGCGGTTCGTGGCATTGTCATCAACTACTAGCAGACGCCGTCCCGCTAGATTGGTAGAAGTTTGGATGGGTGGTGTTATCCGTTCCGCTTGCTTTTTGAAAGGCACTGTAAACCAAAACTTGCTTCCCTTCCCTGGTTGGCTCTCAAAGCCAATTTCTCCTCCCATTAAGGTGACGAGCTGTTTGCAGATGACCAGTCCCAAGCCGGTGCCGCTATACTGGCGCGTGGCAGAGGAATCTACCTGGGAAAAGGGTTGAAACAATTGGCTCATATTTTCTGGGGTGATGCCAATGCCCGTATCGGTGACAGAGAAGCGAATCGTTACCACGTCCTCTGATTCGCCCTTCCCAAGAGAATTGGGGGAGGTGTCTGATTGTAGTTCTGCCCTCACCACAATTTCACCGGCGTTGGTGAACTTAATGCCATTGCCAATCAGGTTGGTGAGAATTTGCCGCAGACGACCAACATCGCCTTGGAGGTGGGTAGGAACGTTGCGATAGACCAAGGCAGCAATTTCCAGATCCTTGGCATGAGCTTGGGGAGCTAATAAATCTAAGACTTCTTCTACACAAGTAGATAAGTCAAAGTCTAAAACTTCCAGATCCATCTCTCCAGCCTCTAGTTTGGATAAGTCCAAAATCTCATTAATCAGGCACAGCAGGGCATCTCCACTAATGCGAATCGTTTCAACAAAATCCTTTTGCTCTGTAGTCAAGGGCGTGTCTAAAAGCAGCCCAGTCATTCCCAAAACGGCATTCATAGGGGTACGGATTTCGTGGCTCATGTTTGCCAAAAAGGCGCTTTTGGCTTGAGAAGCTGACTCAGCTTGGTGACGGGCGATCTCTAGTTCCTGGCGCTGGAGGGTTTCTTCTTCTAGGAGTTGGGATTGAGCCAGGGCAATGCCGACTTGGTCTGCGAGTTGTTGCAGCAGTTCGACTTCAAAGCTAGACCACTGTCGGGGTGAGGTGCATTGGTGGGCAATCAGCAGTCCCCAAAGTTCGTTTTTCTGCAAGATCGGGATGACTAATTTTGCCTTGACTGCCAAATGCTGCAAAAATTCCCGATGACACGGTGAAATCTCAGCATTTTCTACGTCAGCCACGATCCTGATCTTTCCGTGGCAGTAGTCCTCATGGTAAGCTTCGGGGAAGATTTCCGCACTGAAAGTTTGCCCTAATAAGGCGGGCAGACCAGAAACGACATTTTCGGTGACGATGGTACCCGTTTTATCGGCTGCCAGACGATAAATCACTACGCGATCGCACGCGAGGGATTTTCTGACTTCGGTAACGGTGGTTTGAAGAATTTCTTCGAGTTGTAAGGACTGGCGAATTTTTAGGGTAATTTCGGAAAATAATTGCGATCGCAAGTTCTGTCGTTTTAATTCCTCTTGTGCCTGTTTACGCTCGATCCACAGGGCAATCCTGTCCGCTGCAAATTCCAGCGACTGGAGAACGGATTCATTTAGGGGTTGACGAGCAAATATTGCTATCACTCCCATTACAGAGCCTTCAATAATCAGGGGATATCCAGCGAAGGCGACCATTCCTTCCCGCACCGCCCATTCTCTATCCAGAATCTGAGGATCGTCTACGACAGAATTGGTTAGGTAGGGTTGGCGAGTTTGGGCGATTTTGGCGATTTTCAGGGTGCCGATCGGAACGCGGCGATATAAACCCTCAACCTGCGCGTACATCCCAGCACTGGCTTGCAGTTCCAGCATCCTTTCTTCCCGGTTGAGCGTCCAGATCCGCCCAAATGCTGCGTCCAAATACTTCACCATTGCCTCGGTGCAGCGCTGCAAAATGCTTTGCAGGGTGTCGCTTTGAGTGAGGGCAGAATCCACCTCGGCGCGGAAGTGAGCGAGACGGGCTTGCAGCGCTAATGCTTCTTGTGTCCTTTTGTGGTTGGTAATGTCCCGCGTCACTTTGGAGAATCCGCGCAGGTTTCCAGCGTCATCATATAAGGCGGTTACGACAGCGTGCGCCCAAAACCGCGAACCATCCTTCCGCACACGCCAGCCTTCGGCAACGCTATTCCCTTGAGCGATCGCAATTTCTAGTTCGCTTTGCGCGATCGTTTGTTGATTTTCTCCTGGCTCATAAAAACAAGAAAAATGTTGCCCGATGATTTCCTCCGCTCGATATCCCTTAATCCTTTCTGCTCCCGCATTCCAGCTCACAATATATCCCTTGGGGTCGAGCATATAAATTGCATAATCTTTGACCCCTTCTACGACTAAGCGGAAGCATTCTTCGCTTTTTCGCAGATCCTCCTGCGCCTGCTTGCGACTGGTAATATCTTCAGAAATCCTTAATAAATACTGTGAGTTTCCTTGGGCATCTAAAATCGGTAATTTTTTAGTATGTAATATTCTTAAACCTTTATCTTTTGTCTGTATCCGCTCTTCTGGGATATCTAAAATTTTTCCGGTTGCCAGCACTTCTCGATCGGTAGCGGTGAAAAAATCTGCTTCTTCTTTGGTAAACAAGTCATAGTCATTCTTTCCCAGCAACTCTTCAGGATTACGACCAATTAATTTTTGACCCGCTTTATTGAAACGCACAAAATTAAGTTCTTGAGCATCCTTGACGAAAATAATGTGGGGAATATTTTCGACAATTGAGTTCAGAAATGTCTGGGCATTCCGCATTTCTTCTTCATGACGCTTGCGCTCGGTAATGTCATGAGCGACTGCGTAGATTGCTTGCTGTTCAGACAAGGGCGTTGCTTTCCACAATAGCCATCGATAAGAGCCGTCTTTGCAGCGGTAGCGATTTTCAAAAGAAATTGTATCTATACCTGTAGCAAGTTGTTGCACTTGGGCAATCGTTGCTTCCCGGTCGCCTGGATGCACAAATTCGATAAACGGTTGGCTTTGAAGTTCCTCATTGGTGAAGCCGAGAGTCTTTGACCATGATGGATTTAGACGTTTAAAATAGCCATCCATCCCGGCAATACACAGCATATCTAGAGACAGGGTGAAGAATTGAAGCTGTTCTTCTTGTGCCTTGTCACGCTGTTTTATCGCCTGTGCCAATTCACGATTATTCCGTCGCAACTCCAGTTGCGTCATCACCTCCCGGCTGAGTGCTTGCAGCGCCACCCGCTGTTGGGGACTCAAATCTCGCGGTACGGAGTCAATCACACACAAAGTTCCCAGTGCCAAGCCTTCTGGGGTTAACAAAGTAGCACCCGCGTAAAACCGGATATTCGGATCGGAAGTCACGAGGGGATTATTGGCAAACCGCTCGTCAGTGGATGCATCGCGGATAACAAATAGGTCGGTTTGCAGGAGAGCATGGGCACAAAAAGCAATATCACGAGGAGTTTCCTGAGCCGTGATGCCAACTTTTGATTTAAACCACTGCCGATCCGTATCAACTAAGCTGACGAGGGCAATTGGTGTACCGCAGATGTGTGCAGCCAAAAGCGTCAGATCGTCAAATGCCTGTTCTGCGGCGGTATCGAGGATTTCATACTGCTGTAGCGCTTGAATCCGTTCTGGTTCGTTTTCGGGTAAAGGTGCTTTCATCTACGTTTTTGAAGGGTAGCATTCTAATTTTTACAGGTGTATTCAAAGCAATGCATATTTGTAAAGTTATTCAAATCGAGGGCGATCGCTATATCTCCTGCCTCGTTATGGCTTCCCTAAGAGCGATCGCCCAAATTTTCTGTTAACATCCACAAAAATGCCGATTGCAAGAAACTGCTGGAACGTTCCAGATTGCCTGCTAATGTAAGTAATTATACAGACAATAAATTTCCGCTCATTTAGGCAAGAGTGAAATCATTCATCATTTCTATGACCCAGCAAGAATACCTAAAAATTCTATTAGTTGAAGATAGCCTTGTGAGTCAGACCGTTGTATTTAAACAGTTAAAGAAGTTAGGGTATGAAGCAAATGTTGCTGCTAATGGTCAAGAAGCATTATGGATGAGATCCCAAGGAAAATATGACCTAATCCTCCTCGATTGCCAGATGCCGATACTAGACGGTTATGAAACTGCACAAAGAATTCGTCAATTAGAAGGTGATGCGCGACAGACAATCTTGATTGCAATGACTGCCAACGGCATGAAAGCAAATCGGGATCGCTGTCTAAAGGTCGGCATGGATGATTATCTACTTAAGCCGGTTCGTGAGGAAGAGTTGGCAGCTAAATTAGAAAATTGGATTGAAGTTATTATTAAAAATAAGCAGGCAATCGCATCCTCATATGCCTCCTCATCTATAGATTTAACAAGTAAAATTCTTCCCGTTGACTCCAGTGCCAACCCGGACGAGTCAAGCGTCAATGACTGGGTGGATTTAAATCGCTTAGACGATATAACCTTGGGGGATCTGAAATTGCGAAACGAAATTCTACAAGCCTTTTTAGAAGATACAAAAGTAAACTTATCATCGATAAAATCAGCAACTTTTTCTAAAAATTTTGAAGCGATTGAACATAAAGCCCATCAAATTCGGGGTGCTAGTGCGAATGTTGGCGTCAACAAATTAAAAAAATTAGCCGACCGATTAGAACTTCAGAGCCAACAAAAAAACTTTAAGGAAGTGACTCAATTGGTAATTCAAATAGAAAATCATTTCCAAAAGATTCAATCTTTTTTGTTTGAGATAATTGACTGGGAGAGGGTGGAGGGTGAAACTCCAGTCCTTCTTCACGCCAATCGGTCTGGAGGGACGCAGGTTGGTTCCACGTCAAAAATTTTAATTATTGATGACGATCCTAGCGTTCGGTTAGTCGTCAAAAACTCACTCCAACTTCTAGGTCATGAAGTCATAGTAGCGGCGAATGGTGAAGAGGGATTAAAGAAAGCAAAGCAGCTACACCCTCATCTAATTATTTGTGATTGGATGATGCCAGTCATCAATGGGCTGGAAGTGTGCCGCCAGGTTAAATCCGATCCAGAATTATCTTTGGCATTTTTTATTTTGCTGACGATTCGTGGGGATGTAAAAGACCGGGTGGAGGGTTTAGATACTGGCGCTGATGAGTATCTCCCAAAACCAATTGATATGAGTGAATTACGGGCGCGGGTGGGCGCGGGATTGCGATTGCAGCGGTTAACGCAAGAATTGAGCGAAGCGAATCAGGCACTGCGACAAGCGAATCAGCAATTGACTGCCCGTAATGAATTGCTAGAATCTTTGTCGCTGACCGATCAGTTAACAGGTTTATTAAATCGGCGGGCAATGGATCAGGCATTGCCTCATATGCTGCGGCAAGCCGGCAACCGCGATGCGAATACTCGCTACCGTTATTTGTGTGTATTTCTGATTGATGTGGATCATTTTAAGCGGGTGAACGATACGTATGGTCACACAGTGGGGGATTGTGTGCTGCAAGCGATCGCAGGACGACTACAATCCAATGCACGCCCTAGCAGCCTGTTGTATCGCTATGGCGGTGAAGAGTTTGTCTGCATCACCCTGGGACTGAATCTGCACAATGGTTTAGAGTATGGTGAAAGTTTACGCTCTTGCATCGCCGAATGCCCTTTCAAGATTTCTAACGATCTGCTGCTACCCATTACGATTAGTATCGGTGGCGCGATCGCTAGTGCTGTTAATTTAGTTGATTCTCAAGATTTATTACATCAAGCAGATCGAGCGCTTTACAGAGCTAAGCATGAAGGTAGAAATTGCCTACGAATGTTTTCCTCGTGGGAAAATATTGTTGAGATGGGTCACGCTTAAATTAGTTTGGAGTTGCTAATTCTCTCAACGATGCGATCGGAGCGTTACAGTAATGCTTGCACTTCAGTATTTACCGTTGAGCTTTATTAATAGAAATTTTTAATTTCAGGATAGTGAAAATAACAAATGCAACTATTTTTAAATTAAAACTATATAAACCAATGATTATATTTTATTTGATTTGATTGTCAACGTTTTTAGAAGATTTTACTTAAAATTACAATCATAAAAATCATAAAAAAATGAAATTTAATTTCTGATTCTCGATTGCTTATCAGTGGCTGTACAGGAAACAAAAAGTCAATAGCAGTGATTCCGAGCCTAGCAGAAGGATGCCCAAAAGTTTAGATTTGCCGCCAGTCATCAGAGTAAAATTAAGATGGTTTAAGAGCCTGACAAGAGAACTTCAGACAAGCGAGGAGTGCTAGTTGCAAGACCGCTGCGCTTACCCCGCATCCGCTTAGCGATGCTGTGAGGAGGGAGGAAATGAAAAATTTCAAACCAGGAAGCGTAGGAGCGATAACCGCAGGCCCCTTTAGTGATTTTCAGGGTGTGGTAGTTAAGTTGCAGCCTGGAGAAAAGATTGTTGTTGAAGTCGAAATATTGGGTCGCAAAGCAGAAATCACCCTAAATCAAGAGCAATTCGAGCTACTGGGTGAAGACCCCCGTCCCCGCTTCCGGGACGAGATTGAAAAAGATATCGACCAGATGCTTCAGGAGGAATTTGATAATTGGTGGCTAAAGCAGTTGGATCGACCAGAGGATGATTTAGTTGCCGAGTGGTCTGCTTTCCAAGCATTTCGTCAAGAATTTGAAGCGAAAGTTGCTGTAGAACGACAGACTTTGCTCAATGCTTTTGAAGCATCTTTTACCGCGATCGCAGAACATGGTGTCTCATGGGCAAAACAACGCTGGGAAACAGAAACAGAACGCTGGACGCCAAACGCCTATCGGCACGAAGAATTCTACAAAGCAGCGCGTCAGCAAATAAAAGAATGTCCTGATGATTCAGGTCATTGGACGGATATCTGGCGACATCTGTGGCAAGCGGCAAATGAACGTTCCTGGAAAGCGGAATATATGGCATGGCGTCAGGAAAATCTGCCCGATGCTGCCACGATTGAGCAGATGCGCTTGGACGCCCGACAAAAAGCACAAGCGTTGGTGGAAAGAGTGCGATCGCTGGTACAACAAACCCACGGCTTGACCTTACCCGACCATGTTTTTGCATTCTGGGCTTTCTGGCTCAGCTTAACTCCGATTGAGCGGCAAGAAATGCACTGGATTGCAACGCCTTGCGGTTTGTTTGATTTATTTACTGAAGAAGGTTTGCAACGAAAACCCATAGCAGAACTTGACCATCGCTTACATTACCGCTATTACCGCGATCCGCCGGAGTTTCTCACTTTGCTGTACGGGGGCGGCGATGGTCTGCATTTTGGTCTTTGGTACGATGACCCCAGAGAACTGCCCACGGGTGTGATGTATTACTGGAACAACGATGGCATTCCCGTCTGTGATGACGGTTGTCAAACATTGCTCCAACAGGTTCGCTTCCAAATCGAAAAAGCGGTCTCTCAGCTGGAATATGACCGCTATGACAACGATTCTCGGCATCGACGAGTTAGACTTTCAGCACTCCGCGATGCGGTGATGGCGTTTGAAACCGCGGAACGCCCTGAAATGGGAAGTCTGTACGAGAAAGCCTACAAGCAACCGCCGCTGGGTGCCAGGATTGCGACTGAGGATGGTGCGGGGGTGGCAATTCCCGGCTTCAGCGCCGAAACTTTCCCTCAGCGCGATCTTGAAGTAATTAGAACGGCTATCTTAGGGGATGCACCAATTGTCCAAGACTGGATTGTGGCAGCACTAGAAGCTTGTGCCGAGGGTCAACCGGCTGAGGCGCTGGCATTCGGTCGTGACTTGCACTGGCTTTCCGCTGGGAATCTAGAACGAGAAGCGGCTGCTGCCAAACTGCTGGATGCTGCCTACCGCGCACTCGGTCGAGATGCTTTGGCTGCGATCGCATCTGTCCATTTTCAAAAGCGATCGCTTCAGTCAGTGAATATTTATTAGCGATAAAGTTATAGCTACCAGAAATAGTCAGCGATCGCGCATTACGAAGCACGAATTTCTTGCCGTATTGGGTAAAGAACTTTTAAACAATACTCTTGCGTTGATGTCATTTAAAGCCCTTAATTTTAGCCCTCAATGACACCTGTAATCAAAGATACTGGGCGCTCATTGTGATAAAACAGGAAAATAATCATGTTGAATAAATTCAAGCTGGGTACCAAATTCACCTTACTTCTATCGCTAGTTTTTATCTTTGGGATCGTTGTTAGTGGGATTGCTTTGTCTAAGGCACTTCAGCACAGAGCCGAAAATGAAATTATCTCTAAAGGTGTAGTTCTCATGGAGACAATGAACTCACTGAGAGACTATACAAATACTCAGATTAGTCCTCTCTTAGCGCAGAGTGCAGAAGCTCAACCAGAATTTATTCCTGAAACAATTCCTAGCTTTTCTGTAAGAGAAGTTTTTGAAGGTTTACGCCAGAAAGGAGAATATAAAGATTTATTTTACAAAGATGCTACTCTGAATCCTACAAATTTGCTAGATAAAACAGATAACTTTGAAGACAAAATTGTAAACCGCTTTCGCAACGAACCAGAAACGAAAGAAATCTCAGGTTTTCGCTCTTTATTTGGCAAGCAAGTATTTTATAAAGCTTTACCGATTGCGATAGAACAAGAGAGTTGTCTCCGCTGCCATTCGACTCCAGCCGCAGCGCCGAAGAATTTGATAAAAACCTATGGCAGTAAAAACGGTTTTGGTTGGCAATTAAATGAAATTATTGGTGTTCAAGTCATCTATGTCCCCGCCGAGCAAGTTTTTGAGAGAGCCAACCGTTCTTTTTTCCTAATTATCGGAATTTTTCTCGGCATTTTTACTTTTGCCGTGCTTATAATTAATTACTTATTAAAACGAACTGTTGTTCAGCCAGTTAAACTCATGGCTAAGCTGGCTCAAAAAATTACTGCTGGTACAACTTCCGATAAAGTTGAGAAATTCGATTTAGAAAGTTTAAAAGATGTTGCCCGTCGTGCCGATGAATTGGGACAGATGGGGCGGGTTTTCGAGAGCATGGCGCGTGAAATTTACGCCCGCGAACAACGCCTGAAACAACAGTTACAGGAACTCCGGATCGAGATTGATGAAGCCAAAGCAGCGCGTCAGGTAGCTGAAATTACAGAGTCGGACTATTTTCAGGAATTGCAGAAAAAGGCTAAACATCTAAGGAAAAGATCCAAAGAATCCGATACATAAATTTAAATTTCCTATCTTGTGTAGCAGCTTAGCATTTAGTCTTTACTCAGCTAAAATTTACACATTTTCCAATGACTATTTACTTTTACAGTACCCGCGAAAAATATGGTTGTTTCTCTAATTTTTCGCCTCACGGCTTTGAATTAGATGGGTTTTATTGGCCTACCAGCGAACATTATTTCCAAGCGCAAAAGTTTGTTGGAACGCCTCACGCTGACCAAATTCGCCAGGTAAAGACACCGAAGGATGCGGCGAGAATGGGACGAGAGCGATCGCGGCCCCTGCGTCCCGATTGGGAACAGGTAAAAGATGACATTATGCGAAAAGCCGTGCTACGCAAATTTGAGACTCATGCCGACATTCGCGAAGAATTACTTTCTACAGGCGATGAGTTAATTGTTGAAAATGCACCTGGTGATTATTATTGGGGTTGCGGTGCTGATGGTAGTGGCAAGAATATGTTGGGGCAAATTTTAGTCGAAGTGCGAGAGATACTACGCCTTAGCAACCAGCAATAACAGAAAGAATCGGCACAAGCTAGAGCAGAGCAATTAGCAGAGAGATTGCGCTCAATGGGGATTAATCCAGATGAGGCGTGAGTAGGCGATCGCCTATGCCGTATGCACCCAAAAAGTTTGTGGCTCTGATGACCGCTCACTCTAACGACTAGATGTCTTTATAGGACATTATCTAGCTGTATTGAGAGCAGGAATCAGAGCCACAGTTTAGTTTTATCAGAAGTGCAAGCAGTCTAGGAAACTAGCACTTTATCCCTTAGCGGTTGCCACGCACGGGCACTCGGCTGAGGTAGTCAATGTCAAACGCAGAGACCCGTTGTGGGTAGTTGCGCTTGGTACTGAGCGACGCCGCAACCTCGCGGAACCGGCGGGGATCGCCTTCGGGAAGTTGCCGTTCTTGGTTCTTGCGGCTGTAGAACTTCTCCACAGTGAAGCGCCAATCGGTCTTGACTGTGCCAGCACTTTCGCGGAAGTCTTCGCCATAGCGAGGCGTCACCAGGTTAAAAGGACGCTGTTCCATCCGCTTGCGCTGGTAGGGTACGGTGAAGTCCCCAAAGTTGTCGGTATATTCTTCGCTGTTCACCAAGGCATCAACAAAACCGCTGAAGCCCAAAGTGGCAATTTTAATCGACCAAGCGATTTCTTCGGCTTTGTTGTAAGGCTCCCGACCTAAAAAGCGCTTGAGACAAATGTTTACAAGGCGATAGTTGTTATTGACCGAGACAACCACACGGTAAAATGCCTCTGACTTCGCCAGACCAGCAATAAATTCCCTTACTGTAATCGTCGCATTTTTCAGCTGAGATTCTAGGGTAATCTGACGGTTGAATCTGAGGATTTCATGCTCGCTGAAGACTTGGCGATAAGCCGCCCAAATCAGCTGCTCCATTTCTATCGGTGAATTGGCATCTTCCACGCGATAGATGTATGGGGTATCTTCGTTAAGATCCGCTTTTCCAAAGCTCTTAACTCGTTGGTTTTGGGTGGTTGGTTTGTATTCAAGTAATGGCAGTGCCATTTAAAAATCTCCCTTATAAAGTGGTTGAGACTTCCTATTTTCCAGCATCGGGGTATCCTCTGGTCGATGGAATCCCCGTGCTACCGGAGAGGAAAACTTACTTGCGAGTTAATCGAGACTCGTGTCTCTTGCGCTGTATTATCCCGTGTCATGTCGGGAATTTTGATGTTAGCCGTGTTAACGGTAACAGTATTGGTGACAGCTTTCGGGTTGATTGCCCGTGCCATATCCAAGAAGTTTTGCACATTGCCCCATTTGTAGCGTGCACTTTCTTCCTTATCGCGCCAGTAATCGGCGTAGCTAGGCGTCACCAAGTTAAAGGGTCGATCTTTGTAGCGACGACGCTGATAAGGCACCGTACTGTCGCCAAAGTTAGACTGATACTCCTCACTATCGACTAGGGCATCAATGAAGCCGCTCAGTCCCTTAGTGGCAATCTTAATTGACCAGGCGATTTCTTCGTCTTTGTTGTAGGGTGCCCTGCCCAAGATCCGTTTGAGGCAAACTTCGACGACTCGATAGTTGGAGTTTTTCTCAACAACCAAGCGGTAAAATCCCTCAGTCTTCGCCAAACCTCGGATGAAGTCGCGCACAGTAATGGCGCGGTTCTTCACTTGAGATTCCAGGTCAACCTGACGAAAAGAATTGAGGATTTCGTGTTCGCTGAAAACCTGACGGTAGGCTGCCCAGATTAATTCTTCAAGGTCGCTATTGTCAATGCAGTTTTCAAGGCGATAACTCCGGGGAGTATCTTCGTTTGGCACTTCGTAACCCGATACTCGCTGGTTCTGCGAACTGGGTTTGTATGAAAGCAAAGGGATTGACATAGGTAAATTGTTAGTTCCTATCTTGTTGGATTGCTAATTGCCATGAACCATGAACAATTAGCCATTAGCCTTTAGGCTTTGGGCGTTGGATAAAGGTAGCGGTAAGGAAGGGCTACGTCGGTGCGACCTACAGCAGGTTGCAAGTTGGCAGCTTTGCTCCTCGTGTCGGGAATCTCCATGTTTTTAATTTGAGAGAGTACCCGATCTCTGGTGCGCTGGTAGTTGACTTCGCTAGGGGCAATACTCCGAGCCATTTCCAAGAAGTTGTTTGGAATTGCTTGACGAACCGAGGTTTTACCCGTTGCGTTTTGACCCCCCACTTGGAAGTAACTCCGAGTATCTAGACCCATCATGCGACCGCGCCAGTAATCACTGTACCGGGGGTTGACCAAGTTAAAGGGTCGCTCGTTAAACCGGCGGCGCTGATAAGGTACAATCTCATCGCCGAAGTTCTGGCGGTATTCTTCGCTATCAACAACGGCATCGATAAAGCCATGCAATCCCTTGGAAGCAATTACAATTGACCAAGCAATTTGCTCGTCTTTGCCATAGGTAGCGCGTCCCAGAAACCGCTTGAAAGTGATGTCAACTAAGCGGTAGTTGGAGTTCGTGTCTGCCACCAACTGCCGATAAACATCGGACTTGCCCAATCCTCGAATAAACTCGCGCACGGATATGGCTCGATTCCGCAGTTGAGATTCTAGAAAAGGTTGGCGGTAGCTTTCTAAAATTAAATGTTCGCTGATGATTTGCCGGTAGGCAGCCCAGATCAAGTTATTAATTGCCGTGTCTGAGGTTGCATCTGTCAATCGATAAATCTGTGCGTCGTCCTCATCAGGTACTTCGTACCCTTCTACACGCTGATTCTGCGTGGTTGGTGTAATTTCAAGAAGTGGAATTGGCATATTTTTTGTTGTTAGTTGTTAGTTGTTAGCTGTTAGTGATGAGTCCATGAATAAAAGACGAATGGGCCTTTGCTAAGGACTCATCACTAATGACTGGTGAGCCAGCTGAACTCTGGCACGAACTGCTGGGTCATTATCTAAAGCCATTTCCGCTAATCGCTTTTGGATGGACGGGCGGACTTCCAACTGAGTGGAGAGTGCTTGCAAGCCGACGACAGCGGCGTAGCGAATCGCCCAGTCCTGGTCTTGAGAAATGAGCAGCAGGGTTTCCAATGCCCTAGCGATCGCGCTTTGAATCTGTTCGGCATTCAATGTGTGCCAGCGGAGGTTTCCCAGCCCTTTCGCAGCAGCGCGGCGAACGCTGGGCGCGAAGTCGGTGACTGCTGCCTCTACTAAGATGTCTAAAGCGCGAGGATCGGCGATTCCGGCTAGGGCACGAATCGCATAAGCCCTGGCACCGTAGTCATAGGCGTCCAGTTTCTCCAGCAAGGGTTGTACGGCAATTTCCCCTAACTGAATCAGCCCTTCTACTGCTGCTACTGCCGCTCCTGGGTTGTTGTAACCTAAGACGGCGATCAGGGTAGGAATCCCAACTTCTAGACGGGCGGCAGTTAAGGCTCGGACTGACGCCACCAAACGTCCGGGGGAATCTGCCTGTTCAATGGCACGAATCAGTTCTTGGGGCGAATCAGTCATTAGTCCATCATCGGCGCTCGGTGGTCAATGGCGAATTGCGAATTGTCAATTGCCATTTGTTAAGTAGCTGAGCATAAATAAACGAAGCAGTAGGGTGGGAACTGCCACCCGTGCCGTGCAATGGGTGGGCAGTGCCCACCCTACCTATAGGCTACGTGCTGTTTAAGTTATGTCTACCTACTTACTGATTGCTAGTTGTTAATTGCCATTTGCTACTTGCGATTAGCCATTAGAAAACGACAATTGACTATAACAAAGCATCCATCAGGGTCATCACCCTGATGGCGTCAGCAGATAGCGAATTCGGTTCATCTGGGTGTAAAGACGCGATCGCTCGCGCCTGTACGTGTTCCAGCAGCCCTTTGAGGGCAATGAGTTTGAAGCTATTTTCGGTGGCAGCACTGGCGATCGCTTCCGCTGCTGGCAGATAACCAATCGCACCCAAGTCTGATAATACGATGCGGCGCAGTTGCAGATCGCTGCCTTCCAATGCTTGAACCAAGCGTTCCCCATAAACGGAATCTTCCGTTAACTGGTACATTGCCCGCGCTGCTGCATATTGCACCCGCGCGACAGGATGCTCCAGAAACGGTTGAATCTGAGCAGTTGCTTCCGCCGCTTGAAGTGCTCCTAAGGCTTCCAGCACTGCTTCATAGGGTTGTGTCAGATGGGGTCGCCCTGGTACTGGCAGAGCGGCTGCCACACCCCCTTCTAGCAGTTGCATCAGTTCCGGAATGCAGGTGCGATCGCCTAGCATTCCCAAAGACTGAGCTGCGGCTTCTCGAACATAGAAGTCGGAGCAGCGCAAACAACGAATCAGCCCTGGAACGGCTCGGCGATCGCTTAGTTTCCCTAGCGCTCGTGCGGCATTGCGACGGAGGGGGTATCCACCTAGCTCTGTCCGATCCGATTCATCCTCCAAAGCTGTAATCAGAGCTTCTACAGCAGCAGACTCGCGCACGCGGAATTTACCCAGCCACCAGGCAGCATAGTAGCGGAGACTTAAATCTTCATGGCGGAGATTGGCAATTGCCTGCTCCACCGTTAGCGGTTCGCTACCCGGTGAATTTCCGGACGGTGAGTCTGATTCAGAATATCGATCGGGATTAGGCGATCGCATCGTAGGAGTGCAATGACTTGGCTTTTACGAACATGGCTGAATGGGCTTTCTGGGTAAGCTGAATCGGCTTAGCGCTTGCCTTCAGCGTCATGATTTTGATGGGCTGTTGTCGCTTGGCTTTTAGCTTCGCTGTCTCCATCCAGAGTTAAGGGCTGAATGTTGACGATTCTGCCACCCATGCGGTTAATCCGCTGCATTTCTTCATTCATGCGGCTGTAGGGCACTGTGATATAGAAACTGCCACTACGGCGAATGGGATAGCTGAGTTTGTCAGATTCGTAAGTCTGACGTAAACCTTCGACTTCGTAGCGAAATACCCGATTGGCAGCGTCACCCAAAGTACCGCTCCCAAGTGCAGTTTGTCCAAACATCGTTGAAATAGCTCCTGTAATTGGGTTGAAAACAGTTGAGGGGGTGATGACATGAAACTTGATAGTTGGTGTCATCACCATTGTCAAAAAAGACTCATTCAAAAAAGACTAAGTGCGATGACACTTAGAATCTGCTCACCTTAAGCGGGTGTAACGCTGACAATTTTGCCGCCCTGTTTCGTAATTTGCTGTAGTTTTTGGGACAGCTGCTCGTAGGGCACTAGGAAGGCGTTGCTACTGCGACGGACTTTCGGGTAGCCTGGGCTGAGAATTCCAGACACTTCAATGCGATAAACCCGTCCGCTTTGTTCCTTAGTACCGCCGAGGGCTTTTCTGGGGGCTGCGTCTTGAGGAATCGCTGCCGATCTCCAGGACGAAGAACTGCCAGAGGGTTGGAAAATTGTAGAAGCCTCATTTCGGCTCAATTCGCCCATCAGTCGGGGAGTTTTTCCTCCAACTTGGGAGCGATCGCTATTCGCATAACCCCGATACAGGCGGAACATACGAGTAAAGCCGGTCGTTCTCACTCCCGGCTCTACCATAAATCCACGATAATAAGGGACAACGTTGTTTCCGAAGTTGGCTTCATACTCAACGCTGTCGATGTAGGAATCGATTTCTGCGTCGTACCCCTGTTCCTCATAGATATTGAGGTGGGAGTTTATCTCATCCTCTGCGTAAGGTGCCCGCCCTAGCAAATGCTTGTAGTTGAGTTCGATCAAGCGGGTATTGGAATTGCGAAAGAAAAACTTGTTTTTGTATAGATCTGACTTAGCGATCGCGCGGACAAAATCTCTTACCGTTATATTTCCTTGCCGAAGCTGCGATTCAGCATAGGTTAGGCGTTCCGACTTCATGATGTAATCGTTGCCTAGTACCTGACGGTAAACCGCGCGGATTACCGCTTGCAGATCGTCCTCTGTCCAGTCAGGCCGCAGTTCCACCCGTGTTTCATCAAATGCAGAAAGACCTAGGCGGCCTGCTGCTGCTAAATTCGACGCCACTAAACCGGCCATTCTTGCTCTCCCAACGCAACAACTTTTTAAGATTTTTATACTCAAATTGAGAAAAACAATGCCCGGAAAAATTAGCAACTGCTAGCAAGCACGCCAACACTCGCTGATTCTTCCGGGCACCGCACCTGAATACTAGCTCAGGGCGTTAATGGCGTAGTCGATGTAGGTGTTGGCTTCGTTAGCAGCTTGACCAGTCAGACCATGATTGGCCTTGATGTTCTTGAGGGCTTCTACGTACCAGCTGTTGGACAGCTCGAATGTGCGGTTGATTTCATCCAAACCGGCAATCAGGTACTCGTCCATTGGACCTGTACCACCAGCAACTAGACAGTAGGTAACCATCCGCAGATAGTGACCGATGTCACGGGCACACTTGGATTTACCACGAGAGTCAGAAGCATACTGAGGCCCCTGCATCTGGGTGGTGTATGGGAACTTTTGGTACACGGCTTGAGCAGCACCATCAATCAGTTGCTGAGCCTTTTGGGTCAATGCACGGGCAGCTTCCATGCTGGCAGCGGCACGCTCAAAGCGACCGTTAACAGCAGTCAGTTCGGTGTTGCCTAAGAAACGACCTTGGGTATCGGCTGCGCCGATGGCTTCAGTAATCGGGGTCTTCATTGTTGAGGTATCTCCCTAAAAGTGTTTGCAAAGTTTTCGACTAAACAACGCGAATGTTCGCGTCTATCCAACAGCAAGCTTGCTAGTTGTTCTTAAGCAACAGCAGATGAGGCACGATCGAAGTAGCTAGCTACTTCAGACATCAGTTGGCTACAGTCGCCCTTGGTGATGCCAGTGGGGTCATTAGCGATTTTGACCGCAGCTTCTTTCATCTTTTGGACGCCAGCAGCAACAGAACCACCAGGAACGCCTAGAGCTTGGTAGGTTTCGCGTAGACCGTTCAAGCAGCGATCGTCCAACACGCTAGAATCACCAGCAATTGTGGCATAGGTAACGTAGCGCAGGATGATTTCCATGTCGCGGAGGCAAGCTGCCATACGACGGTTGGTGTATGCGTTTCCACCTGGTTGAATCAGTTGAGGCTGCTCTTCAAACAAAGCACGAGCGGCGTTGGCAACAATGCTGGAAGCATTGCTGGTGATGCGGTTAACGGTATCCAAACGCTTGCTGCCATCCTTGACAACATTGGTCAGGGCATCGAGCTGCTCGGTGCTCAAGAATTCACCGCGGGCATCAGCCTGAGAAACAACCTTGGCGAATGCATCTAACATGAACTCAATCTCCTACTACTGATTTGGATGAGTGTGGTTTTTTAAAACGTCGATATTTGTCAAGCAGAGCTACTTCAATCTATTGAATCAGCTCTTGGATTGGTCAAGCCCAGACATAAGTCCAACACGCTTTTTAAGTCGCTCTCCCATCCCTTCTGTTACTTTACCTGCAACAAATTGGTTTTCACAGAAATATGAGAAAAGTCCGTGCTTTTATGAGAGATTTGCAACCTTGATAAATCCGTGTCTTGTTTAACTTTTGTCTGTTATTGATCCCTCCGGTTATTTTTATACAACGCCTTCGCAGCTTTGTTTTTTAAGATTTATTAAGCAATCTCAAGAGCCATGAATAAAAGCTCAAATCCTTACCCTTCCAAGGGTCTTGGATTTTATTTCCCACATACTTCGTTACAATTCTCCAAGTATTTATACTCAAAAAAGCCAAGGTTTTTGTTTTTATGGTTTTTTAATATTTGTTTAAAAAGTTTCTCGGCAAGGGTTAGGGGTTTTTTGGAACTAAATGTAATTATGTAGTTTTATGTAAATATATAAAGCCTTATCGGTCTATCGATTGTGGATTAGTGGCAGCAATTCGTCTTCGCAGCACATCGAGAAGCTTTACAAATGCTGAGGGTAGGGGTGCGATCGCTTCTATCAACTCCCCGGTTACTGGATGCTGCAACCGGAGCCGCCAAGCATGGAGCGCTTGACCGGGAAGATTGACGCCGACAGAGTGACCAGAACTGTAAACGGGATCTCCCACAATTGGATAACCGATGTAGGCGCTGTGAACGCGAATTTGGTGGGTGCGACCTGTTTCGAGTTGGAAAAGCATCAACGTGTGGTTTCCCAGGCGTTCCTGCACCCGCCAGTGAGTCATCGCCGCTCGTCCCCCCTTCTCTACAGGTACGACAGCCATTTTTTTGCGATCGCCTGAATGACGACCGATAGGCTGGTCAATCGTGCCGCCCTCAGCGCGGGGAGAACCGTAGACGACGCCCAAATATTCCCGGCGTGCGGTTTTAGCTTTTAGTTGAGCTTGCAAGTGTTGGTGGGCTTGGTCGGTTTTAGCAACAACCATTGCCCCCGTCGTATCCTTGTCAAGACGATGGACAATTCCCGGACGTTGCACTCCGCCAATTTCCGCGAGAGGACAGTGGGCTAAAAGAGCGTTGACGAGCGTGCCTGCTTCGTGTCCTGCTGCTGGATGAACGACTAAACCCGCTGGTTTGTTGATGATAATCAGGGAATCATCTTCATAAAGAACATCTAAAGGGATTTCTTCTGGTTGCAGGTCTAGCGATCGCACTTCTGGAATCGTTAAAGATAGGCGATCGCCCATTTGCATGGTTGCTTTCTTGGACGTGCAGACGGTGCCGTTCAGTAGCACGTTGCCGTCTTCAATTAGTCTCTGGATGCGCGAACGGGATAAATCTGGTAGTTGTTGGGAAAGATAGCGGTCAATGCGACTGCCTGTTTCTTGAACTTCGAGAGAGATTGAATGGGGGGAATTCACGAATTCACTGTTTAAGTTGGAAACGAACCGCAGAGGACGCAGAGGACGCGGAGGAAGAGAAACAGGAACAAAGGTTAGTGAGGGCGGCGCGATCGCATTTTGGCACGAGTGGGAAGACTTGTCTTCTAAGAGTAGCAGTGCAGTTACTGAAACTACTCGAAAGGAATCAAATTTGTCTTTCTAACTTCCAATCTTCCCCACCTCGTAATTGGCTCAATTCCTCACTAATAACCTCGCTTAATTATTTCACTGAATGAAAATAGGTTAATTTGAGAGGTTTATGGGCTTCTATCATCTGCCTTTTGTCTATTATCCCTTGCAATTTAAATAGGTTTAATTTCTATTAACAGCTTCTACACTAAATACCTAAATAGCTTTTTCAAAAACATTTTTTAAGTCAAATTCCCATTCAGCTTGGTTAATACAATAGGGAATTTTATTTTCTTTAAAATTCAAAGCTTTGATTTTCAGGAGCAAAGCTTGAATAGAAACAGAGCGGGAATTAGTTAACGCTGCTCAACTTAATTTTTTTATCAAATAAACAAGCATTTTACTCAGAAAGCTTTTGATATTTTGCAACATAGCTTTTTTACTCATCCCTTTCAACTCATCCCTTAGGGACAAAGCATCTTCATATCTTCCTTCCAAAATGAAAACTCTTAAGCCAATGAGTTCTTGAGGCACTATTAACTGACCTCACTTACTACATCGCAAAACTTTATGGTGAACGGGTATAAACCAAGCTATTTACTATTGTAAAGATGCGATCGCTCTCGGCACTTTTCTGAGAGCGATCGCATCCTTACTTATACACACAATCCTCCTAAGTTCGGGGAACTTCCACTTTGGTTTCAGGCAGATTACTGCTTTGTTGAGGAATCTGTTGTTGCAAAAATGGTTTAACCCCCTCAGGTGAACTTGACCCTCGATAAGCGCCACAATAATACATACTTAGAACCGCTTTGAATGCCCAGTGATTCGACGGCACATCTGAGAAAGGATTGGGTAAAGTATCGGCTTGGTCTTGGGCGCAGGCTTCCAAAACTGGATCTGAAGCCGGTTGCGCTGGAGATGAGGGCGTTGTTGGGGCGATCGGTTCGGGATCTTGCGCCTTAGCTGGAGCCACGAAGCCAATAGTGGCAAGGAGTATAGCTGTTGCGATTTTGAGTTTCATGGTTTGCGAGGAACAACTGTACGGGCAACTTTCTCTTAAAGTTGCCCCTCCTCAAAACTAACAATTACTGGCGTTACATTGGCGGTTCCAATTTGTGGATAAACCCTAATTTCTCATCCAAAGGCTTTGCGATTGAAAGCCTTTTAGCTACAGCGTTCGGCGCACCAGATCGGCTAAACGTTCGGCACTGTCAGGAACTGCTAGCGTAGCAGCTTTTTGAGCCATTTGTTGTAGTTGTTCGGGCGACTGCAATAAATTCAATACCTTACTTTCTAGTAACTGAGGCGTCAGCTCTGACTGCCGGAATACCAAACCAGCCCCTGCTGAGTTAAAAATTGCCCCATTGTAGACTTGATGATCTTCAGCGGCGAAGGGGTAGGGAATGAGAATCGCTGGGGTTTGCGTAACCGCAAGTTCAGTTAATGTCCCAGCGCCAGCGCGGCTAATTGCCAGGTTCGTCCGTTGCAAAAGTGCCGCCATATTGTCATAAAACGGCATGGAAAGATACTGAGGATGCTGGAAACTTTGGGCATCAGGGTCATTATCGCCCGTCAGATGGACAATCCAGGCACCGGCATTCAACCACGCTGGGGCGCACTCGCGGACGATTTGATTGACGGCAACAGCGCCCTGAGAGCCACCGACGACTGCAATCAAGGGGACATCTTCAGGAATCGGCAACTCCAGCTTTTGGGGGGTGCGAAACTGGGCGCGAACTGGGGTGCCTGTGTAGGCGGTTCCAGCGCGGGGTAGGTAATGCGCTCCATATTCAAACCCCAGCGCCACGCTATTACACCACGGACTCAACCAGCGAGTCACTTTGCCGGGGAGTGCATTGGATTCGTGCATAATCACCGGGATTCCAATAGACCGCGCGGCAATAATCGCCGGTGCAGCAATGTAACCCCCTGTGCTGAATACACCCTGAAAATTCTTGTCTTTAAGTAGCTGGCGTACCTGCCGGATGGAACCCGTCAGTCGCAGCAGAATGCCCAATGTCCCCAGTCCAAACCCTTGTTGAAACCCTTCCACCTCAATGGTGTTGAGGGGATATTGAGCCGGAACTAACTGGGTTTCTAGGCGGTTCGGGACACCCAACCACTCAATTTCATAGTCTGGCAGTTTCTCGGCTAGCGCGATCGCGGGAAATAAATGTCCCCCAGTACCACTCGCTGCAATTAACAATCGTTTCGGTTCATTTGCCAAAGTTTCTATCTCCTACTGGCTGTCCTGGCTCGGATAAGATTAAAAATCAGTTATAAATTAGCCAATAGAGCATCCAGGATTTCTACTCTTTAGCACGTCTGTTGCTCGACACGGTTTTCTTTATCCAATTATTCAAACACGTCTGTGATGCGTAACCAGATAACTCCGTCTGTCAGCTTGTTCCAGTCTCTCATCAAGCAAAAGTCGAAAATTTTTGCCTTTATAATTTTTACGTCCCTGCTTCATCCAAACACTGTTCGAGCAGCGAGTCCAGAAACAGCACCCGCCGAGCTAAAAAATTCTCTCACGCAAATTGATGCAGCTGCCAATCGTCAGGATGTCAATGCGGTGATGCAGTTCTATAGCCAGAATTTTACCCATTCTGATGGCTTAAATCGTCAGAGTCTGCAACAGACTTTAACTCAACTCTGGAAGCGCTACCCAAACCTGAATTATCGTACAGAACTCAAATCTTGGGAAAAGGAAGGCGATGCGCTTGTTGTGGAGACGGTGACTCAGATTACGGGCACCCAGCGAATGGATGGCAAAAATATGAAGTTTGAGTCCGCCTTGCGATCGCGTCAGCGCTTTCAAGGTCAAAAAATTGTCCAGCAGGAGATTCTGGGAGAACGCACTCAGACGACCGCAGGCGTAAAGCCTCCCACGGTGGACATGAAATTACCGGAAGAGGTGCGTATTGGTCAATCCTATAGCCTTGATGCAGTGGTCCAAGAACCCCTAGGCGACGATTTGATGTTGGGAGCAGCAGTGGAAGAACCCGTGCGGGGCGATCGCTTTGCCAAACCCGCGCCTGTGGATCTGGAGTTACTGTCATCGGGTGGAATTTTTAAGGTAGGTCGTGCCCCCCTGACAAAAGGGAATTATTGGGTATCAACGGTTGTAATCCGCGAACAAGGCATGACAACAGTTACTCAGCGCCTGCGGGTTGTAGAAGGCAGTCGCCCTTCCAAATAGTTTTGAGTTTTGAGTTTTGAGTTTTTAATTTAATTAAAAACTCAAAGCTCAATTTTCAGAATTTATAGCAATTTTGTTTGATTTGCAAGGAATATTTTTAAAGACTGCAAAAAACGTGAATAAAAGAAAAAAGAGGGTTTTAAGATTTACTTAGATTGCCATAAAATTTAGTTAAACCGAATGATTTCTATCAAAGACAAAATCGTTGTAATTACTGGCGCGAGTAGTGGAATTGGTGCTGCTTGTGCCAAGATGTTTGCCCAAGCGGGTGCCAAACTGATCTTAGTGGCTCGACGCCAAGAGCGGTTGCAGGAACTCGCAGATGAACTTAGCAAAGAATTTTCTTGCCAGTTGCATCTACTAGCAGTAGATGTACGCGATCGCGCTTCTGTTGAATCCGCCTTTTCTTCTCTCCCAGAGGCTTGGTCTGAGGTCGATATCTTAATTAACAATGCTGGTCTTAGCCGGGGGTTAAATAAACTCCACGAAGGCAGCATTCAAGACTGGGAAGAAATGATCGATACCAATATTAAAGGCTTACTTTATTGCACCCGCTATTTAGTGCCAGGAATGGTAAACCGGGGTAAAGGCCATGTGGTGAATCTTGGCTCCATTGCCGGTCATCAAACCTATCCCGGTGGCAACGTCTACTGTGCTTCTAAAGCCGCTGTGAAATCTATTTCCGAAGGTTTAAAGCAAGACCTTTTAGGAACACCTGTGCGAGTGACTTCTGTAGATCCTGGACTAGTAGAAACGGAATTTAGTCAAGTGCGATTTCATGGAGATAGCGATCGCGCTCAAAAAGTTTACCAAGGTTTAACCCCTTTAACACCAGAAGATATTGCGGATGTAATATTTTTCTGCGTCACTAGACCTGCTCACGTTAATATCAGCGAATTACTTTTAGTCCCCACCGATCAAGCCACTGCTACCCAAGTTCACCGACGAAATTAATTTCGTCTTTTTAAACACAAAGGTTCCCAAAGAGCTATCTTTCCTCGGCGAACCTTTGCGTAAACCTTCGCGAACCTTTGCGTTTAAACTTCCACCGTTTCTTTACTCTTCAATGGCACGTAATAATCGCCGTTAGCGTCAACTCCTACCTTTCCAATTACCTCGTCGCCTGTAATCAATCTTGCCCCACGTTTGCGAGTCCAATAGTTCCAACCCCACTGGAGCATCACGATGAGTTTATTATCAAACTCAATTAAGAAGTAAATGTGAACAAATACCCAGGTGAGCCAAGCGAACAAACCGGAAAACTTCACATAACCCAAATCTACTACCGCAGCATTCCGCCCGATAACAGCCATACTTCCTCGGTCAAGATACTGGAAGGGTGCCATACTGTAACCGGCAATCCGCTGTTTGATCAGGTTGGCAACATATTCCCCTTCCTGCATCGCCACGGGTGCAACACCCGGTAGTGGTTTCTCATTTTGATGAGAAAAACTTGCCAAGTCGCCCACCACAAAGATATTAGGATGTCCTGCTATACTCAGGTCGGATTCAACGATAACCCGCCCCACCCGGTCGATTGCAGCGCCGGTGCGTTCTGCCAGAACTTTTCCCATTGGGGAAGCTTTGATTCCCGCCGCCCATAAGGTAGTTCTCGCTGGAATTTCTTCGATTTTATCCCCATGTTTTGTGGTGATAATATTCTCTGCAATATTCGTCACCAGGGTCTTTGTCTGCACAGTGACACCTAAGCGCTGAAGAGAAGCTTCTGCTTTCGCAGATAAGTCTGGTGCGTAGGGAGGTAGGATGCGATCCATCCCTTCCAGCAACAAAATTTTGGCTTCAGCGGTGTTAATGTTGCGGAAATCTCGCTTGAGGGTACTGTAAGCGAGTTCTGCGATCGCTCCCGCTAATTCTACCCCCGTCGGCCCTCCGCCGATGATCGCAAACGTCAACCAGGCACGCCGTTTTTCGGGATCGGTTTCCTTTTCTGCCGCTTCAAACGCCATAAAAATGCGACGCCGCATTTCCAGCGCATCTTCAACGGTTTTCAATCCTGGCGCTACAGTTGCCCATTGGTCATTGCCAAAGTAAAAATGGCTCACACCTGTAGCAACGATTAACGTGTCGTAGATCAGTTCTTCGCCAGCGAGGATGACTTTTCGCTGTTGTGGATCGATATCCTTTACCTCTCCCATCAGCACTTTAGTATTTTTGCTCTCGCTGAGTACCGCACGCAGAGGAGATGAAATATCTGCTGGGGATAGCGTTCCGGTAGCGACTTGATAAAGGAGTGGCTGAAACAAATGAAAGTTACGTTTATCGACCAGTGTCACATGGACAGGTGCGCCGCTCAATGCCTTGGCAGCATAAAGTCCGCCAAAGCCGCCACCGACAATCACAACATGGTGAGGAGACTGATTTTCCACTGCTACTACCATAAAATTGACATCCTTTGTTTTATGTTGCCCGTGGCTACGGTTGAACTAACATTTCTTTACCAACTGGCAAGGCTTCCGTTACAGATGTTCATATTAGCCTAGTGTGCCAGGGTTAAAACAGGCGTAGCGACGGCTACAGGTAGATTGTTGTGCCTGGAAAGTCTGCCTTAGGAAGTATTCAGCAAATGTTTAAGCGGATGCTTGGGAATGGCGCGACCGCGAAGCGCTGACTTGTCAGTTCGCAATGAGAATGAAAAAAGACGCGATCGCCCTTTTGACTTGCGTTGTTACTCTAAACTCGAATATTCACATTGCCTAAATTACCGATTCATTGCTTCCAAAGGGTTTTCCAAAAATTTCTCCTAATCAATTTTTATGAGTTTAGGAAAGGATTAATCAGCCTTATGATCAGACACTCCATGCTTTTCTGAGGCAGAACCTTTTTGTTGCGCTGCGACACGATGGTTAGGTGCGATACAAGGATTACAGTGGAGATGGAGGTATAAGCCCAATGTTTGCAGTTATCACACCAGAGAAAATCCAGTTACCCGCAGGCGCAGTGGTGCGGCTACCCGGTAGTTGGCAGGGCTATCAATCACTCACTCAGCAACTAGGCGATCGCTCGATTCCTCGTATCAAGTATCGACCCGGAGAAATTTTGTTAATGTCACCGCTACCTCGACACGGACGAGAAGCCCACATTATTGCAATGGTGGTAACAGCTCTCCTAGACCATTTAGGGCAGGACTACGAGGCATTTACCCCGATTACGATGGAACTCCCAGAGATTAGCGGCATTGAACCGGACTACTGCTTTTATATCGATAACTGGGCAGCAGTTGCAGGAAAAGACCGCATCAATTGGGAAATAGAGCCATCCCCCAATTTGGTAATTGAGATAGATGTAACCAGCTATACGGATGTAAACGACTACCTGCCTTATCAAGTGCCGGAAGTTTGGCTATATAAAAAGAATCAGCTTAAGATTTACAGCTTGCAGAGCGATCGCTACACGGTTGTAACCAGTAGCCGTTTTTTTCCCAATATTAATGTTTTAGCATTCATCACCGAGTGTTTCCGAATTGCCTCCGAGCGCAATACCAGCGTTGCGATTCGGGAGTTACAACAAAAATTAGCAAGTGAGAATTAAATCCGAAAAATACAGAAGATGATAGTGCGATCGCAATCGGGAGTCGCTGGTCAGCAGAGTTGTTAAAGTTAGTGGCTCTTATGTAAATCTATGGGTGGCGTCATAGAGACACCAAGGAACTCAAGGACAGTTTGCTTCAAGCGTTCTCAAAGAATTGTCAAATGGGGAGTTGCGTTAGATGAAATCAGTCTTGTTTCTTAATCTGCTCCCACTCCTCGCGCAATATTCCCATGCACAGCGTATCAATGTAGCTGCCGTCATACCACTCGTGCCCCCGGAGGCGACCTTCTTCCACAAACCCACAGGATTGATAACAGCGAATCGCTCGTTCATTCCTTGAGTTTGTCCTTAACCAAACTCGATGTAAATTCCAGTATCGAAACGCATAATTCAGCAGCAATGCGATCGCTTCACGACCGTAGCCGCGTCCCCAATATTCCTTATCCCCAATTGCAATGCCTAATTCACAGACACGCGCTACCCCCTGAAATATATCAAAACCAACCAAGCCGCACTGCCCAATGAACTTGCCATCTGCCTCGATCGCAAACCAGGTGCCATCTCGTCCACCTTTAGCGGCATTTTGATCAAACTCTGCTTGTAGCCGTTCCAGGGATTGGGGGATCGGCGGATCGCCTCCACCTGCCAATTCAACGGCTAAATCATTGTTAAACTCGCACAGTTTCGGCAGATCATCCCGCCGTATACCCCGTAGCGTTAGTCGTTCTCCCTTCAACATCGCTAATTGTCCTCGATTTTAGGTACTTACTCATCCATATCAAGTCTGTCAGGAGGTGGTCATGATTCATACACAAGAAGAAAACAAGTTGAGAGTTGGGAATAGCCTGGTGAATTTTAAAAGCTGTCGCTCTGTCTAAAATGTCCTGCTACCCTAAGGCAGCTCCTCTTGACACCTTCTATCGTAATTACGATGTTTAATCGTATCGATATTAATTGCTGTCCAGTTGTTGTGGAGCCAAGAGAAAACAATGACAACCACCAAACAAACGCGATCACTTGTAGGGGCTAAAGGAACCGTTCGATTTTCCAAAATTGGGATAACTATTTTTAAATTGCGATAGCCCTTTCCTAGGGCGTATTTAAGTTGCAATCTTTCATAACATGGTCAAGCGCTTTTACCATCAGATCAGTAATATCCAAATCTGTACAAGCCCTACCTATATACTGATTTACTAAACTTGAAAAGCCATATTCAAAAAGCTTGGTACGTGCCCTATCTGGATCTATAGGGACTCCTAAAATTTTGCTTAAATTCGAGATAAATTCCAGAAACAAGTTCACATACTCTTCTATCGCTGTTTCATTGATTCGAGGAGTCTTTTCGTTAACTGCTTTGATTCCTTCAATTAAACGAGCTGTAATAGCGTCAATTGGATAATAAAGTGTCACAAGAACTCTAAGCTCATTATAAAAGAACTGCTCCATTTTAGGGAGAGATGCAAAATATTGCACGCCTAATAATGGTAGAGAGAATTGCTTTGAGTCAAATTCAGCAAACAGTGCTTGAGGAGGTTTTTTAGAACCATGTGTATCTTCAGCAACATATAAGATCGCATCTGGCCCAGAATAGTTTTGAGCAATGACAACTGTCCTCTTGACTCGATGAAGGATAGTCAACACACCAATGACCATCTTCAGATGAGAACACCAATAAACCTCTACTGAGTTATGGTGAACACCTAACCCCAATTTGCTTGCCGCATGTTCAGCTATAGAGAAAAGTTGCTCGACATTGACTGCAAAAAACCTCCAATCACCTTGATCATATCGTGCAAATTGTTGAGCAGGTTTAGTCAAATCACTAGAAACCCACTCTGGTAAATAAAATTTGAGGCACTTGAGGATTGTATGAGCCGATGAACGATACTGCTCCCGAAGATTTAGCCTAGAAGAAAATTGCTGCGGCCTAGCATCTAGCGCATATGGAGTTGCCTGCTTAATTAATTCCTTGAAATATTTCTGTTCTTCTGCTAATGGTAATCTTCCTAGCCAAGTAGCCATACCGCCTTCTTCTATCCAATGGTTGGCTTGACTCCTAGAATTAAAAACGAAATATTGCTCAATCGTTCCATCAGGCTGAAGTTCATCTTCAATGATTGCATTTTTAAGCTTAAGTATCCCTCCTTTATCTAAAAAATAATCTCCTTCTAAGATAATTTTTGGTACATCTTTATGGCGTTCACCTTTAAACGACCAAGAATTCATTACAGCCTCTACATAAACAGAAAAAGCTGGACTGTTTTTGTTGAGAAGCTAATATTACATTCATTACAAATCAAGTATCCTGTTTTGTGTGAACCGCCCCAAGATGAATTAAAAATATGTTCTTTTGCTATGGCTGGTAGAGAATTCCCACAGTAGAAGCAAGTTTTCAATTCTGATACCCGTATGGGCAATTTTTCAAAGCGAGTAAACATTAAATTTACTTTAATCACTACCAAATTTTTACCATACTACATAAGTAAGACAATCAGCAGGAACTGGTGTCTGGTTAATTGAGAATGAGAGTTTGTAGTTCATTGTCTACAGAAGTATCGTCAGAGTCAGGCAATTCTGCACTAGACGGCAGATTATGCAGCAGGTTGCCGTCTAACATAGTGACTTTCTGTGGCAATTTACTGTATGGATCTTACCTTTGTCAGGGAGGAGGAAGCGATCGCATCATTCTTGAAAATCCGCAAGTGCTTCGCTCTATCTCCACACCACCTGCGATAGATGTTTGACGATAATCAATCAACACAATCTAAAGTCAGCCTGTTTTGTCCCAGCAAGTCTGATAATTTAATTAGGTTAAAAGAAGATAAGATGCCTTGCCGTGTCAGCCTGTCGCACCTTTAGTGCGCTTACGAGCTTAGGCAGGCTTGGTTTGTGTAGCCACAGGCTAAAGCCTGTGGGTATATCCTAGGCAGGATTGTGAGAGAATTATGGCGTTAATTGTCCAGAAATACGGTGGCACTTCAGTTGGTTCGGTGGAACGCATTCAGGCAGTCGCTCAGCGGGTTTTAAAAACAGCCCAGATGGGCAACTCGCTGGTTGTCGTAGTTTCGGCAATGGGGAAGACGACTGATGGATTGGTGAAATTAGCCAACCAAATCTCTACAAATCCCTCTCGTCGGGAAATGGATATGCTGCTCTCTACTGGCGAGCAAGTCTCAATCGCCTTGCTGAGTATGGCATTGCAGGAATTGGGACAGCCAGCGGTTTCTCTCACTGGCGCACAGGTTGGAATTGTTACCGAAGCCGAACACACCCGCGCCCGGATTCTGCATATCCAGACACATCGGATGGAACGTCACTTAGACGCGGGTAAAGTGGTTGTGGTGGCGGGTTTCCAAGGCATCAGCAGCACCGAAGATTTGGAAATTACCACCTTGGGGCGCGGCGGTTCCGATACTTCGGCGGTAGCACTGGCGGCAGCTTTACGAGCAAGCTGTTGCGAAATCTACACCGATGTGCCAGGAATTTTTACGACCGATCCCCGGTTAGTGCCAGAAGCCCAGCTGATGGAGGAGATTACCTCCGATGAAATGCTTGAGTTAGCCAGCTTAGGGGCAAAGGTGCTGCATCCTCGCGCGGTGGAAATTGCCCGAAATTATGGCGTAGAGTTGGTGGTACGTTCCAGCTGGACGGACGATCCGGGGACAAGGGTAATTTCTCCAATGCCCAAGCCGAGATCGCTCCAAGATTTAGAAATTGCCCGTCCTGTCGATGGGGTAGAATTTGATACCGACCAAGCGAAAATTGCGCTGTTGCGGGTGCCAGATCGTCCGGGAGTAGCGGCGCGGCTATTCGGTGAAATTGCCCATCAAGCCTTAGATATCGACTTGATTATCCAGTCGATTCACGAAGGCAATACCAACGATATTGCATTTACAGTTAGCAAAAACGTTATCAATCGGGCAGAAGCTGTAGCCGCAGCGATCGCGCCCGCCCTCCGCAGCTCAAACAACCCAGAAGACGGAGAAGCCGAGGTGATGGTAGACAGGCAAATTGCCAAAGTCTCGATCGCGGGTGCGGGAATGATTGGGCGTCCGGGTGTAGCAGCGCAGATGTTCGCTACGCTTTCTAGTGCTGGGATCAATATTCAGATGATTTCCACCTCGGAAGTGAAAGTTAGTTGCGTCATTGATGCGGATGATTGCGATCGCGCGATCGCTCTTTTGTGCCAAACCTTCGAGGTCAACAATTCCCCACTCCACCAAAACAGAATTGTAGAAAGTAGTGTAGAACAACAGGGCAAAATTTCTCAGTCCTCAGCCCTGAGTCCTCAGCACTCCGCTCCCCCCGTGCGCGGTGTTGCCCTTGATTTCAATCAAGCGCGTCTCGCCATTCGTCATATCCCCGATCGTCCAGGGATGGCAGCTCAAGTGTTTGGACTCTTAGCCGAGAAAAATATCAGCGTGGATATGATTATCCAATCCCAACGCTGTCGCGTGGTGAATGGGATCGGGACCCGCGATATTGCCTTCACCGTCGCCCAAGCAGATGCAGCAGAAGCGAAAGCAGCACTCGAAAAACTCGCACCATCCTTAGGCTGCGGTGAAGTTTTAGTGGATACAGCGATCGCTAAAGTAAGTATTGTCGGTTCCGGTATGGTCGGGCAACCCGGTGTCGCCGCCCAAATGTTTGAAGCACTCTCCCAACACCAAATCAATATTCAGATGATTACAACTTCTGAAATAAAAATCAGCTGCGTCGTCGCGGAAAATCAGGGCGTCACCGCCTTACAAGCCATCCACGCCGCTTTTGGACTTGCCGGTAGCCAAAAAATTCAAGTTCCCGCTTAAAGTTCTTGCAACTTTTTCATCGCCCCCTGGAACAAGGGAGCGATGAGGGATCTCCAGCCGAAAAACTGACCAGCAAAAAGCCCGGTTTCTATCAGAAACCGGGCTTTTAAAGTTATTGGTTAGTTTACGCTAATTGATACCTACCCCTCGATCGACTCTTTACGCAATTGCTGTTGGCTGACCAATCACAACGCTGGTAATAAAGCTGCTGACAGCGGCGAGAGCGATCGCACCGATGACCGCACTCCAAATCCCTTTTTCCAAACGAAAGCCTGTAATCAATCTCGCGGCTATTGTCAGTGCAATGACATTAAGGACAAAAGAGAATAAACCCAAAGTCAGAAGCTTTGCAAAAAATCCGTAGATGCCAAATGTTAGCGTATTCGGCAAGGTAAAAAATACAAAGCTAATCGCTGCATTTAAAATTCCAAAAACGGCTGCCGAAATATAACCAATTCCTGGGTTATCAATTTCAACTCCGAGTGGCAGCTTGCTAATAATTAACAAACTGGCGGCTGTTACCAACCAGGTAATCAGCACATCAATTAAATCCATATTTATAAACCTCCTATCCAGAAGTTGAGGCGTGAAAAAATCTTTTGATTATCCCTACCTTAAACAAACAATCGCGCCTCGACCTCTGTAAATTGACAGAATTGTCCCTACCTCTTGGGAGCAGAATCAGTCCCTTGGGGAGCCGGAACCGTCGGTGTCACGGGTACAGTACCGGGAATCGTAGTACCGGGAATCGTGGGATTAATCTCTGGTTGTCCCGGAGCCACCGGCAATTGCGGCTGACCCAGATTGTATGGATTGGCTGATGGACTGGGTGGCGCATAAGGATTATAAGGTTGGATAGGAGCGTTGCCGGAATAGGGCGCTAAACCGGGACTAGGAGCCGTAGGAACCTGCGTATTAGAGCCAGCCGCCGCATCACCGGAACCGGGTAGAGTCGCTAAAGACACGCGATCGCCTCCCACATCTCTTAGCAAATCCAGTACCTGGATGACATCGTTGTAACTTGCAGTCCGAGAAGCGTACAGCACCATCAATCCATTTGGATTTGTCGAGCGGTAATTCTGCAAAGACTGAGTCAGCTGATCTTTTGAATTGATCTGCTGCTGTTCCACATAGATTTGACCAAAATCATCTAAGCTCACCATCAACATCTCTCGCATCTGCGGAGTGCCACTACTCGCTTTGGGCAAGTCTACGCTAATTGCTTGCTGACGAGTTAATTGCAACCCAGCCAACAGAAAGAAAGTCAGGATACAAAAGATGACATCTATTAGAGGAACAATCTCAATTCGGGCGTCATCACCCGGACTATCTAAGTTAATCTTCATAAGTTCAAACAACAGGGGAATTTAAAAAGTCATGAGTCCTTAGCCCCTAATTCTTCGCTACTGACTAATAACCCATGACGAATGACCAATGACCAATGGCTTCTAGGATTCAGCCGTATCTGAAGTTTCTACTTTCGCCTTCATCGGATGACGATCGATACCAAGTTTGGGCCATTCCTGGCGGTACATTAACTCCAGCTCATTTCCCGCTCTCCGGAAAATTTTGACTTGGTTAAACAAAAAACCTTGAAACAGTCGATAGAAGACAAGGCTGGTAATGGCGACTATCAGCCCAGTTGCCGTACTGATCAGAGACTCGCTAATCCCTAAAGTCACTCCAGCGGTTGAAGACGTTCCGAGATCGCCGAGGCGAATCCCACTCAGGGATCTGATCAATCCCAACACAGTTCCCAGCAATCCTAGTAGAGGCGAAAGGGCAATCACCGCTTCTAAGATTTTATCGCCCTGGCGCATTGAAGCTAATTCCTCGTCTGCGGCTGCCTCCAGTGACAGCCTAAACATTTCTGGATCGGGGTTAGAGAGTCGTAAGGGAGCATACAGATAACGCCCTATCGGCTGTTTTCTAGCTTGGTGAGCAATCTCAGTGGCAACTCCCCAGTTGCGAGTTGCTGCTTCTAGCACCCGATCCACAGTTTCTCTTTCTTTGGTCAAGATTCTTGCCCAAAACCACAGGCGCTCAAAAATAGTGCCTAGAGACAGCAGCGATAAAGCCAGCAGAGGCCACATCACTGGTCCACCTTTCTCGATTAGTTCTTGAAAAGTCACGGTCGATTCTTTCCTCCTACACTCCCCAAGCTTTTAATTTTCTTTAACAACTTGAAGCCATTCCAATTTTAGACAAGCATTGTCATTCAGACTGAACTAAAGGACGAGGTTCTCCCGCTAGTGTCGAATCTTCTAGTCAAACTTCGGGTGGATATCCACACCTACATAATGCTGGTAGATTTGTCAATATTAAAAATAACTAGAGGATTCAATAATGAATAATTTTTCAATCCAATCAATTTACAACTGGTATCGCAACTCGATCCGCAATCCCAAATATCGCTGGTGGGTGATTCTAGGGTCATTACTTTATCTTTTCAGCCCGATTGATATTGCCCCGGATTTCATACCCATCATCGGATGGATTGACGATGGTGTGATTCTGACGCTCCTGGTTGCTGAAGTTTCCCAAATGCTATCTCAGCGCCTCAAGTCTCGTGACGAGCAAGCGGTCTCTGAAGCGGATGTTGCAGGTGTTGGGTCAACTTCCAATTCAGACACGGTTGATGTAAAGGCTGTTCCCCTCAAGTAGTGTGCGTCACAACAATAATATTAATAACCCCTCCCAGTGTTGCAGCCATATTCCGCAGGCTTCTGGAGAGGGGTCTTTGTTTGTAGTAGTCGCACCCAAAAGTAATGACTTTTGAGAGACGGATGATCTACGTCTATACAAGAGCCAGGGCGAACGAGGGGACTTGAACCCCCGAGTGGTGGAACCACAATCCACTGCCTTAACCACTTGGCTACGCTCGCCATTTCAGATTTTTAATATAGCATTGTGCTTGCCAGTTGATCCAGTCTTTCGTCAGTTAACCTGGAACTCAGACGGCGATCGCCGTAGTCAAAGGCTACAAAAGAATGGTTTTAATATCCCATGAAGGGTTTACAGGTTATTACAACGATTGCGGGAGTCGCTTTGGCTGGACTTGGTGTAGCGATGGCGCTGACGAATCCCACTCAGGAGGAGTACGAAGAATTTGCCTTACAGCAACTAACGGTGTACATAAAAGACAATGTTTGTGAAAAGGCTCCAGAAAACTTTGAGAATTTTTTGAAGCGTCAATGTATGTTATTAGTTGAGACGGGCAGCCCGCAGGTGAAGCGGCTGATTGCTGAAACGACAGAGCGGCAAAATTTTATCTTTTTTAGCATTTATCGCACCGATTTGTCGGTTAGTTCGTTCCTGCCTTCTTATCATTTTGAGTCGGTAGGAGCTTTCGACAATGTCTATATTTATCAAGCAGAGAAGCAATAATCTTGTTAGCAAAGAATTATTGTTTCAAGCTGTGCGATCGCTTCTAAAGTGCTGAGAAACGGGTAAAGCCGCCAGTTAACCACACTCAGCTTTATAACAGATACACCCTATGGTCATCTCTCCAATTGAGGATATCTTGGAGATGAATATCAACAGGGAGTGCGATCGCGGCTGCCATGATCTATTGTGTTAGCGCTGGATGTCAAAGACCCCAAAATCCTTCTGACCAAAGATTTTGCCTGTGTTGTGGGCAAGCATTATTGCTGAAAGACCGCTATCGCCCAGTTAAACCAATCGGCAAAGGCGGCATGGGAAGAACTTTTTTGGCGGTGGATGAGCATATTCCCTCCAAAACCAAGTGTGTTATTAAGCAACTCTGCTTCCCACAGCAAGAGCCGACCAGTTTTAGAAAGGTCGTTTCCTTATTTCGTCAGGAAGCGATACACCTCAATGAACTAGGGAAACATCCGCAAATTCCCTCCCTCTTCGCCCACTTTGAACAGCAGCAGCAGCTGTATTTAGTGCAGGAGTTGATTTGCGGGCACACTCTAGCGGAGGAATTGCAGCAACGGGACATTTATAACGAAACGCAGATTTGGGAATTTTTGCAGGATTTGTTGCCAGTTTTGCAATATATCCACGAACATCGGGTGATTCACCGAGATATTAAGCCAGCGAATATTATCCGACGCACCCCCTCAACCTCCTCTTACCCAGGAGAAAGGGAAGGTCAGTTGATCTTGATTGATTTTGGAATTGCCAAGCTATTCACAGACACTGCTGTGTTCAACACCGGCACGATCGTTGGTAGCCCGGATTATATGGCACCCGAACAAACGCGAGGCAAAGCCCTGCCCTCCAGCGACCTCTACAGTTTGGGCGTCACTTGTATCTACTTGCTCACAGGCGTTTCGCCCCTGAATATGTATGACATTATGAATAACGGGTGGGCGTGGCGCAATTTTTTACCCAAGGAGAGAAAAGTTAGCGATCGCCTGGGTCAAATTTTGGATCGGCTGCTACAAAATAACATTAAAGATCGTTACCCAGACGCTGCCTCTGCCTTGCAAGCGGTACAGCAAAATTTAAACCCCAGACCTACATCTCCGGTTCCAACTCAATCTCAACGACCGGGTGGTAGTGCCTTGAATTCCGAGGTTGGAGTTGACTATACAAAATTGCGGGATTTACTCGCTAAAAAGAAATGGAAAGAAGCCGATCGGGAAACCTGGGCAGTGATGTGTCTGGTAGTCGGCAAGTCAAGCAATAACTATCTATTCAACAGCGATATTCAAAAGTTTCCTTGCGAGGATTTATGGACGATTGACCAGTTATGGGTAAAGTACAGCCAGGGGCGCTTTGGTTTCAGCGTGCAAAAGCAAATTTTTCTGGAGGTTGGGGGAGAATATAGCAATTTTTGCGATCGCGTTGGCTGGCCTACCCACAACCCGTATATTCCTGACTCTGGTTTGAAATTTAGCGACAAGGCACCCATTGGACATCTACCATCGCGGCGGTGGGCGGGTGGTTATGAATGGTGGCGTCACGCCAGTGCAATGGCTGTAAAGCTAGAACAGTGCAGTATTGCTTAGCTTTTGCTGCCTTATCAGCGATTTTCATCCTCGGTTGAGCGATTGGAACGGTTTTAGCTAAAAAATTGCCTCAACTGAGATTTCAATTTTGTTTTTTGTGTCCTCCTCTGGTTATAGAAAAATCCATGAGCTAAGTCTACCCGATGAGGCAGGAATACCTTTGACAGCCGATCTAAAGTATGGGTATATACCTTGATTTGTGAAGGAAAAAGAATCGTTTTTTTTGAATTCCTTTACAAGAAATATTGGCAAGCGCTCAACGATCCGGCAAATAGAGGAAAGGAATCCATTCATGTTTTTCCATAAAAAAGAACCCATTCATACTGTTAATATCACAGAGCCGAATCCACGTTATGCCCAGCTACTGCTAGAGCAGTTTGGGGGAGCAACGGGTGAATTAACAGCCGCTTTACAGTATTGGGTGCAGTCGTTTCATTGCGAAAATCCTGGTATTCGGGATATGCTCCAAGATATTGCAATCGAAGAGTTTAGCCACTTAGAAATGGTTGGCAAACTGATTGAATCACATACCAAGAATGTCGATCAAACAGAAGCGTACCGGAGTACGCTCTTTGCTGTACGCGGCATGGGACCACACTTTTTAGATAGCCAAGGAAGCGCTTGGACAGCGAACTATATCAATGAAGGTGGGGATGTTGTGCGCGATCTGCGGGCAGACATCGCCGCTGAGGCTGGGGCACGTCAAACCTATGAGGAGCTGATCAAAATGGCTCCAGATCAAGGTACAAAAGACACCTTGGTACATTTGTTGACTCGCGAAATTTCTCATACGAAGATGTTCATGAATGCACTTTCTTCGTTGGGCAAATTAACAGATCCTTTCTTTGGCAATATCCAGCCGGATGAAACGGTCAATCTTTACTTCAACTTGTCTACGAATGGTAAAGATGAGCGCGGGCCTTGGAACTCGGAACCGGATTTTCAGTATGTCGCCGATCCATCTGCTGAAGTTAAACAGTAAATCGTCAGCAGTAGAACTCAATTAAAAAAGATAGAGTCACGGGGAGGTGTAGCCCAGTGGCTCTATTTTTATGAATAAGTTATTAATAATATTAGAAATCCTCTAAGCCTTAGCGGTGCCCAAATGGGTAAACCACCGGGAGAAATTGTCAATTGGAAACGATTGATACAGAAATTGTTGCTGGAAACGATATCAAATTGAATAAAGAAACTGCTCAAAAGCCTGTAGTTACACACTTGCCCAAGTCATCTGCCTATCTACTGGTCTCTCACGGAAGCCGCGACCCTCGCCCGCAAGCCGCTGTAGAACAGCTGGCAGCCCTGATCTACGAGAAGGCACAAAGGTCAGAGATAGCCTGGGTGCAGGCATCTCAACCCGTTCGCCGCTTAGGTGCATCGCCCATGCTAGAGACGCGAAATTTTACGTCTTTACAAGAACCACTGGTGGGTACAGCAGTGCTAGAATTGGCAACCCAGCCGTTGCACGAGCAAATTCGGCAATTTGGCGTTCGCGTAGCGTCTGCGAAGCAGAATCGCGTGGCGTCTGTAAAGCAGAATCGCGCTGTTGCATCTGAGTACCATTCTGAGAACCCCTGCATTCAGGTGTTGCCGCTGTTTCTCCTGCCGGGAGTTCACGTCATGGAGGATATCCCAGAGGAAGTTGCGATCGCTCAAGCAGCGTTTGGCTCTAAATTAAAACTTGACATTCGTCCTCACTTAGGCACTCACCTTGGCTTGAGTCGTCTGTTAGCCAGTCAATTCGCTTCGATAACAGCAGACGCTCGGATTCTCCTAGCTCACGGAAGCCGCCGTGCTGGGGGAAATCAATCAGTAGAAACCATTGCACGGACTTTGGACGCGGTGCCTGCTTACTGGTCAGTGCCACCCAGCCTAGAGGACAGGGTGAAAGCGTTGGTTGAGGCGGGGAAGGAAAAAATCGCCATCCTGCCTTATTTTCTATTTGCTGGGGGAATTACGGATGCGATCGCTCAAACAGTTGAGCGATTATCCCAGCAGTTTCCATCGGCAAAACTCCAGATGGCTGAACCAATCGGCGCTAGCGCAGAATTAGCGGATTTAATTTGGGATTTGAGAAGTCAATGAACCTCACACTGTCAGAGAACACACAGGTAAACAGGAGAACGTGTTTGGGTAAAGTATATCTAGTGGGTGCAGGGCCGGGAGATCCCGGTTTGTTAACCCTTAAAGGGAAAGGGCTGTTGGAGTGTGCCGATGTCGTAGTTTACGACGCTCTGGTGAGTCCCCAAATTTTGGCAATGATTAATCCCCAAGCCGAAAAAATTGACGCTGGAAAGCGGATGGGGCGTCATTCCCTGTTACAGGAAGAAACGACTCAACTATTAATTGAAAAAGCCCAAACTGCGGCAATCGTGGTGCGCCTCAAAGGTGGCGATCCCTTTGTGTTTGGTCGAGGCGGCGAGGAGATGGAAGACTTGGTAAATGCGGGAGTGCTCGTGGAAGTAGTACCGGGAGTGACATCTGGGATTGCTGCACCCGCTTATGCCGGAATTCCATTAACTCACCGTGCTTATAGCTCCTCGGTGACATTTGTTACCGGACACGAATCCGCCGGGAAGTATCGACCCGAAGTGAACTGGCAAGCGATCGCCCACGGTTCTGAAACCATTGTCATCTACATGGGCGTTCACAACTTACCTTACATTACGGAACAACTTCAGACAGCAGGCTTAAGCCCAGAGACGCCAGTAGCGTTGGTGCGCTGGGGAACCCGACCGGAACAAGAAGAACTGATCGGCACCTTGGATACGATTGTGGCGCAAGTCGAGGCGACTGGATTTACAGCACCCGCGATCGCCATTATTGGTGCTGTCGTGAATATGCACCAAATTCTGTCAGGATGTCGTCCACTCAGCTTGAAGATTGAGGGCTGAGGATTGAGGACTGAAGACTGAGGGCTGAGGACTGAGGACTAAGAACTGAGGGCTAAAATCTCAGTAAAAAGCTATAAAAAGCGATCGGTAGTTAATTGGTACGTCTGATTTAAGACCTTTCATACCTTACTCAGCCCGTGCTTCGCACTGCTTTGCTAACAGTCCTCAGCACTCAGTCCTCTCTCCTCCCTCAGTCCTCAGCACTCAGTCCTAATTTATGAGCGTCGAATATTAAAGCAGCACCACTCTTGACGCCGCCAGAGGGTGGCAACAATCCAATCGTGTTGCTCTAAAGTATCGGCAATGGGTTTCGCTTGTTCCAGCAAAACGCCGCTAATAATCCCCCAAGTGCTGGGTTTAGCCATCTCTGTCATCTGCGGGATCAAGTCGATAATCACCTCCGCCAGAATATTGCAAAGAATGCCATCGACCGGCTCATGTAACAATTGCATTAAGCGGTCGATACTGCCTTGCTCCACAATCAACCGATCGGGGCTAATTTTGTTGAGTTCTCGGTTGCTGTGAGTGGCTCGCACCGCCATCGGATCAAGATCTGCGGCATAAACTCTTTCCGCACCTAACAGCATCGCGGCAATTGAGAGAATGCCAGATCCACAGCCAATATCTGCCACAACGATATCCGGGGTGCCCAAACCCAATCGCATTTCCAATGCTTCCAGACACAGCTGAGTCGTCTGATGGGTGCCGGTGCCAAAAGCGGCTCCGGGATCGAGGCGCAGGGTAATCCGTTCCGTCTGCGCTGGAGGGGGCAACCAGGCAGGGTAGATTAATAAGCGATCGCCAACTTCTTGCGGTTGCCAGTATTGCTTCCAGCTACTTGCCCAATCTTCCTCATCAATTAAATGCCAATCCATCACCGGCATCGGCATTCCCACATTCAGCGCATCTTGACGCAGCCACAGAGACAGCGCCGCCAAATCTAATAACTGCGCTTGGAGTGCGGATAAATAACCACACACTAGGCGCGAGTGTCCTTTAACCTCAATGGATGTGCCGCGACAGCCAAATTTTTCCAGCCGCCAGAAAATTAAATCTTCTAAGGCTGGGTCGCAGAGAACTTGAATTTCCCACCAGGTGTTTGCCATACATCAGGGCTGAGGGCTGAGGACTAAGGACTGAGGTATGAGGGCTGAGGACTGAGGGCTGAGGACTGTTAGCCCAATGGTGCGAAGCACTGGCTGAGGACTGAGGAAGGTTAGAACCTAGAACTTAGCAATATAGAGTAAAGAGAAACTAAAAAGAATTTACTCTTTGTGTACCTCTTTTCTTCATCCTCAGTCCTCAGTCCTACATCCTCAGTCCTACATCCTCAGCCATCAGCACTTATAAAGTTACCGTATAGGCATCTCGAATGCCGGGAATCTTGAGAATTTCTGCCAAAATTCCCTCTGGTAGGGGATCGTCCAGGCTTAACACCATTACTGCATCGCCGCGCACGATTTTACGACCCACCTGCATACTGGCAATATTGACATTAAAGCTGCCCAATAGGGAACCAATATTCCCGATAATTCCTGGCATATCGCGGTGCAGCGTAAACAGCATATTAGAAGTGGGGGGGACGTTGATGGGAAAATCATCAATGCTAGTGATCCGAATTTCGTTATCGCCCAATAAAGCACCAGTGACCGAGTGTTCTCCTAGGGAACCCTTTGCCGACAGTTGCAGCGAACCCGAATAATCTCGAATCGAGGCATCCCGCGTTTCAATCACGCGAATTCCCCGCTCCTTTGCCTCAATACTGGCATTCACGTAGTTCACTCGCTCTCTCAACGCTTGAGAGAGCAGCCCTTTCAGTGCTGCTACGATGAGAGGCTGACTTTGATTAGTTGCCAATTCTCCCTGCAAGCTGATATTCAACAACTCAATCCGTCCTCCAGCCAGTTGCCCGACCAAATGACCCAGAGTTTCCGCCAAGAGGAGATAAGGTCTGAGTTTTTCCAATACGTCAGGCCGCAATCCAGGAATATTCACGGCTGAACGCGCTGGTAGGCCCAGCAGAACGTCCCGAATCTGCTCGGCAACATCGATAGCAACATTTACCTGAGCTTCTGCTGTAGAGGCTCCCAGATGGGGAGTCAGGATGAGATTTTTCCCCAGCGATCGCAACTCCGACTCGCCAAGCGGTTCTGTCTCAAAAACGTCCAACGCCGCCCCAGCAATTTTGCCAGCTTTTAACGCCTCCGCCAAGGCTGCCTCATCAATAATGCCACCACGGGCACAATTGATAATCCGAGTCGTGGGTTTCATTTTAGCGATCGCCTCGGCGTTAATCAGATGAGTCGTTTCTGGAGTTTTAGGGATGTGCAGGGTAATGTAATCGGATTCCTGAAACAGCATATCCAGATCGACTAGACGACAACCCAGTTCATCTGCCCGTTCTACCGAGATGAAGGGATCGTAAGCTAGCAGTTTCATCCCCATCGCTTTCGCAACGCTGGCGACATGAGAACCAATTTTCCCCAAACCGACAACACCCAGCGTTTTCTTGTAAACTTCAGCCCCGATAAAACTCTTGCGATCCCACTGACTGCTTTTCACCGACTGATTGGCTTCGGGGATATAACGGGAGAGCGATAGCATCATTGCCAAAGCGTGTTCTGCTGCTGCAATGGTGTTACCTTCGGGGGAATTGACGACGACAATTCCTTGTCGGGTGGCGGCTGGAACATCGACATTATCGACGCCAACTCCAGCACGACCAATAATTTTTAGCTGGGTGCCCGCTTCGATAATTTCTTTGGTGACATGGGTTCCAGAACGAATCATCAGAGCGTCATACTCTGGCATAATTCGCACCAGTTCTTCTGGAGAAAGACCTGTTTTAATGTCAACTTGGGCAACTTGGGAGAGGATATCTATTCCAACTTGGTCTATGGGATCGGAAACAAGAACCTTGGACATGATGGGCAGGTGAGTCTAAATAAAAATTCCATTACGACACGCACGCACGACCCCTAAAAGGTCAAAACCGCAAGTCGCGCGTTGCGTTGCATCCACTTCGCCAGGATAGCTCCCTTGCGTTACGCGATCGCGTGCCGGTAAAACCTTGGGAGCAAGCTTGCCTGATGGGAGCTGGCTTAGACATCGCGTCTAATCACTCTCCACCACGAACAATACAGGCAGAAGGTCATTTTAACTGTATCAGGTGTCTTTGTACGGCTGGTTGGCTGAAAGTTTTTAACTTTCATTCGCGTGGGCGAAGTGCTTCTTGCCGATGGCGGAAGGAAACAAAACACAGCCAAAGATATCAGCTACCCATCGCACAAATGCGATTGCTTTCGCATATACCCCTCCTAGCGACTTCTCGCGCAAGTGCATCCTAATTACGGTAGAAGATTTGCTGTCCCTTGCACTGCTAGGCTTTAACTAAGGCTATCTCAGCATTTTACGAATCACCATGAATTATCTCGTTGCCGTACTGGCAGACCGCATCCAGGCAGAAGCCGCCTATTCCGCTTTAGAGAAAGAAGGCTTACCGATGAATAAAGTCAGTATCCTAGGCAGAGGATACAAAAGCGCCGATGAATTTGGCTTAATTGACCCCAACGAGCAAGCTAAAAAGCAATCAAAGCTGATGGCTTATTGGCTGATCCCGTTTGGATTTTTTGCTGGTATAGCTTTCAACATCACCACGGGTTTAGACACTTTTGCCTGGGCAGGTCCAATCGGCAATTACCTGATTGCTGGACTTTTAGGTGCCGCCTCTGGTGCGATGGGTAGCGTGTTTGTGGGGGGAGGAGTAGGCTTGGCGCTGGGAAGTGGTGATGCCTTGCCTTACCGCAACCGCCTCAATGCCGGTAAGTATCTGATTGTCGTCAAAGCTTCCGAAACGATCATCCGCCAAGCGACTCGGATTCTCCGTCAGTTTGAACCCGAAAATATCCAAGGCTACGTTGACTCAGAGGGAGTCTAGAAAATAAGCACCTTCCAACCTTTCGATCTGGCTGGGTCTTCCATCCACGGGCAGAGGAAGTAACAAACACAACATTGTTACTTTAACTACCAGCCTGAGCGCAAGTCACTGGAAGGGGGTTTAGATGCAAATATTGCCAACTTGTTTGGGAGTTGCGCTCGTCGGCTCGATCGTAGTTGATGTGCTTTGGACAACGATCGCCGTCGGCGGCGGTGGGGGGCCGATTACATCTAGATTGTCCAATTGCTTGTGGAAATTGCTTCTCCATCGACATCGCTCCTCTCCCTCTCATCAGATGCTTTCCGTTGCAGGCTACAGCACCATTGGCATTTCTACGCTGCTGTGGATTTTGGCTACTTGGGCAGGATGGGTCTTAATTTTTAGCGCCAGCGATCGCTCTTTGGTTTCTGCGGATACAAAGCAGCCTGCTGACATCTGGGAGAAAATTTACTTTACAGGTTATACGTTAGTTACCCTCGGTCTCGGAGACTACCAACCCCAAGGAAAAATTTGGCAACTGGCGACAGCCGCAGCAGCAGCGAATGGGTTTTTCCTGATTACTCTGTCGATTACCTATCTGCTTTCTGTGGTGTCAGCCGGGACTCAGAAGTGACAGTTGGCAACCTACATTTCCTGTCTTGGCTATACTCCTACCGAAATCGTAACTAAAGCTTGGAATGGCAAAGATTTTGGGATGCTGTCTCAGCACTTGGTCGCGATCGCGCCCATGCTAGCGTTATACGGGCAAAGTCATTTCGCTTATCCGGTACTTCATTACTTTCATAGCACCGGGCGGGAGACAGCGGCGGAAGTTAACATAGCTGTCTTGGACGAGGCATTGACCTTGCTCAAATTTGGAATCAAGCCGGAATATCGACCCGATTCGGTGGCGCTGTACCCGGTGCGGCAAACGCTGTCAGTCTTTCTAGAAACCCTGACTTCTGCTTACATTAAGCCAGCCTCAGACGTGCCACCCCTGGCAGTTCTCGATGAGTTACGTGCGAATGGAATTCCCACTGTTAGCGATGAAGCCTTTGCATTAGAAGTCAGCAACTTGACGAGACGACGACGTTTGCTCCTGGCCTTAGTGAGAAACGACGGGTGGTCGTGGAAGGAGGTCGGGAATCGGTTTGGGTAAAGGGGAATGATTCAGTTTAACCAAGCGCGAGGAGCCGCTAAAAGCAGCATCCGCGAAAGCGATCGCACTCATCGCATTGTCCGTCAGGTTCCGCTCCCAACGATAGAATCAAGAAAGTTTCACCTCAATCTAGCGTCTGCTGTATGTTGCCAAGGGAAGAACTCCTCAAAGGAGTCGAAAATCGAGAGACTGTCGCTCGTGTTATCGATCTAGCGGATCAAGCGATTAAGACGTGGGAAGTAGTCTTTACGGATTTTCTGTCTCCTCCAGAACTCGCTGAAATCCAGCAAGCGTTTAATCGGTTAACAGAAGTCCAACTGGTTGCTTGGGGAGGTTATCCGCAAGCTGAACGACAGCGGATTGCGATCGCGCGTGCAGAATTGCCCCTCGATTCGTCCCAAGTCTCTATTGCTGCTATCGATATTTCCGGGAATTTTTTGTTTGACCAAGCCACCCACCGAGACTTCCTCGGCGCGATGTTGGGGTGTGGGATCGTGCGAGAAAAGACTGGCGATGTAATTGTGCTGGGAGAGCAAGGAGCGCAGGCGATTGTTGTTCCAGAAATGGTGGACTTTTTGGGAATGCATCTCAATCAGGTGCGTTCTGTCCCGGTAAAAACTCGGCAAATTGAGTTAAGCGAGTTAAAAATTCGGGAACCGAAAAAGAAAGAATTGACGACGGTTGAGGCTTCTTTGAGGTTGGATGCGATCGCTTCCGCTGGCTTTGGGATGTCTCGCAGCAAAATGGTTGATTTTATTGACGGCGGTGATGTGCGATTGAACTGGAAAGAAGTCACCCAGCCAAGTCATCTTCTGAAGTCTGGAGACTTAATTGCGATTCGCGGCAAAGGACGGTTAGAGGTTGGGGAAATTGCTGTCACTAAAAAAGAACGCTACCGCGTGCAGCTAACAAGATTCATGTAAGCGTGTTTTATAGCGTTTCTCTGTTGGGTGGAATATATCGCGGTTCTGACGTTACCGCGACCAAGGTTAGGGACAATGCCGTGTCCCTACTGATTTTTCGCACTTTCACGAATCCTTTAGGGGCGCTTAGCAAGGAGTGAGATGCTTTAGCGGGACTTAAACAAAATTTAAGTCCAAACAAAGCCTAAAGAAGCTTTATAAAGGGCGAATACGTCCCGATTGTGGTTCAACCACTCGAAAAACCGAAAAGACATTGCTGTACGAAACGCTTCTAATGCATCAACAAAGGTGTTTAAAGGTTTATTCAGCTAGCTTCGTCTTAATCCTCCAGTTAAGGTGTGCCACAAAATGAAAGTGTAAGCACAAAACACTAGAGTGAAATGTCTGCATAAGCTTCGATAATCTCTAACTTGATATTCAGATAGCCCCAACCAGCCCTTAGCCTCGCGGTAGAAAACTTCCACCCAATTTCTTTGAGCATAGGTAGTGACTATCCACTCATTTGTGGTAATTGAATAGTCAACATTGGTAATCAAATAATCAAGCTCACTAGCTTCTTGGAAGGAGGAGGCATTCATGACGATAGCAATTGTTCGGGTTCCTTTAAGCCGTGAGAGTTCAGCTTCAACAGTGGCCACCCAAATGGTTTTCGGTTTCTCCTGATTAAGTTGAACAGGGGTAAAAGCCTCAATGGGTAAAGCTTGGGCTAACTTATCTAATCGAATTTCTTCTCGATTATTTGCTTGGTAGTGCTAAAAAAGTAATGATGCATTAGACCTCCTGCATGAATCAGGAAGCATGTGCCAGTTCATAGTTGAGTAGCCCAGCAATCAAGTTTAAGCGCAAACCAAATCGTTTCCTACGGTTAGGATAGCGCCCTGAAAA
>NZ_JAMPKG010000031.1:0-69294 GCF_039962015.1 Trichocoleus sp. AS-A1 | reverse complement strand
TCACCTGGTGTAGTTGAGTCTAAGTTTTTTGTCATGAAACCGCCTCACCCTTCGAGGTAGATTGCATCTCTCTAGTATCATATTTACACCCGAATTTAGATGCGCTTACCCTGCTTCCCCTTTTAAAGCTGAGGCATCAATAAATTGAATTACGGAACTTACTCTTTGTAAACCATCAATCAGTTCTAGGACTCCAGTGGAATTCTCTATTACAAAAATCTGAGGAATAGGCAATTCCAAAAGAATTGATTCTATAAGTCTAGATTTCTTTACATCAGACCACCGAAATAAACGCTGATATTCAGGCTGAATAATAAGTTCATCAGCAGCATGTAAATTAACAATTTCTCCAAAGCTTAAATCAAGAGCTTCTGTACGAACTTCTCCAATTTTTTGATCTATGATTTCTTCAAGTGAAGCCATTTGATTTCGTCCTTTACTAATGGTTGACAGCTAAATACAAGTATAAAATAACAAAACTATAACATCATAATTTGCAGCATTCAGCCTAGCGAAGCATCCTTTAAGCAGAACACCAAGAGCGTGGTCAGACATAGATGTAGAGGTATGAGGTCTACTTCTATTATTCCTCGATATCAAAGATAGCCCTAAGCTGCTCCACCAACTCTGCTAAATTTTCCTTTCGGAAAAACTCGGTCATTCTGCGAGTCTTAGGCTTAACCGGAAGCACCTGCAAACCACAGGATACCTTTTTAGCCGCCTGCTCCAATACAGTACGATAGGCACTGCTGGTAGCGTAACCTATACAGGCGACATAGTGGCCGCTGTGACGCTCCAAGTAAGTCACTAGGCGATCGGTTACTAAAGCAATTTGCTCCTTATTGAATGCCTCTAGGCGAAAGTCATACCCCAAAATAGCTTCTTCCTGCTCGTATTCTTCTGGTACAAGACCGTAGAGTCCAGAAAGTGTCACTTTTTGAATCAGTTTCGTCTTCTCACCCAAACCTTGCTCAAGACGTTCTGCGATCAGGCGATGGGAACGGGACTTAGAATATGGTTTGCCACCTGAACAAGGGATTATCAGCAACACCCTCTTGCCTTTCTGGGGTCGATAACCATTGGTCAGGATATTAAAATCCTCTGAATTATAGTTGAGAGAAATAACTCGTCGATCAAGCTCTAGTTCTAGCTGCCGAGGCATAGAGATTATCGTGCGTGATAGCCTAACTTGCAGACTTTCATCTTCTTGAGCGATCGCACCTAATACAGGTCGTAGCTGAGAAAATTTTTCTGTATGTCGTATCAAATAATCCTGTAATAAATTCGCTTCTATAGCCTTTTTAGTCTCATCAACAATTCGGAAGTCCATTTCCAAGTTGTGGAGAGCAATATCACCATAGTATTTGCTTTTGTAGTGACCACTAGCTTGGGGACGACCACGAATTTCAGATGTTAAGGCATTTTGTATTTCTTCAAGGTTTGCCTGCTTGCACACGCGGCAATCACAGGTTAACTTTTCCATCTCTAAAACTGGCTGGGTGCGTCCCGTCGCCGGGTTAATGTAGCTTAGGCTTCTAGTTTCTTGGACATAGGTACTAGAGTCGAAGCTGTCCACGCCTAAATAGGCTAGAAGGGGAACTATATTACCAGTAACCCCAAAAACGTGGATGGGTATTTCAGCACGCCGTTCTTCTGGAATATTCTCCTGCAAGCCTTGTAGGATGCTAAGGATAGCCAAGAATTTATGACTACCTCGTAGGGGTACCAACGAGCCAACGGCTAATCCGAATCGGTAATCTTTCAAATCTTCAGCTTGGAACCTATCAAAGACTTGTTTTACATAGCGTCCCATACTATCTCTATTTTGACCGTGGGCAGCAACATATAGAAAAGGTTTATAATCTGACCTTTTCCGAAGTTCTAGAGCTGCGCTGACAGCATTTTCGATACTTTTCTGCATACGCTCCTCAGCCTCAGCCTGCGCTAAACCAGGAGGCAAAGGATAATCTAGGGTAGCAACAATGTCACCATTAAATTCTCTCTGTAATTCTAAAATCGTCTGTGAACCTTTTCCATTTTCAATAGACAAATCATAAGCTGACAAGTTTACGCTTTTGTTCCAAAGCAGCTTAAAACCGCCAGAATCGAGAAATAATGGAGATGCAAATTGCTTAAGGTTGACCTCCTCCATGTAACGCTGTTTAATGCCACGCTTTCGCCATTTGTCTAACTCATGAGGTCTATTAGGAATAAAGTCCAAAAAATGAAGCACTTGAGACATCAATGGCACTGGTTCTTCACGACGCAGCAAGCCGTTGGACTCGTCTGTTTGGAGAACGTACTTCCACAAACCTCCTCCTCTGGCTGTTGTACCAGTAACTAGACATACTACCGGAAACAAACATGGTGTAGAAATTACTGTTTGTGTCTGTGAAAGATATAAATTACCGATACGACCATGTTTGAAAGGTGTTGTTGAAAACATTTATCTTGTGAGTTTAGCCACGATTACAGGTGACACAGCTATGACAATTTCAGGGACTTCTATACTGGCAGGGGAGCAACACCATAACACCAAGTAGGAGCCTTTTCGTTACTATACTGGGCAAGCAGACGATCTTAGGAGAAGAAAAATTGCATGAAGGAGGGCAGCAAGTACCAGCCACTCCTCGAATTTCTGCGTGGCAGCAATCAGCGTGAAGTCCTACTGACCTTTGCCGAAATCGAGGCTCTGATGAATAACCCCTTGCCCGACTCAGCACGGAGTAAACGGGCATGGTGGAGCAATCGCAGCAAAGGCGCACTGCAAGCCTCAGCCTGGATGGAAGCCGGATATCGCGTTGAGAATGTGGATCTGGATGGGCAACGAGTGACATTTCGTAAACCTACTACTGACTACCAAGTTCAGCGCGTGGGTGACACTGTGCTGTGGAATAGGGACCTGATCAAAGCACTACGTCTTCATATGGGTCTGACACAGGTAGCGTTTGCACAAAGCCTCGGTGTACGTCAGAAAACTGTCAGCGACTGGGAGAAGGGAGCCTATGCGCCCACCCGATCCAAATCAAAACATCTGGAGTTAGTTGCTGGGATAGCTGGATTCAGGTACATGGGGAGTTCTGAAAGCTTAGAGTAAATTATTGACATTATAACTACTAACCGCCTAGGCTGTCAAAAAGACATCCAGCTCTGGCAATAGTCAAGCATGGACGATTGCAGAGGCAAACCCCTACCACTCCTAGGTGGGATGGTCATTGAAACTCCATTCAAAATTTCCAACTGTACACCATCGTGCCGCTAGCGTCCCAATACCTGCTAACTATCCTCATGCACTAGAAGGGAGAAGGGTCGGCAATGCCCACTCTCTCATGAAACCCAGTTGCTCAAAAACTCTACTTGTCCCTGCATTTCTTCTGCTGATCTCGTGTTAATCAGCCGCAAAACTCCGCGCATCAGTTTGCCAATCCCGTACCGTTGCTGTGGAGCCAGAATAATCCCTGCATGGGACAAACCTTGCTCAAGCAGTATTGTATGCAGCTGATAAAAGTCTCTGGCGTTAAAGCTGAAAATAACTCGACTATTTTCTCTAGCCCAAACAAGCTGCTCATCATCGGAGCGATGTAGCATTCCCACATCTGCGACTGTTAACACATCTACATAGCGCGATCGCAAAGCTTGTACAAAATCCTCATCGATTGCGTCTTCGTCGATATACAGCAGTATCTTGCTCATCCACGAACTCGTTAATCCTTCTTACTGTGTAATGCTGCCAGTCGATCGTATTCGGCATCTTCCTCAGCTAAATCTGCTTCAATGCGATCGCGGTTGGCATGATAGTAAGCCAAAGCAGCGTAAACTTGGGCAAGGTTTAGGTAACTCATACGACGTGCAATCTCTTCGGCACTAGCACCTTGTTTGTAGAGAACCACTACCCGACTCACAGAGGTTCTGGTTCCCGCAATCATTGGACGACCCCTGCCAATATCTGGAGAACAGGTCACAAGTGTACCGATGTCAGTAGAAGTTAGCATAATTGACAAAAGCTGAAGCTAAGATTGCTCATCCACAATCTATCATTTTCTTTCTTGTGGATAATCGCTGCGTAAAGTCTAAAACAATAGACGAACAAGAAACAAAAAATCGCTTAACTGGTGTTTACAAAAAGTTTCTGAGGGTTGGCAACTTGGTACAGAGACTTAGGGGGAGTCAGAGTAGAGGCTGGCGATCGCGCACAATAACAAAGCTTCTGTCCACTCTACAACTGCCCCGTAGGTATCGCCGGTATGACCGCCTAGCTGGCGGTGAAACCAGACTCCTGTTAAAAACGCGATCGCGCATCCTGCGGCTGCCGTTCCCACCGCTGCGGGCCACCGAGTCGGCGATAGGACGATCTGTAATCCCATCAGGGCAAATAGCACTAGCAATCCCAGTAGGATGTCTTGAGGCGTCCGGATGGATTCTTTATGGAAGGCACCTTTACCCTCCGCTTTGAGGTAAGGATAGCAAGCGATCGCTACCACTTGTCCCCACCTTCCCCATCCTGCCGATACCATTAGTGCCAGCCACCGATAAGATTCTAAGTCACTCAGAGCAGATGTTTTTAATAGCAGCAGCGCGATCGCTGCCATCGCTCCAAAGGCACCCGTGGCGCTATCTGCCATCACCTTTAAACGCCGCTGCCGTTCGCGTAGCTCGTCCGAAGAAAAATCCTGCACTGCCAGTCCATCTGCTGTATCCATAGCCCCATCCAGATGCAGACCCCCGGTGAGGGCAATCCAAGCAACAACGACCATTGCAGAGCGAGTCAGCATTGGGACACCCAGCAGTTGAAAACAAGTATCCAGAAGAGCGAGTAACCCTCCAATAAATAAACCCACCAAAGGTGCCCAACGCGCAATGCCGCGAAATTCTAATGTCCATCCAGATGGAATCGGAATACAGGTGTAAAACGCGATCGCACCCAGAAATCCTTTCCAAAATGAGAAAATTTGCACCACAAACAAACTTAATGACTTTTCGATAACAAATTCAGCAGATTAGCGTATGAACAGGGGAGAAATGTTGGGCTAAGATTGTCTCGTAGCAGTTCCGATTGCCATAGGCGTATGCCGTTAGGCTCCTCGCGCTTTGCTGAGTGTTCGCGTTCGCCATAACCGTCGAATGCGTATGCCGTAAGGATTCGGATTCTTGCCCAAAGCGCGTATACCATTAGGTTATGAAAGCTACCTACTTCCCTAAGTAGTGTATATCGCATTATTCTGTTGCATCTACGCAGCGACCAGGCAAGATCGGGCTTGTTTGAACCAGAGGCTGTTCCCATGACTTATGACCAATCTCCGCCCCACTTACCGGCTCCATGTATTATTGACAGCGGCATTATTGTTAATAAACAAGATATGCGACGACTGTTGACCGATCTAGGTCGCGTTCGCTACATCCACACCCTCGATGGCAAAGTTCAGAGCGAGGGCGAAGGATGCGTACTGGACGTATTTGCTGAACCACAGCGGTCTACGATGATTGCTAACCAGGCAATCTATCTTAACGTCCATAGTTTTGATTATTTGCAACTGCACCAGTCGAGCGAACAGGAATCTTATTTTGACTTGATTCAAGATCATCGTCAGTTACGTTTGATACCACTTTCTAGCCCACTCCAAGAGCAAAGCACGCCGATCATTAACGCCGCTGCTTTAGAAGCAATGGTGACACAAGTTCTGTCTGCTAAGTGGGATGTCCAACTTGACGACGACGATTGCTTATTCTAAGTAATCTTTAGTTAGGAAGTCGTTAGTCATCAGTCATTAGTCAATAAAAATCGACTAATCATCTAAAAACTAAAGACTAAAGACTATTGTTAGTAGGACTCGCAGCTAAAGTAAGTGGGATTTTCGTTTCAATGTCAGGCGCGTTGTCGCCATACGCAGGCACGAGCCGGGACTTTTTTGACACCACATGGCTTAGTAGAAACACCTAAGTTTATGCCGGTAGGGACGCTGGCGACTGTCAAATCTGTGACAATCGATCAGCTGGAGGCAACGGGTGCCCAAATGGTTTTGGCGAATACCTTTCACCTCCACTTGCAACCTGGAGAAGCAATTGTGGCGGGTGCAGGTGGGCTGCACCGCTTTATGGGCTGGAAGAAGCCGATGCTGACAGATTCTGGCGGCTTCCAGGTGTTTAGCTTGAGCGAGTTGCGGAAAATTACTGAAGAGGGTGTAACTTTTCGCTCTCCCCGCGATGGGCGGATGATTCATCTAACGCCGGAGCGGTCAATCCAAATTCAGAACGAACTGGGAGCAGATGTCATTATGGCATTTGATGAGTGTCCGCCTTATCCAGCGGAGCGCTCAGAAGTCATGGCGGCAACAGAGCGGACTTATCGGTGGCTGGAACGATGTATAAATGCTAACCAACGTCCGAATGAGCAAGCTTTGTTTGGGATTGTTCAAGGTGGCGTTTACCTGGATTTGCGAGTTGCGGCTGCTGAGTCATTAGCGGAGTTAAATTTGCCAGGATACGCGATTGGCGGCGTCAGCGTGGGAGAACCGGCGGAACTGATTCACCAGATTGTGCGGGCGACTGCGCCAGTGTTACCCGCCGAAAAGCCTCGTTACCTGATGGGTGTCGGCACTTATCGAGAAATGGCACAAGCGATCGCTGCGGGTATCGATTTATTTGACTGTGTGATACCCACTCGCTGGGCGCGTCACGGTACTGTGATGGTACAGGGAGAACGCTGGAATTTGAAAAACGCTCAGTACAGAGAAGATTTCAGTTCCCTGGATGCGAGTTGTCCTTGCTACACCTGCCAGAACTTCAGTCGCGCTTACTTGTGTCATTTAGTGCGAACGCGAGAAATCCTCGGTTACACCTTACTCTCAATTCACAACATTACTGAATTGATTCGGTTTACCCAACGAATCCGGGAAGCAATTTTAGGCGATCGCTTTGTCACGGAATTTGGTCACTGGCTAGACACTCCAACAGAATAATTAAAAATTAAAAAACTTTAAGCATGAGCGTAAACGTCTTTCGGATCGAGTCGGCCTTTTTAGAGATAGCGATCGCAATTTTGGGGAATTTTAGCGGTCGAGGATCGTCAAGAGCGATCGCCACCGTTTAGTAAAAGTAAATTTTCCATGTAGGCTGAAATCGCGTCCAGCTAACAGCCGAGTCATGTTAAGATACTTGTCAATTCTTAAAACTGTGTTGGAAAGGTGGATTTTAAATATGGAAGCAGCACTGCTGTTGGCAAAACTGCCGGAAGCTTACTCCTTCTTTGACCCCCTGGTAGACGTTCTCCCGATCATCCCCGTGTTCTTCTTGTTGTTGGCTTTCGTTTGGCAAGCATCTGTGGGTTTCCGCTAAACCTGAACTGCCAAAAAATTGAAAGGGCACCCACATGGGTGCCCTTTTATGATTCAGGGTAGGCACAAGGCCGCTTCCTAAAACTTGTTTAACCCTGCGATCCCATTGCTTTCTGAAAGGCAGGACGTTCCGAGAGTCGCTGGATATAGGTAACAACTGCTGGATATTCGCTCAGGTCGAGCTTCAGCATCATGGGTATATAAGCCAGAATCGACCCTACCGCTACATCGACGACCGTTAGTTCCTCGCCTAACAGGAACGGTTGCCCTTCCAAAATTTCATTCAGCGGTGTCAGCAACTTAGGCGTTTCGCGTTCCCGACTCGCTTCCACAAAAATCCCTGATCCTAAGGTGGCATTGCCAAAGATTACCCATTGGGTGATTTGAGCTTGTTCCTCCAGAGTGGCTGGCATCTTGCCGTACTTTTGGGCGAGATACAGCAGAATCGCCCCTGACTCCCAGAGTTTAAAATCTCCATCAACAATTGCCGGGACTTTTCCGATCGGGTTAATTGCCAGAAACTCTGGTTGGAGATGAGCGCCTGCCTGCATATCGAGCTGGACGAATTCGTAAGGAACGCCCAACTCTTCAAGATACCACTTAACAATGGATGCCCGACTACGGGCACCGCCATACAGTTTCAACATCGCAGATATCCTAAAGGACTTTATGGGTGTGAGAGTGTTGTTTCACGTTGTCTTCTTTGCGGACAACGCGCTGAGCATTCAGTACTCGCTTGCGTTCGACGGAATAGTTAAAGTCATTGCGGGTAGTGCCCAGAGGAATATGAGATTTGGCCTCTGGTTTGTTCTTATAGGTGCGAACAGATGCGATCGCCCGAAAAGTGAACTCATCGCTAAATTGCGCCTCTTCTGGAAAATCTGCTGGCTTGTAGAGGTTATCGCCGACGATCACTGCACCCATTGTGGTCGCAACAGCCATCTTGTAGGAGGTCGGAATCCCTTTCAGAAGTGCTTCCAGAGCAGCTGAGGGGATGGGTTCAATAATGTTGACTTCTTGGACTTCGCCATCTTCCTTGAAGAAACAAGTGGCTAAGCCAAGTAGCAGGTAGTCATCTTCGCTGAGATCGGGAGCATTGGGATAAGAAGTTGCAGTTGTCATAAGACCGTTTTAAGGAACGATTGCCAAACACCGACGGGAGCGCGTAAGTATCGCTTGCATTCTACCAGCATCCATTCAGTTGGGGCAGTGGGGAGAGGTGTAATGGGGAGCATCGCTTCAATTTTCCCTGCTCTTTTGCACCTTTGCATGGTTGTAGGATTTTCACCCCTCGCATCCCCCGCTCAAAATCCATAATTTTTTCCTATGCCAATCCTGCAAGCTTCACAGTCGTCAGTTCTCCTAGACGGGTAAATACGAGATTTAGGGAGTCTCTACAGATAGTTTCAGTAATGCTCTGGATTGGGGCTGTAGATTTCCTAAAGGACATCCAAACCGAACTGAAGGTATAGGAGATCGCTCCAGTGCTGGAAGACGCTTTAAGCAGTGACACAGAACACCCCGGCAACGAATAGGAAGCCGCTAAAGTAGATTCCAGAGAAGTCCAAGGTACCCTTGAGGATGATTATGAACGCTCGCGCAATCAATTTTCAAGACCAGGCAAAACACCAAAACGGTTCGCCGGTTTCATTGACCACCGGCACAGTTCCAAGGCGTTTTAATCTAGTCACCTCGGTATCTGGAGGACACCAGAACCAATCCCTGCGCTCCCTACGAGCTTTAGCAAAGGAAAAAGCTCAGCATGGCGATCGCAACGGCGCGATCGCTATCCTGACGACTCTCATCGAACTGAACCCCAGCAGTGCCACTGACTATAACAACCGGGGGTTGATTTATTTCCAGAACGGTCAAAAGGAGCAAGCGATCGCCGACTATAACACGGCGTTGGAACTCGATCCCCACTTGGACAGTGTTTACAACAATCGCGCCAACTACTACGCTTCTTTAGGACAGTTGGCAGAAGCGATCGCGGACTACGAGATGACCCTGGATCTCAACCCTGGCAACGTTCGGGCTTGGATCAACCAAGGGATCACCTTTCGGGATCTGGGACTTTACGACTTGGCGTTAGAGAATTTTGACCTAGTGCTGAGATTAGGTCAGCTACAAGGGAATATCTACGCAGAGCGGGGTCGTACCCATCATCTGCACGGCGACTGGAACTGCGCGATCGCTGATTATCAAAACGCTTTGGCTGTGCTTGCTCCTTTTGGTTCTGCCGGACGCTTGCGCTTGCAAGTCGAAAATTGGATGAACCAACTGCTGAAACCTATCAGCGCTTGAGGAACCATTTAAAATTCAAAAAAATTCAAAATTCAAAATATTTTGAATTTTTACTCATCAGTCGTATTGTTATCCAGCCACACAACTGGACGCTGAGAAGGGTCAACTCGATGGCTTTGTTCCTGCATCACGCTTTTGGCTTGCTGGGGATCGAAGTAGCGGCTGAAGTTATTACTTAAACGATTGACTCGTTTTTCTGTGCGCTTCACTTCTTGTCGGATTTCTCCTAGCTTTGCTTGCTGGGACAGGTGATAAGGCAAAAGTTGCACGAGAGCGGCGATCGCTGCCGATGAAAGCACTACATTTACTGCTAATTTAGCTGTCGTTTCGATTGCGATCGCTCGGTTAGGATGGCGTCGCGGTTGTCGCCGCGTCCGAGGAACTATCCGGCTGTTTGGTGCCGGTTGCTGATGAGGTTGTGAGGGTTCAATAGCATTCATGGTGTCAGGATACCACTCTGGACGCAAGCGCCACTATGTCTGTCGATAGATGTCAAAGGCTTTAAGGGAGGTACCCCTGCCTAGAGTTGCTGCAAGTGAATTAAGAAGCTAGGGATTGGATGCTAAGGACTAGAAACCAGGGGAAGAGGGAGCGGGAGAAGGGGAGCCGATGTGTACTAAAGCCCTGTCATTCCCTCACTCTCTCTTGCCATCAGCGGCTAGTCCCTAGCAAGGGGTGACATCTACTTGTACAGTTCCGTTGATAGCCGGAATGCCATGATGCCAGCAAACAGCGCCACAACTAAAGCAATATACACTTGGGTATCGGATATCGACATCGTTTACCAACTCCTTATTTCAGGTTTATAGTTCAACAATTTCGGCTAAATTATGCCCAATATAAACATCTTGTAACAAGATGCAACACAGCCGCGTAAAAATTCTAGCTCCATTGTTTGGCTTGCTTAATGGAATTTTCGACTAATTTTTCCCGACAAAGGTTAAGCTTAATTAAGACAGCAATCATTTTGGCACAATTTAGCCAGTTAATTTTTGCTTTTAGTTTGATAGTTCCAGTTTGAAGCTTGCGTGAATGCTAGACCAAATCCTGAACTCTCCGCTCAATCCGGGACTTGAAGCTCCCCTTGTACTGCTTGTTCTAGTTGTATTAGAGGCAGTGCTGTCAGCGGATAACGCGATCGCCCTAGCAGCTATTGCCCAAGGCTTAGAAGACAGCACGCTCCAGCGTCGCGCCCTCAACTTTGGATTAGCAGTTGCCTACATCCTCCGAATCACTTTGATTCTGACAGCAACCTGGGTAATTCAGTTCTGGCAGTTTGAGTTATTAGGGGCACTCTATCTGCTTTGGCTGGTGTTTCAGTATTTTACTTCCGATGAAGGGGAAGCTCAGGAACATCATGGGCCGCGATTTGCTTCTCTATGGCATGCAATTCCGATAATCGCCGTCACCGATTTAGCTTTTTCCCTCGATAGCGTCACTACAGCGATCGCAATTTCTAAAGATACCTGGCTGGTTCTCACCGGAGGTACGATTGGAGTGATTACGCTGCGGTTTATGGCTGGCTTATTCATCCGTTGGCTCGATGAATTTGTCCATCTTCAGGATGCTGGCTATATCACCGTTGCCCTTGTAGGATTGCGATTGCTCTGCAAAGCGATTCAGCCAGATTTGGTGCCGCCAGAGTGGTTAACCATTGCCTGTATTGGGGTGATATTTGCCTGGGGATTTTCTCAGCGCGTCCCCGCTGAGCAAACCGTAGAGATTCAGCAGAAGGAAGAGCAAAAGCGTTAGGCAAAAAAAGATTGAAAATGGCTAATCGCCGATGGCACATTTTTTAAGCGCCGTTCGCGATTAGCCGTTGGTGATTTACTCGTAGATCCAGGAAGTCAAGCTGGGCTTCCAGCTAACAAGTTCTTCATCTTTAAACCACAGAGCAATCTCGCGCTGCGCGGTTTCGATAGCGTCGGAACCGTGGATGAGGTTGCGACCAATACTGACTCCATAATCGCCGCGAATTGTACCCGGTTCAGCGGTCAGTGGGTTAGTCGCCCCAATCATTTTTCTAGCGGCTGCGACCACTCCATCGGCTTCCCATACCGTCGCGACTACTGGGCCAGAGGTGATAAACTCGACCAAACCCGCAAAAAACGGTCTTTCTCGGTGTACGTCATAGTGCTGCTCTGCCAGTTCCCGGCTCACACTCATCAACTTTAAGCCAACCAGAGTAAAACCTTTGGCTTCAAAGCGCCGGATGACCTCACCCGCGAGGTTGCGCTGTACACCATCAGGCTTGACCATGACAAATGTCCGTTCCAAGTTTATCTCCTTTAGATTTTACAAACTGATACAAAACACAGATTAGACTAGAAGGCTTTTTAACGCAAAGGGCGCAAAGGTTTACGCAAAAGGATACGAAGATCAACTTTAAGTAAATTCCCACCGCGTTGACACTGCCAAATTGAGCATCTCACCCAAATCCCTCTTGGCGTTCCTTTGCGGTTTCCTTCGCCTACCTTTGCGTTAAAAGTTTAAATGAATTGCTGCCGATCTACCCGTTATGACGTTCTAAGGCTAATTGAATCAGTTGATCGACTAATTCTGGGAAAGCAACACCCGTCGCCCCCCAAAGTTGGGGATACATACTCGTTGCCGTGAAACCAGGCATGGTATTAATTTCATTAATCAAGACTTCGCCAGTGGCTTCAACGTAGAAAAAGTCCACCCGCCCCAAACCAGCCCCATCAACTGCGGCAAACGCTTGAAGAGCCATTTCTTGGATTTGAGTGGCAACGGCATCTGGCACTCTCGCTGGGATCGCTAAATCCGCGCGTCCCTCGGTGTACTTCGTTTCGTAGTCGTAAAAATCACTGTCAAAGGTAATTTCTCCAACGACAGAAGCTTTGGGATTGTCATTCCCCAAAACGGCACATTCTAACTCCCGCGCCACCACGCCTGCTTCCACAATTAAGCGACGGTCGTAGCTGGCAGCGTTATCGAGGGCGGTTTCTAACTCAGCACGCGATCGCACTTTGGAAATTCCCACCGATGAACCTAAATTCGCCGGTTTCACAAAACAGGGATAACCGAGTGTAGCTTCAATTTGTTCGCAAAGCTTGGGGAAAACACAGGGATTCGACCACACTTGCGAGCGATTAACGGTGATGTATTTCACTTGAGGCAATCCTGCATTGGCGAATGCCATTTTCATGGCAATTTTGTCCATTCCCATCGCAGAACCTAAAACCCCAGTCCCAACAAAAGGCACTTGCATTAATTTCAGCATCCCCTGAACGGTGCCATCTTCCCCATTCGGGCCGTGGAGGATGGGAAACCAGACATCTACCTCAGCAGCTTCGGGGGGAAATTGCCAACGAGTTACGTTTTCGGGACTGGGTAACGGTTGCTGAGAATTTTCTGAGGCGAGTTGGGATTCCGGCGGTCTTCCAGATGCTAAAACTTGTTGAGCCACTTCCCCGGCTTGCCAACGTCCATCTTTGTGGATGTAGAAAGGCAGGAGTTCGTACTTAGCGCTGTTTTGTTGGGCACTCAAAGCTTGCGCGATCGCCCGTGCCGAACTTAGCGAAACTTCATGTTCTCCCGAACAACCCCCAAACAGCAATCCCACCCGCATTTTATTCATTTCGGATATTCCTGACACTGCACACCGCCGATAGTTTACTACAGCCTAGAGGCGTGAGACGAACTCCGATACGGAAACTCCCTCAACCCTCTTTGTTATGATGCCAGTGTTATTTGCCTCGCTCAGGAGCGGACAACGAGTTTCCAGGGACGTTGGACAGTCATCGCTTCTTCCGGCTCCAGCACGGCAATCCGCCATCCTCTGCCCCAAGGTCGAGCCAGGACGACCCGATCGGGATTCGCTGCTTTGACCTTTTGAGCCGCCGTAGTGGTCAACTCGCTAAGTGCGATTTTTTCCACGGCTAGAGGTGCGCTAGCGACTGGCGTCAGGCCTGGGGGAGCCTGAATGGTGGGTATTGCCGTGGGGACTGGGGTTGTGGCGGTGGAAGCCTGGATGCTTGGTTTAGCGGTGGGGAGGGGTGCCGTGGCGGTGCCAGTCTGAATCGCCTGAACCGGGGGTTTTTTACCCTTGAGCTGAAGCGGTTCCTGTTTAGGAAGAATCAGTTGACGAGTGCTAACACCGAGTAAGTAAGTAAAGCGGCAAGTCAACCAAGCAATGCTTCCCGTAGCAATTGCCGTCCAATACACCAATATCAGCGCGTTGTATAAAGTGTAAGCAATGCGAGGGGGAAGATAAACCGCTTCTTGCAAGTCTCGCCGGAGGAGTGGGAGGCGGGAGCTTACTTCAAGTTTCCACAAGGTGATAAATGTTTTCATAGCAGATGCTAGCACCGCGAAATCCTCTGAGCCACCTAAAAATCTTATACCGGCACTGGCTGATGCACTTCCAATGGTTCCCCAGTCAAACTAAACGCGCGAACTTCGGTGATTTTGACTTTCACCACTTGACCTTTGAGTTCGGCAATGTTGCCGGTAAAGAAGGTGAGACGGTTGCCCCGCGTACGTCCCATCACCTGGGTGGGATCTTTGGTATTTTGATCTTCTACCAAGACTTCTTCGATGCGACCGAAGTAACGCTGGGACGCTTGAGCCGCTTTAATTGAAACTAAATGATTGAGACGTTGAAGGCGATCGCTTTTTACCTGTTCGCTCAGCTGATTCTCCCACAGGGCTGCTGGCGTTCCCGGACGCGGAGAATAAGCAGCCGTATTTAACAGGTCAAAACCAATATCTTCCACCAGTCGCAGCGTATTCTCAAACTGTTCCTCGGTTTCTCCCGGAAAGCCGACAATCGCATCCGCACTAATCGAGGCATCTGGCATATACCGGCGAATCGTGTCAATGATGCGGCGATATTTCTCATGGGTATAACCCCGCGCCATTGCCTTCAGAATCTCGTTATCTCCTGACTGGAAGGGAATGTGGAAATGTTCGCACACGTTGGGCAATTCGGCACAAGCTCGAATTAACCGTTCGGTGAAATAGCGAGGATGGCTGGTTGCAAAGCGAATCCGGTCAATTCCCGGCACATCATGAACGTAATAAAGCAAGTCTGTGAGCGTATTCTGGTGACGCCCTTCTGCCGTGATTCCGGGCAAATCCCGCCCGTAGGCGTCGATATTTTGCCCCAATAGGGTGATTTCCTTATATCCTTGACGCGCTATTTCCTCCATTTCGGCGCGAATCGCTTCTGGAGTCCGCGATTGCTCGACGCCGCGAACGCTGGGAACCACGCAGTACGTACAGCGTTCATTGCAGCCGTAAATTACATTCACCCAAGCTGTCACTTTACTGTCGCGGCGCGGCTTGGTGATGTCTTCAATGATATGAACTGCCTCAGTCGCCACTACCTGATTGCCGTTGAAAACTTGTTCCAGCAAATCTTGGAGGCGATTGGCGTGTTGTGGTCCCATGACTAAGTCTAATTCTGGCACCCGCCGCAACAGTGCTTCCCCTTCCTGCTGAGCGACGCAACCCGCAACTACCAGTGTCAAATCTGGTTGTTCGTGCTTGCGCTTCGCCTGTCTGCCTAGATAGGAATAAACTTTTTGCTCGGCGTTATCCCGAATGGTGCAGGTGTTGTAGAGGATCAGGTTTGCATTTTCAGGTTCTTCTGACCATTCAAAGCCCATATTTTCCAAGATGCCAGCCATACGCTCTGAGTCGGCTTTGTTCATCTGGCAGCCAAAGGTGGTGATGTGATACCGGCGGGGAGAAGTGGTCATGGACGGCTACAACAAATCAATGAAAATAATCGGAACTGTATATCTATAGTACCTATCTGGAGAATACAGCTATCGCGTCTTTACATCTAAAACTGCCAGAACTGCCCGTAAGCGTTGCCAAAGTTCGAGAGCGATCGCTCTCACGGTGCCCAAGCACCCACGATCCAAGCACCTATAACCCAAGCAGCGGTGAGTCAGCGTTCTTGAATCTTCAGGCAAGCCTATATTTTCTGACGCTTGTAAAAAATTGCGGGAACAAAGTAGGACGTTTATTCTACGAATTCCGCAATAAATTACAGCATCCTAAACTCAGTTATTCAAATTGTTTTGCAATTTTATCCTGATTATGCATCAGAGAGTCCGAATCAGGCAATAGAAGCTCTGACGAGACATCTACTATGCGCCTTTACAGCTCCCTCTTCTTATCAAGCCTATTAGTTACTGGCTTCGCGGTGAATTTACCAAACCTTCGGGATCGCTCGGAAAATTTGCACCAAGCAGATTCAACCCAAAAACACTTATTTACTCATGATTCAAGGCAGGACAGTGCCCATCGCGGTAGCGGACGAAGAGGAAGAGGAAATTCTGAAGCCGCTTTGAGGGGGTTGTTTCATCTTGATTTGACATAGAAGCGCAACCCAGCTTCCCCTAGTTCTACAGGTCGGTTTTTCTATTTTCTGTGAGGATTAAAACAGTCAACATCAGCCAAATAATCGCCAAATATAAAAAGCCCGTTTTCTTGAATAAAGCGGGCTTTTTATATTATCTTTTTGAATTCGTCTACTTTGCCTTAGTTTTGAAAAATTAGCTAATTACTTAGCAAAAAAATTGTAGATGTAACCCTGAAAATCAGCGAAGCGGGCGATCGCCCTCTGGGTTGATGAAGGAGTCGCCGGATGATAAAAAAGGCGAGATTTCGCGCATTGAGGGTCTGTAGGGGCGCAAGCAAGAGTGCCCCTACAGAGACAATATAAGACTTCAAAATAACGTTGATAGAACCCTAAGCTGGTTTCCAGGTGCCGTGGAAGCTAGGGGGGATTGTACTAGGTAATCCCAAACGACACGCAGGTTGCTCCGAAAGGCGATCGCTATTCATAACCCAGACTTCGCTGGTATCGGTGTTGCCGTCATACACCACCGTTAACACCCAACCCTGTTCGGGATTCAGGGCATCCGGAGCATAGATGGGTTCTGAGGGATAACGATTCTCACCCAAATCGGCTTCCTCTAGGGTGTCAGTTTTGGAGTCAAAACGAGCGATCGCGCCAAATTGATCTTGGCTAATCTCTACACCTTGCCGATGTACCGATAGATAGGTTTGGGGCGAAGCTTGACCGACCAGATGCTGTGGCACAACCGGGAACTCACAGTGCCGATCTAAAACTTCTTGGATGCTTGTTACCTGACTGATTGCCGGGTTGAGATGGATTTGCCACAGCGTACTCTTGGCAGGAGTCCGGGTTTCACCCGTCGCGACTTCCTTGAGATACTGATTGGTCTGAAAGTCTTCGTAGCGGACAACATCCACAATCACCGATCCGCTGGCATCCACATAGCCATTCGCAAAGTGCCACTGATACCAGGGTTCAGTTTCGCCACGACTCACCAACGACAGGGTTTCGCGGTCAAAAACCAAAAACTGAGTACCGAGGTTTGGTTGCCACTCCAGCGCATCGCTATAGCTGGTTATGCCTGTTAGCAACGGCAGCACGTTCACTCGCACTGGCGGCACGAAAAAGACTAAATACTGCCCAGCAAGGACAAAATCATGCACCATTGGGATGCCATCTAGTTGAACTACCGCCTTTTGCAGAATCTTGCCTGTGGAGTCACTTTTATAAATATTCAGCGTTGCATTCCGTCCGGGTGAAACCCCAAAGTTAAAAATTTCCCCAGTCTGGGCGTCGCGCTTGGGATGAGCGGAATAATGTAATCCGTCACTCAGTTCCGATAAATTCTCTAATCCCCAAGTTTCCAAGGTTTGCAGGTCGAGGGCGTGGGGTTTGCCGCCTTCCCACAGTGCCAGCAGTTTATCCGGCAAAGCGAGTACCGAGGTATTGGCGGCATTTTTAATCGGTTTGAACCATTGATTCCAGATGGGGCCTGGTGCGGTCATGCCATAGTTGCCATAGAGCAATTGATTCGCTTTAGCTTCCTCTTGGTATCCCTCTGATTGAACGTAGCGATAGACACCAGAGGCACCAGCATCGCTGAAATGCACCCCTAGAATCGCACCATCCCCATCAAACCAGTGTCCCACCCGGATGCCGCCACGCTCTAAGCGGGCTGGGCCGTTGCGGTAGAGGGTGCCGCGCAAACCTTCCGGTATGTTGCCGGAAAGGAGGGGGAGGGGAGTCAGGGGAAATTCTTGTGCAGGTTGGGCGATCGCATTTGCCCAAGCTTTACGGGTTGACGGTTTCGTGGCTGTAGTCATAGTTCAGGAATAGAACGCAACAGAATGGGGATAAAATTAAGTAATGTTAAGCAAGGTCTTTCTTGAGTGTGAACGATCTTGCGGGCGTGCTGCTATATGAGAGGAAGTGCGATCGCGTAGCGCCGACCTGTGTCTCGCGCTCTCCTATGATTTAGAGGGAAGGGATCGCGATCGCTAGAGCAAAAATTGGCTTTATATGAAGAAACTGATTAGAGGGCTGCGTGAGTTTCAAAGCAACTACTTCAGCGAACACCAGGAATTGTTCGAGCAACTCGCTCACGGTCAGAAACCGAGGGTGCTGTTCATCGCCTGCTCTGATTCTCGCATCGATCCAAATTTGATTACTCAAGCAGCTGTCGGCGAACTGTTTGTCATCCGCAATGCTGGCAACCTGATTCCGCCGTTTGGTGCAACGAATGGCGGCGAAGGCGCAACAGTTGAATACGCTGTTCATGCTTTAGATATCCAGCAAATTGTTGTCTGCGGTCACTCTCACTGCGGTGCAATGAAGGGACTGTTAAAATTGGACGGTTTGGCGGCAGAAATGCCCTTGGTTCACGACTGGTTAAAGCACGCAGAAGCGACACGTCGGCTAATTAAAGAGAACTACACAGACCTTTCAGGTGAAGAACTTCTGGAAGCCACGATTGCTGAGAACGTGTTAACGCAAATTGAAAATCTGCGGACTTATCCAGTGATTCGCGCTAAACTTCACCGAGGCAAACTGTCTCTCCACGCCTGGATTTATCACATTGAAACGGGGGATGTTTGGGGATACGATCCGATTCGTCAGGAATATCTGCCACTCTACAGCCAACTTTCCACCAATCAGGATGAATCTGTAGAGCCTAATCCTGAGCGAATTCCCTCAATGCTGTTATCTCCGGAGCAAGCGGAACGAATTTACAGAGGTTCTGCCGCGAGATAAAGGTGTGGGTTATCAAGCGTTTATCTGCTGGTATCTGCAATTTCAATTATTAGGAACCAGCAACCTGAAAATCCTTGCCTCTAATAGGGGTTGGATTTTTAGGTATTTTTACTTTCATTTGTGCAATGGTAATTTGTAGCCTCCACATTAAGGGGGCTATCGGCTTCAAAATTACGCCTCACGGTCTTGATATTAAAAAGGAATTTGGGATCAAAAATTCTAACTTGATCGGCGTTAAAAGGAAATCTGCGATCGCACGTCTCAAATGTTTAGAAATATGCGATCGCTTACTTTTAAAACCTACCGACTTGCTGCTTCAGCCGTTTCCTGCTTTTGGGCAGATCCCTGAGTTCCTAGCTGAATTAGCTCAATCTTGTAGCCATTCGGATCTTCCACAAAGGCAATCACCGTCGAACCATGCTTCATTGGCCCCGGTTCCCGCGACACCTTGCCGCCACGCGCCTTAATTTCGTTACAGGTGGCGTAAATATCATCAACGCCAAGAGCTATATGACCGTAGGCATCTCCCAGGTTATACTGCTCTACGCCCCAGTTGTAAGTTAATTCCACAACTGTATGGTCAGATTCGTCACCGTAACCCACAAATGCCAGCGTGAACTTCCCATCCGGATAATCTTTGCGACGCAGTAACTTCATGCCCAGCACGTCGCAGTAAAATTTCAAAGACTCTTCTAGGTTGCCGACTCGCAACATCGTATGTAGCATTCGCATCGTTTTGATCCCGAATTCCTTTTTAATATGACGTTTGAGTGTCCGCTCAGGACGTATTCTATTTCAATCCCCGATCGGGATCTTTACACAACAACCCACGCCACCATAGAAACCATATTACATTCAGCCACGCTAGGTGTTTTCGACAAGGGATGACCACCGCTATAACCAGCTGGCTAAAAAGCCTATCTAAGGTTTGCTGATGTGTGAGACACTTGCAATTTTGCTACTGAAGGGTGAAACGGAATGATTAACACGCCAGATACTGCCATCGACGCCATTGTGGCTCGTGAAATTCTCGACTCGCGGGGGCGTCCCACAGTGGAAGCCGAAGTCTATCTGATCAACGGTGTGATGGGATTGGCTCAGGTTCCCAGCGGCGCTTCTACAGGGACTTTTGAAGCCCACGAATTGCGGGATGAGGATGCCAGCCGCTACGGTGGCAAAGGCGTCCTCCAAGCCGTCCAGAATGTTGAGGAGAAAATTGCTCCTGAGTTGTTGGAGATGGATGCGCTCGATCAGGTTTTGGTTGACCGCACGATGATTGAGCTGGATGGCTCGGAAAATAAATCGAATTTGGGAGCAAATGCCATCCTCGCCGTCTCCCTGGCAACCGCCAAAGCAGGTGCGGCGGCTCTGGAATTGCCGCTCTATCGCTATCTTGGGAGTCCCTTATCGAATGTGCTGCCGGTGCCGTTGATGAACGTGATCAATGGCGGTGCCCACGCGGATAATAACGTGGATTTCCAAGAGTTTATGATTGTGCCGGTCGGCGCGTCTTCATTTAAAGAAGCGCTGCGATGGGGTGCCGAGGTGTTTGCGGCTCTCAGCAAAGTTTTAAAGGACAAAAACTTGCTGACTGGCGTTGGCGATGAAGGCGGTTTTGCTCCTAATTTAGAATCCAATCAAGCAGCTTTGGAACTATTGGTGGCGGCGATTGAGAAGGCTGGCTATAAACCCGGAGAAGACGTGGCGCTGGCGCTAGATGTTGCTGCCAGTGAGTTCTATAAAGAAGGGCAGTATGTCTACGATGGCTCCTCCCATTCCCCGGCTGACTTTATTGAGTATCTGGGTAAGTTGGTGGGACAGTATCCGATTGTCTCAATTGAGGACGGACTGCACGAAGAAGACTGGGAAAACTGGAAACTCTTAACAGAGAAAATGGGCGATCGCGTTCAACTCATCGGCGACGATTTGTTTGTCACCAACCCCATCCGCCTGCAAAAAGGCATCGAGCAAGCCGCAGCGAACTCGATCCTGATTAAACTCAATCAAATTGGTTCTCTTACGGAAACCCTGGAAACGATTGAACTGGCTACTCGCAACGGATTCCGGTCAATCATCAGCCATCGCTCCGGCGAAACTGAAGACACCACGATTGCCGATTTAGCCGTAGCCACGAGAGCCGGACAAATTAAAACAGGTTCGCTTTGTCGCAGTGAACGGGTGGCGAAGTACAACCGACTGCTGCGAATTGAAGATGAATTAGGCGATCGCGCCGTCTATGCGGCTACGATTGGGCTAGGCCCCCGCTAAAGCGGATTAATTCGGGCAGTTTGTGCCAGATAATCGGGTGGCTCGTTCAGGAATTCAGTCAATTTGTCTGTTGTCTATAAAAGGATTGACCGACTTTTGCACAACTCAACATGAAACTAAAAATCCTGGCGATCGCCACCCTATTTGCTCCCCTGTCCGTGTCAGCAGCCGTCCGCGCCGAAGCAGTTAGACCATTACTTCAAATCCAACCCTGTAATAACTGTCAGCTCATCGGCGCTGCTGAAACGACGCCAGACGCTCAAGAGGATTGGCAGGAGTTTTCTTCCTCTGAAGGAGGCTTTGTGGTGCTAATGCCGGGAACCCCAGAGGAAGAAACACATACCGAAAAAGCTGAAGAAGGCGACGTTGAGCAGCATTTGTTTACAGCCGCTACGCCGGATGGTGTCTTTTTAGTCTCCTATGCTGACTTTGCCAACGAGATCGATCGGCTAGAGGCTAAAGAACTCTTGGATGCGGCGACTGAGGGTTATATAACGGATGGCGCGAAGTTAATCGCTCAGCGCCCAATTTCACTGCATGGAAGTCCCGGCAGAGAAATTAAGTATAAAGATTCGGACGGTTCTATTGGTCAATGTCGGATTTTTCTGGTGAACAAGCGGCTGTATCAAGTCAGTACGCTTGGTTCAAATACCAAGGATGTTCAAAAGTTTTTCGGCTCATTTCAATTAGTGCCGTAATCAAAGCATTTGGAGTATTTTTTCACATAAACTCATTCACATTTTGTAGGGGCGTGTTTGTGCCATGCCCCTACACCAGGAATTAGGGGTGAATAAATACTACGACCAGCGATCGCTGTTTGCCAGCCAATTATTTTAGATACCCGTTTTCTAGACTAGAAAACGGGTTTTTGGTATGTACCTAGCGATCCAATATTTTATTGGGCTGCGACTGAGTCGCGCGATCGCGTCAAATTTTTTCTCGTCGCAGCTAACTTCAGTAAGCCCCTCTGATTGCCAACACCAGCCGCTCATTCGACGACTCCGAAAAAACGATCCCTCAGCCATCCAACTCAACACCCAAAAATCTAAAAGGCGATCGCTACGGGTAAAAACCGAGTTGAGGTAAACCTAGGGTTTCTTCCATACCCAGCATCAAATTGAGACATTGGAGAGCTTGACCAGCTTGACCTTTGATTAAATTATCAATCGCTGACATGACAATGACCCGATCCGTGCGGGGATCAACTTCGATGCCGATATAGCAAAGATTAGTCCCGCAAGCCCATTTCGTTTGAGGGTAGATGCCGCCTGGTAATATTTTCACAAAAGGCGAAGCACGGTAGAAAGCTGAAAAGATGGTAATTAAGTCTTCTCGCACTAACCCCGGATCGCGCAAGTTGGCATAAACGGTTGCGAGAATCCCGCGCACCATTGGAATCAAGTGAGGGGTAAACTGCACTGTAACTTCGTGACCGGCGAGATCGCTACAAACTTGCTCAATTTCGGGGGTATGTCGGTGCCGTCCGCCAACACCGTAAGCTCCTAGCGTATTATCTGCCTCAGCCAGCAATAAATTGGTTTTCGCTTGCCGTCCACCGCCGGAGGTGCCAGATTTGGCGTCGATAATCGCAGTTTCTGGTAAGACTAACCCTTGCTTGAGTAGCGGCGAGAGTGCTAGCAAACTGGCGGTGGGGTAGCAACCAGCGCAACCCACTAACTGGGCGTCGGCAATGCGATCGCGGTATAGTTCCGGTAAGCCGTAAACCGCCGTAGTTGCGAGTTCTCGGTCTTGACGTTCTCCCCCGTACCAAGCTTGATAGGTTTCCGGGTTGGAAAATCGGTAATCGGCGGATAAATCCAGCACTTTGCACCCCTTCGCCACTAGCGTCGGTGCCATCTGATAGGCAAGACCATTGGGCAAAGAGAGAAAAACGGCTTGACAGCGGTTGGCAATGGTATCTAAATCAAGCGGTTCTATCTTTAAGTCAACACGATGACCTAAATGGGGGTAAAGGTCAGAAAAGGACTTTCCAGCGCTACTCTCACCACCTAGGTAAACCAGTTCGACTCCTGGATGCTCCATCAAGAGTCTTACAAGTTGCACACCACCATAGCCTGACGCGCCAACAATTCCAACAGGCACGCGCCCTAAATCACCCATGATGCTTGTTCCCTAAAAAGTTTAAATTTTAAACGCTCAGCGGTCAGCAAAGCGCAGTCAACCAAAGTCAGTACTGAGCGATCAGGATACGGCATTGCCATGTCCCTAATGGTTGCTGAATAGAATTTCTTTGTCATTGCTTATTCCTCAGTCCTGCTAAAAGCTGATGGCTGAAAGCGACTTTTGCTGCATTGTAGTATTAAAACCAAGATTTGGTGGTAGAAATATCAGCGTCATCATTTAGGGTTACAAGGTTAGCTGCGGGGAATGCAAGGTTGGCTAGAGCAACTGTTCGGGGAGTGACCGACTCTTTTGGGAATTTATCCTTATAGAAAAGCACCGCTCCAATTGATATTTTGGGCGGTGCTGCGTGGTCTAATTAGCGTTATAAATCAATATCATGACACACTTGACAAAACGTTTTCTATTGTGAACACTATAAGTATCATTGAATTGAATATTTTTGTGGCGGCATCTTATGTTTTCGACTGATGTGACTAGACTTTTGGGCAAACCGTACTTTCAGGCTCCAAACTGCCTGATTTATAACATTGATTGTTTGGAAGCAATGCAAAAATTGCCAAAGGAATGCATTGCTTTAACAGTCACAAGCCCGCCCTATAACATTGGGAAAGAGTATGAAAAACCGCTACCACTAGATGAATATTTAAATTGGTGTGAAAAGTGGATAGTTAAGGTTCACCATATTACATCGTCAAGTGGTGCCTTTTGGCTAAACTTGGGCTATTTGTCCATTCCAACTCGTGCTAAAGCGATTCCTATTTCATATCTTCTTTGGAATAGGATTCCCTTCTATTTAATTCAAGAAGTTGTTTGGAACTATGGTGCTGGAGTGGCAGGAACTAAGTTTTTTTCACCAAGAAACGAGAAATTTTTGTGGTATGTCAAGAATCCCGATAAATATACTTTTAATCTTGATGATGTTCGAGATCCAAATGTAAAATATCCAAATCAAAAAAAGAACGGTAAAATTAAAGTAAATGTTTTAGGTAAAAATCCTACTGATGTATGGGAATTTCCTAAAGTTACATCTGGTCAAAATAGAGCCTCAAAAGAACGCACTTCTCATCCAGCGCAATTTCCAATTGCTGTAATTGAGCGAATAATAAAGTCTGCATCCAATTTAAACGAGATTGTTTTAGATCCATTTATGGGATCGGGTACTACTGCCGTTACTGCTTTAAGTTTACAACGCCCCGTTATTGGTTTCGAGATTCAAAAAGAATACTGTGAAGTTGCTGCCAATAGGATTGATAATTTTCTAAGTAGAAATAAAGCCAGTAAAGCGCAATTGTCTTTGTCTTTAGATAATTCTTCAAATTCAGATGAGGAGTTATGTCTGGAGCGGTATTTTTAACAGTTTGTAACGCTCTACTTCAGGTCTTAGATTGGCTTGCTGACCAGTTTGTGACTTTTGTCCTTTCCAGTCATCAAGATCCAGCCATCCAAATCTAACTAAATTGATTTGTGGGTTTAATAAACTAATAATTAATTTTTGGAAGTTAATTACAAGGTAATAACCTGATTTTGTTTTAGTTCCTGGATTTACAGTGGAGCTTTTTTGAGTATAGCTACGATCACCATATGTATTTCGCTTGCTAGAGGATGTTTTAATCTCTATCGAGAAGTAGTCATCAGGTACATAAACCAAGTCTTTTTCGTATTTATTTGACTGAATGCGCCAGATTTGCGGATATCTATAGGCAAATTCTAATGGTATGAGATCGTGTAAAAACGACCCTAAAACTTGCGGACTTGGAAAAAAGTCTACTCCAATTTTATATCCCCTACTGGTTATACTTGATTGAAAAATTTCACTCCATACTTGAATTACAACTTCATAAATTTCATTAGGGTCAAGTGGGTGTTGGTCTATCAGCTCTAGAGTCTTGGCTTGCCACTCTTGAACTAAAAGCCCTTCGTAGGGAGAGTTATTCATTCAATTTCTTTAAGCAATTCACTTGGTGACACACGCAAAGCTCTTGCTAATCTGACGATATTGACTAAGGCAACATTTCTCTCACCCCGCTCAATACCACCAATGTATGTGCGGTGTAAATCTGTTAGTTCTGCCAGTTTTTCCTGAGAAAGGCCGCGAGCCTTTCTCAACTGCCGAACTTGATCGCCAAATTTTTCTAGCTCAGGATTTGTCACCATTAGGAGAAAGGATGATGCTTCAGATGCCTATTATTCCACAGACGATAAGTATCAATTTGAGCGTCGCCGTCGAATTCGCGCGATCGCGCCGCTGGGGGCTGCCCACAGGCTACTCTCAAAAAGAGATACTGGATCTATGGTTTATTGCGCTAATTAATCTGTGGAATTGTCTCAAAGCAAAGACGCGCAAAATCGCGCTTCTTCAACCCAACCGTTTAAATTTGACGCGATTGACGCCGCCTTGGCAGACCTGAAGGCTGGGCGGGTGGTCGTGGTAGTAGATGATGAGAGCCGGGAAAACGAAGGCGACTTGATTGGCGCGGCTCAGTTCGCCACGCCCGACATGATTAATTTTATGGCGGTAAATGCAAGGGGTTTGATTTGTCTGGCGCTGACAGGCGATCGCTTGGACGAACTGGATCTGCCGTTGATGGTGAGCAACAACACCGACAGCAACCAAACTGCTTTCACCGTCAGCATCGACGCCGCACCGAATATGGGAGTTCGTACCGGCATCTCAGCGGAGGATAGGGCGGTGACGATACAAGTCGCCCTTAACCCAGCAACCCAGCCGAATGACTTGCGCCGTCCCGGTCACATTTTCCCCTTGCGGGCGAGGGAAGGAGGCGTCCTGAAACGAGCCGGTCATACAGAAGCCGGTGTTGATTTGGCAAGATTGGCGGGATTGTACCCGGCTGGGGTGATCTGTGAAATTCAAAATCCCGATGGGTCGATGGCGCGGTTGCCAGAGTTAATCGAGTACGCCAAGACTCACCAACTGAAAATTATTAGCATTGCTGACTTAATTAGTTACCGCCTCAACCACGAACGGTTTGTCTGCCGCGAGACGATTGCTGAACTGCCGACTCAGTTTGGGAATTTTCAAATTTACGCCTACCGCAACAGCCTGGATCAATCCGAACACGTCGCAATTGTCAAGGGAGACCCAGCCGAGTTCTCAGACCACTCAGTGATGGTGCGGATGCACTCGGAATGCCTCACGGGTGACGCTTTGGGTTCTATGCGCTGCGACTGCCGAATGCAGTTGCAAGCGGCGCTAAAAATGATTCAGAATGCCGGGTCGGGGGTTGTGGTTTACCTGCGCCAAGAAGGACGGGGAATTGGGCTGGTTAATAAATTGAAAGCATACTCGTTGCAAGACATGGGGCTGGATACCGTCGAAGCAAACGAGCGCTTAGGTTTCCCTGCTGACTTGCGGGATTACGGGGTGGGGGCGCAAATTCTCAACGATTTGGGAGTGAAAAAAATTCGCCTGATCACGAATAATCCCCGCAAGATTGCAGGTTTAAAAGGTTATGGCTTAGAGGTGGTGGATCGGGTGCCGCTGTTGATTGAGGCGAATGATTATAATTCCATCTATCTAGCGACCAAAGCGAAAAAGCTGGGTCATATGCTGTTGCAAACGTATTTAATCACCGTAGCGCTGCACTGGCAGGATGAGCCGGAGTCAGTCACAAAGCGCTACGAACGATTAGAGAAACTACGGCATTTGGCAAAAACTCACGATTTGTTGTTGCAGGAAGAAACGCGACCTGTTGGGATCGCTCTGTTCGGCACGCCATCGTTAACCGTTCACTTAGGTTTTGACCAACCCAATCTGGCGTCACCGGATTGGTATCAGCAGACAGGACATCCTTATGTGCGAGCGATCGCGCAAATTCTGGATGCTTTGAGTGCGTGGCCTCAGTTGCAATATCTAGAATTTATGGTTTCGACGGGAATAGACCCCCTGACAGGCTTACAAATCCAGCTAGACCGGCAGAACTTCCCCGCAAGTACCCTGCCTTCGTCAGTTTGCCATCAGTTAGAAACCCAGAAAATCTACAGCTTTCAGAGTGGTGAGGGCTAAGTAGAGTTAGGACTGAGGACTGAGGGCTGAGGACTGAGTAGAGTTAGGGCTAAGTAGAGTTAAGACTGAGGACTGCGTAGAGTTAGGACTGAGGGCTGAGGACTGAGGACTGAGTAGAGTTAGGGCTGAGGACTGAGTAGAGTTAGGAAGGTTTTCAGCTAACGTTTGTGAGCTTTTACTTGATGAGCGTCTAAGTAGATTGGGATAAATAAACTTAACGGATAGGACTGTTTATCGCTCATGGAAAATTGAAAATTACCATGCACAATCAACGATGAACGGGCTTATTGAGTTATGTTTATTGTCACCCAGTTACTTAATTCCGTAATTTCTAGTAATGAAGCGATGCACTACGGATATAAAGCTATCACCGTTATAGGAACTGCCGCCTTACTTAGTGGAGGGACGACAGCTATCTATGCACAGGCTCAGCCCCTACTCTTTCCTCAGCACTCTTTCCCTAGCACTCTTATAGTGGCTCAGTCGAGTGCAGAGGAATTATTCAATCGGGGGATGGAGAAGTATAACCAAGAAAACTATAGCGGCGCTTTCAATGATTTCACCGCTGCAATTCGCCAGGATGCCAACCTGACTAAAGCCTACTACAGCCGAGGGTTGGCAAGGCGGAAGCTAGGAGATAATCAGGGAGCGATCGCAGATTATACGGAGTTGCTGAAGCGAAATCCCCAGAATGCCGATGCCTACCTCAACCGGGGTGTAGTTTATGCCGACCAAAAAAAGTATCGGGAAGCAATTGAGGACTACACTAAGGCGCTGAATCTCGACCAGAAAAATGCGATCGCTTATTACAACCGGGGGAACGCCCGCAGTGCCCTAGGAAATCCTAGAGGAGCCGTTGAGGACTACAGCAAAGCGATTCAGCTTCAGCCTAGGGATGCCACCGCCTACGTGAATCGGGGGAATGCTCGCGTTCAACTGGGAGAAACCCAGGAAGCGATCGCTGATTTTACGAAGGCTCTGGGTCTGAACCCTAATCTAGTAGAAGCTTATTACAATCGCGGGATTGTCCGGCGGCGGCTGGGAAATATCAAGGAAGCGATCGCGGATTATGACCAAGCCATCCAGCGCGATCCCAACAATGCAGCAGCTTACTACAATCGAGCGATCGCTCGTCAGCAAATTGGTAATCCTCAAGCAGCCATTGCCGACTATACCGAGGCGATCGCTATTTCTCCCAACTTTGCTAAAGCTTATGGCAACCGGGGGCTGCTGCGCTACGAAACCGGCGATGCTAGAGGCGCAATTGAGGATTTACAAGCATCTGCGCGACTTTTCTCCGAGCAAGGATTAACCGCTGACTCTCAAAAGGCATTGCAATTGCTGAGACAGTTAAAATAGACCGCCTCCGTCATCGAAATGAGCCAGTGCCCATCTTCTGCCAGATCCCAACCACGTTCTGAGGTGAAAGTCGGTCAGGGTTGTTATTTTTCGCAAACACCGCTGGAATTTTCTACACCCTTTTTCAGAGGAGATAGGGTAGAGATCGTGTGCCGCTGCGTAAGCATACGTCTCTTTAATTACAGCAAATCCAACCGCATCTCATTACTTTCGCTAAAGCCAAGACTAGAGTAGACTGGCTTACCTGGTGGGGAGGCGTGTAGGATAACCCTTGTGCAGTTAAGCGATTTTAGATGGTCGATTGCACAAAGCGTAAGTTTCTTGGCAAGTCCCTGTCTGCGGTGAGGCGGTTCAACGTAAACTCCCCAGATGTATCCATATTTGCGAGATTCCGGTTTGAGGATATGCGGGTAAAGACCAGCAAACAGCTGACAACTTGCTGAAGCGATCGCTCTTCCATTAATCTCCGCCACAAAAGCTTTGTAGCATCCCTCTTTTCGAGCGCCTTCTATAAACTGGAGCGTAATGTTGAGCCAGTCAGACTCAATAGAATCAGAAGGAACATGATTATCCAGCCACATTTGATAAAAATGTTGAGCAATTAGAGAATCTTCCTCTGGAAAAGCTTCTCTGATATAAATTTCTCGTTCCATCACCACGATACGGGTTCATTCTTATTTTACGGTCAGAGTAATCTTGAAAGTGGTCTTCTACAAGAGCCACTTTTTCAATCTAATCTCAGTCCACTTCGGTTTGATTATCTCTTATCTGGTAACTATGGATTTAGCAATCGCGCTCGATAGCAATTCCGTATCCTTACCCTTGGGTTAAGTCACCAAAGCGATCGCGATATCTCTCTAATAACTCTGCCAGCTCATTTGAGCGTTGTCGTTCCGACTCAGCTTGCTGTTGTGCTAACTCCCGCTGATTCCGCTCAATTTCAGCTAATTCCTCCCCTGTCTGATACCTCACACCTTGGGCATCGTACCAGTACAATACCTCGCGCTGTATGCCTCCGACTTGAGCCACAAATCGCCCAATTCCTAAACCGATTTCTGGCATCCAGAATGGTTCTCCGATTTGTAACTGATATTGCCCATTTACTAAACGGTAAACTTCAAAAGGTTGTTCCTGGTCGCGCCGCCAGAAATTCGGATTATAAATTACATAATACAACACTCCTAAATTGGCATAAATTGCCATTTTTGTATCGTATTCTCCCCCATAAGTGTGAGAGACAATTTCTAAGACAAAAATGGGGGCAATATTATTTTCTTCCCAGAGAACATAGCTGGAGCGAGAACCATTGTTTTTCCTCCGTTCCACTCCCAAACTTAGAAATCCATCTGGCACCACGGGTACTCTTGGATTCACGCCTGTCGTGTGATAGATGCCCATATCTACACCAAAATACCAGTCAAGGCGATTACCCCAAATGAACTCCAGCAAGAATAATAGAAAATTCGGGATAAAATTCTGGTCTTCGTTATCCACAGGTGTATCATCCGAACAAGGAAGTTCAGCACTTGTTGGTAATCTAGTTTCCGGGTTGTGCTGTACCATAAAGATTAGCTCCACAAGCTATTAATATAATTATCCAATAAATCTCCCTAAATAAATCCAATTTATTTAAAGAATAATCTCTTTTCTCTTCCTCTGCGTTCTCAGCGTCTAAAGCGCTAACGCGCACGGCTTCGCTAACGCTAAGGCGGTTCGTTTAAAAAAGATAGTGTTCATAAATTAAATGAGATTGTCATAACATGAGTTTAGATGTAATTGTTATCGGTAGCGGAATTGGCGGTTTAACCGCAGGGGCGTTACTTGCCCGTTACGGAAAACGAGTGCTAGTGTGCGAAAGTCACGCGATCGCTGGTGGCGCTGCACACAGTTTCTCTCGGCAGGGATTCCATTTTGACTCTGGCCCCTCATTTTATTGCGGACTCACCCCTGGAAGCGGTCTAAATCCATTACAGCAAGTGTTAGAACTTTTGGGAGAATCGTTGCAAGCGGTTCCCTACGATCCCCTAGGACATTACCATTTTCCTGAAGGCACCTTTCCCGTTTACAGCGATGCTGAACGATATTGCCAAACTGTTGCTGAAATCACGCCTCAAGGTGCAAGAGAATTAGAACAATTTGAAAAACGTCTGCTACCTCTTTACGAATCCCTGCGGGAGATTCCTACTATTGCTTTAAGGGCAGATTGGCAGATAATACCAGTGGTTTTGGGGAAATATTTACCATCTGTATTGAAACTGCTACCGCATCTAAAAACCGTCCAAGGTTCTGTTGGTAATGTGATGGATCGAGAGGTACGAGATCCTTGGGTGCGGCGCTTAATTGACTTGGAATGTTTTCTACTTTCTGGACTTAAGGCGCACGGAACAATTGCCCCAGAAGTGGCATTTATGTTGGGAGAACGTTCTCGCGCTGGTGTCGAGTATCCCGTTGGAGGAAGTGGCGCAATTGTTGATGCTTTAGTGCGCGGTTTAAAGCGTTGGGGTGGCGAATTAAAATTAAATTCTCATGTTGAGCAAATACTAATCCAATCGGGCAAAGTGACAGGCATTAAGTTAAAGAATGGTGAAGTTATTAATGCGCCTGTTGTAATTTCTAATGCTACCCTTTGGGATACTTATACTAAGTTATTGCGCCCAGAAGATTTGCCGCTGTCTTATCGTCAACAATCTTTAGAAACGCCAGCGGTTGACAGCTTTATGCACTTACATTTAGGCATCCGCGCTGAGGGTTTGGAAAATCTGACGGGACATCATGTGGTAGTTCACGATGCGAGTAAAGATATTACTGAACCGGGGAATACTTGCATGATTTCTATCCCTTCGGTGTGGGATGCTAATCTTGCACCAGAGGGACATCATGTAGTTCACGCCTACACATTAGAACCTTATGAGGGATGGCAACGAGATGAAGGGTATGAGGAGAGGAAAAAAGAGCGATCGCAATCTCTATTCCGTGCGTTAGAGAGGGTGATTCCGGATATACGCGATCGCGTTGTATTAGAACTTATTGGTACACCATTAACTCACGCTTATTACTTACGCCGCTATCAGGGAACTTATGGCCCTGCAATTGCAGCAGGTCAAGGGACATTTCCTGGCACACAAACGCCGATTTCTGGATTGTATCGTGTGGGAGATAGTACGATGCCAGGAATTGGCGTTCCCGCTGTTGCTGCTTCGGGAATTTTGTGTGCAAATACTTTGGTTACGCCGCAAGAGACGGCGAAGTTATTAAAAATTTGAAGTTCAAATTAAGCTTTCTTAATTGTCGGCTTCGCGGCGATACTCCCCGCCTAGCATCTCACAACTCAAGTAGGATTGCTAGAAGAAAAGCGATTAGTGAAGCGGGAAAAAAGTAAATGGGTGTGACGAGTATCAAGAAACAGCAACAATATATATTAAAAAAACGAATTGCCCCCCGATCGTAATCATAGAGCAATTAGAAAAGAGAGGATTTTCTTTTAGGGTGCGATCGCACCCCCAATTTAGCCCCTTTCATCCTCTGTTGATTCAGTTAAAATTTCCTGCATGACGGGTGAGAGTCGATTATTCAAACGTCCTGCACGGATCAGTTCAGCGTAGGTGTCGGCTTCAATATCTAAGAGTTTTTCTCGCAATTGTTGCATATTAAGCGCTCGCAACTGAGGATATTGATTTTGCAACTTCTCAATTTCCTCCTCAATACTCTTGAGTTGTCCTTGAACCAGATTTAACTCGTAACGATAAAACTCCTGATCGATTTCTAATTCTTTGCCAGCTTCCAATAAATAATTCAACACTCGATTTAAGGCAACGCGACGGGCAATTGCCTCTGAATATTGCTGGCGTAGCGGCTGATCTCCAATCAGTCCTAATCTTTCCAAAAACCACTGAGTTGTCAAACCTTGAACTAACAGAGTAAACAACACAACGCCGAACACCATATCAATAATTTCCTCTCTTCCTGGTAAGATAATGGGTACACTTACCGCCAAGGCAATTGAAACTGAGCCTCTTAAACCACCCCACCAAAGTATTGTTTGATCTCGCCAACCTATTTGAGATTTAACTAGCCAATTGCTCAAAGCACTGAGTCCATAGATGGCAATTGCTCGCGTTACCAATACCGCCCCAATTGTCACCGCAATCAGACTAAAATTCTCTACTAGACGCGAGTAGTGGATTTGATCGCCAATTAAAAGAAAAACGATGGAATTGACAAAAAATGCTAAAAATTCCCAAAATTCAGATACCAATAACCGGGTGCGCGGGTTCATGCCAATGCGAGAGCCAAAGTTACCCAAAATCACACCAACCGTGACAACCCCAATTACCCCAGAACCACCCAACTCTTCTGTTATCAAATAAGTGCCGTAAGCAGAAACAAGAGTGAGTGATTGTTCTACTAATGGCAAGTCAAAACGTTGCGTAAGGTAGGAAATTCCAAAACCAACTAAGCTGCCAATTCCAATCCCAACACCAACAAATACTAAAAAACTAGCAACTGTAGTGTCTAGTGCAAACTCATTGGTTCCTAGGGGGATTCCCACTAGCAACGTAAACGCCACCACCGCCACGCCATCATTAAATAAACTCTCTCCCTCCATCAACATTGTTAAGCGTTTGCCAGCACCCAGTTCCCGAAACAAAGCTACTACGGAAACGGGATCGGTAGCAGATAAACAAGCACCGACAAGGAGGGCAGTTGTAAGAGGAAGTCCAGTCAGCCAATTGAGAGGAAATGCAATACCAACAACCGAGATGATGACACCGACAATGGCAAACAAAGTGACGGGAAATATATCATCTTTCAAGTCTCGCCAACGGATATTCCAAGCAGCTTCAAATAGTAGGGGAGGCAAAAAAATCTCTAGAATTAATTCTGGCGACAGATTCACCAACCGCACATCTACAAATGCTAAAAATAACCCGACAATTACCAGCAGCAATGTGTAAGGAATTTGGCGTAACCAACTGAAAATTCGCGAGAGTGTCGCCACACTCAAGGAAATAGACAACACTAGCAGAAATTGCTCCAAGCTTTGCTTAATGGAAGCTTCATCTAGGGTGGTTTCTATCGCCATAGGAAACTCCAAATCGTAATTAGTCGTTAAAACTTAGTCGTTAAAACACTGTAGCTTTTAATTTGCCTTTTAATCTAGACGTTGTATAGGATAGTCTCTTAAATTGCCAACATCGTATCATTCAATAGATTTGGTGTTTACAAACATAATTTATTGCATCTATCTTAAGTAAGATAAAACGTTATGTCAGACATTAAACAGTTAATTGCAGATATCCAGCAGGAAGCGCAACGGGAAACATTTCCCGTTGATGAACCTGTGTATCTGGCAGCGAGTTTGGAGCCTACGCAGCCAATTCTCTATGCAGGCAATCTAGAGAGCAAGCTATGCTTTTTTGCCCGCGATTTGGGAAAAGATGAAGTACGGGCACGTCAACCGCTTTGCGGTGCTGCCGGTGGCTTTGTGCGTCGGGGTTTGTACAGTGCGATCGCAGCCACCGAACCCAATAAGGATACCGATTTACAAGTTGTCCTCGATCGCGTTTTACTGACAAATACCGTGCCTTACAAACCACCGGGTAACAAAGCATACGCTGAGGCTGTGAAAAAACGATTTCGCCCCTTTTTAGAGCGATTATTGGTATTGCATTGGCAAGGGGATAAAATTATCACTTTGGGAAATGAAGCATTTAATTGGTTTGCCCCTTATGCGGCTAAGGATGAATTGAAGCAGTTTTTTGCAAGAAGCGATCGCTACTCTGCCAGCATTCAAGTTACGCTTCAGGCGAAGGACACACAAGGCAATATACATCAACGTTCAGTGATGCTACTGCCACTCCCTCATCCTTCCCCACTCAATCAAAAATACTACGCCCAATTTCCTCAACTACTTCAGCAACGCCTCGCTGAAATAGTGCCGTAACACATTAACCCCAGCTATCGAATGGTTGAGAAAAGCGCTCTGTGTATTTATTTAAAGGGGGTATATATTCAGTTAATCATGATTAATGTAGCGTTTTTTCCCTATTACTTTGCCTTCTTTATCAAAAGACATTTCAAACGAAATCCAAGCAAAATCACCCCAAAGAGCTGCACCATCCACACCATAACTCCAATTCTCCCGATCGAGGCTATGTTCGGGAGCAGGTAAGATTTTTAAAATTTCATCTTTGCCCATTCCTAATTGGATACTGGAGAATTTTTCTTCTAAAAAGCCTAGAGGTAATTTTGTATCAATTAAAGGATAAGGCAGAACATAACTCTCGGTATGGCAAACAAACCAGGCTAAAGTAAAAATTCCAATTCCTGCAAAAAACAAAGAGTCGATTCTAAGAGGTGATTTCATGGATTTCCTCAATTCATAAATATAAATATTGACGATATCGGAATTGATGATTCCCTTGACTACCCTGTAAAATCTAATTTCACAGAACCAAAGTTAATTAGTCTCCCCTAAATTTTGGATTTCTGTTAGTTCCTTGCACTTAGAAGATTAGGGGCAAGATAACTAGCGATCGCTCTTGGGTTGGAAAACAGGGCAAACGCATCGAAAATTCAGATGTACCCATCTCTCCATAATCCTTCCCTCTATTCTCTGATGACTCATTACCGCTACTAACTGATAAGAATTTCTAATGGTTTGGCTAAACTTCGATCGGATAAGTATTTTAAGATTTGCCTGAGAAATTAGCCTGAATTTTGAGCGGATTTGAGACTCATGAATTATAAGTATTGAGTGTTTTTTTAAATTTAAAACTCAACACTTATAATTCAACTAACTCAAAACTTCTGCTTTCTACTCACATTGGTTTTAGGCGCGTTACCTTGAGCTTAAAAGAACCGCCACTTGTTTCCCCAAAAGCCCGAACCCGAATAATATAATCACCCGGCTCGGTAATGCGGGAAAATAAAAGCGAGTTAGTGCTGCCGTCGGGACCGTCATCATTTTCCGCCACAGTAGCGCCATCCGACGACATCAGCGTCACAATCGTGTCAAAACTATCAGAGATCAAGTCAACCGCTACCTGATCTCCAGCATCCAGACTCACCACGTAATCACGAGCAAAACCTCCCTCACCAGTCGGAATATCTTTTTCAGTCAGCGTGTCGGAAACTTCGTTGTTTGCCGGTACAGGAATTGGGCTGTACACCTTATTTTGCGCTCTGGCTGATATAGTGGTCAGACAAAGAGCCAGCAGCGTGGCAGGAACAATCAGGGTGCGGTGCCATCTAAGGGCAAAAGCGTCAGTCATAAAAATTTCCGCTGGACACCCTTCCCTTTTGAGGGTTGGGGGAAAGCGGGGCGGGGTGTACCGCTTCCCAAACAAAGAATGTTTCTACTATTTATTTTTTACTTTCTTTGGCACCCGGAAGCGATTCGATAGAAGCGATCGCTTTGCTTTACGCAATTTGTGGATAGTCCGGCACTTGGGAAGAAACCGGAAAATCCGATCGGTAATTGCTCTGTCCGTGTTACCGCCCGACTTGAGCTTTCTCCAGATGGGCAGGCTGGAGCTGGCTAATTCACTAGCTTATCTCCTAAAAGCGATGAGTTGGCGCTCAAACTCCTGTTCATTGATTGAGTGGTGGTGAAATCCATTCTTTTTATATCCTTCCTAATTAGTTTTGACGGACAGGACGATACGGCAATTTACCGCAGAGCGAGGACTTCTCCCTTTACACTGTCCAAACACTATAAACAAAAGCCTGTAGCCATTTCAACACTGCCTCTAGCGCAAAAGTTGCCCCAAAAGCTAGCGTTGAAAAATCTAAAGACTTGAGGAACGTGTTTCCTTTCAGGAGCGGCCTTATGAAATCAATTGTCAAAAGAATTAATTTGTTGTTAGCACGACAAAAGGGAAAAGTCAAAAGGAAAAGGTCAAAATCTATCGCCTTTTTGCTTTTTGCCCTTCCACATCTGGCGTTGGGAATATCCGTTTGCTTTCTGAGCGTGCAGGCACAATCGATCGTCCCGGCGACTGACGGCACCGGCACCATTGTGAAGCCCAATGGAACCCAATATGACATCCAAGGCGGCACGACATCCGCTGATAAGACCAATTTGTTCCACAGCTTCACCCAATTTGGTCTTAGCCAAGGTGAGATTGCCAACTTCATTTCTAGCCCCTCCATTCAAAATATCCTGGGGCGCGTTACGGGGGGCGATCCTTCAGTCATTAATGGGCTTCTCCAAGTCTCTGGCGGCAATTCCAACCTCTTCTTGATGAACCCCGCTGGGATCGTTTTTGGCGCAGGAGCCAGTTTGAACGTACCTGGAAGCTTCACCGCTACCACAGCGACTGGAATTAAACTTGACTCAGGATGGTTTAATGCCATCGGTTCTAATAGCTATGCGGCGCTGGTAGGGACGCCGAATACCTTTGCCTTCGCCACCCCTCAAACTCCCGGAGCGATTGTCAACGAGGCACAGCTAGCCGTTAAAGATGGGCAGGATCTCAATCTACTCGGTGGCACGGTTGTCTCCGTCGGTAATCTCTCGGCACCTGGGGGGAAGATCGCGGTTGCATCTGTACCAGGTGAAAAGATGGTTCGCCTTTCTCAGGCGGGAAACCTGCTGAGTTTAGAGATTCAACCTCTCTCGCCTTCTCTCCCCCTCTCCATCGCTTCTCCTCTCTCTTTGCCGCAGTTACTCACAGGTGGAGGCGCTAACAATGCGACAAAAGTAACGGTTAGCGGCACTGGGGAGGTGAAACTGTCTGGAGCTAACATCCAGGTAGACGCTGGTGATGTCGTGGTGCAGGGAGCCACTTCTAAAACTTCCTTGCCCTCCCTGGGGAGTTCTGTGAATTTGGCTTCTGCTAACAACATTACAGTCCTCGGAAAAATCGATACCTCTGCCACTTTTTTAGGGGCACATGGGGGTTCTGTAACGATGTCCGCTTTTAAGGATATTAATATCCTGAGTTCGCCCTTAGACGGGATTTTGACAACTTCTGATTCAGGTAATGGCGGCAATATTTTTCTAACGAGTACAGCAGGTTCAATTAACATTAAAAGTTTTTTAAATTCTTCATCAAATCTTGGGAATGGAGGTGCAATTACTCTTTCGGCACTTGACAAAATTAACAATATTGTTGCACCTAAAAATAGTCCGACAGGGACAATTAATATTGCTGGTTCTATCAATTCCTCGTCCAACGCTGGAAACGGGGGTGCGATCGCGCTTTTGGCTCTGAACGAAATCAACGCTGGAGTCATCAACTCTAGTTCAGCAATTGGGAATGGGGGATCTGTCACCCTCGATCCGCTTGGAGATATTCAAGTTGCCTCCATCAATGCCCAAGGGGGAACGAATGGCGTGGGGGGAAACGTTAACATTGCAACTGGTCAATTTTTCAAAGCTACGGGCACTTTTCTAGACCAAGATGGGATCTCTGCCAGTATCTCTACGTCCGGAGGAATTGGAGGAGGCGCGATCGCTATCCAGCACGGTGGCGGCAATAATTTAGTTCCTTTTTTAGTTGGAAATCCAACAACAAACGGGACAGCCGGAGCGCTGAACAATGGGCAATTCACGATTTCGACCTTCCAATCTTTTCCTGGGCCAGACACTCAGGGAAATATTCAATTAATTACTGCCGATCCCGATCAAATAATCGATCCCACAATCTTAATCGACGACCCAGAAGAGGAGCCACCCACAGAACTCCCACCGGATATCCCGGCCATTGAAATTGACACGGTCGTGACCGAACGCGAAGAAATTTTTACCCGTCAATTTGCCGAATATTTCGGTCTTAATAATCTTCCCACTCGTGTTAATTCTCTGCTTGATGCTCGTCAGACTCTCGCAAGAATTGAAACAAAAACGGGAGTCAGGCCGGCGCTGATGTATGTTGCTTTTGTTCCCAAAACCATTGCAGCAGAAGTGCAGGAAAGTAGGAGAGTCCAGGGGAATGAAAAATCTCTCTCACTCAACACTCAGCAGGGGCAAGAAACCCCAGCCTCTACAGATGTCAGCACTCACGACGAGCTGGAAGTAGTGCTGGTAACGGCAGAGGGTCCACCCATCCGCAAGCGGTTATCGGGAGCCGTGCTAGGAGCGCAAGGCGCATACGCTTCGCGAACGCAAGTTCTCAAAGTCGCCGAGCAATTTCGCAAGGAAGTCATTCGGATCAGACGCACTCCCACCTACCTGACCTCAGCCAAGCAACTGTATCAGTGGCTAATCGCTCCGCTAGAAGGCGATTTACAAGCTAGAGGCATCCAAAATCTCGTATTCGTGCCCGATAGTGGGTTGCGTTCTGTACCATTTGCAGCTTTATATGATGGTCAACAATTTCTGGTGGAGAAATACAGCGTCAGCTTGATCCCCAGTCTTAGCCTAACGGACACTCTCCAACGCAACCTAAAAAACTCTCAAGTTTTGGCAATGGGAGCATCGGAATTTCCCGACCAAGACCCGCTTCCCGCTGTGCCAACCGAGTTATCAATCATTACACCTGAGTTGTGGCCTGGTAAATCCTTCCTCAACAATGCTTTCACTCTCAAGAATCTCAAGACTCAGCGCCGTCTACAACCGTTTAGAATTGTTCACCTGGCAACCCATGCAGAATTTGAACCAGGAGATCCGAGTAACTCCTACATTCAGCTATGGGACACGAAGCTGTCCTTAAACCAACTGCCACAGCTTGAGTGGAATGACCCGCCGGTAGATTTGTTAGTCTTGAGTGCCTGCCGCACTGCGCTGGGTGATGAGCAGGCGGAGCTGGGTTTTGCTGGGTTAGCGGTGCAGGCAGGAGTCAAATCAGCGCTGGCAAGTCTTTGGTACGTCAGCGACCAAGGCACCTTGGGACTGATGACGGAATTTTACCAAGAATTGAAAAAAGCCTCCGTGAGAGTGGAGGCACTGCGGCAAGCACAGGTAGCGATGCTGAAGGGGCAAGTGCGAATACAGGGAGGTAAACTGCAAACTCCCAGAGGGGATGTGGTTCTAACGCCCGAACTCGCGAAGCTGGAGAATCAAAATTTATCTCATCCTTATTATTGGGCAGCTTTTACGATGATTGGCAACCCGTGGTAATCCATGCAAAATGCAGAATTAAAAATTAAAAATGAGGAGTTCTTCAATTTTTAATTTTTAATTCTTTCTAAAATTGATAGTTAACGCTGAAATAAAATCCCCGATCTTGGGCATTTTCGCCACGGTCTTCAATATCAACCAGTGGAATGCCATAGTCTAGTCGTATATTTAGCTTGGGCAGAGGTTGCCAGATTAGCCCTAAGCCAGCACCTGCTAAAAATCTCTCATCCTGTAACGTGGCATCGTTGGGATTATCAGACACATTCCACACCCAACCCACATCCACAAAAGGAGCAAACTGCAATGTGGCGGCACCGGCTTCATCTCGCTGAACGGTAATGCGATCTTCAATTGAAAGTCGCACTCCATTGTCACCAGCACGCACATTTTGTCGGTAGCCGCGCAACGATTGACCGCCGCCAATTACAAACTGTTGGGAGGGTAATAAGCCACTGGTTGATAGCTGAATATCTCCTTGCACAATTAAGAAATTATTGTTATTCAGGACTTGAACTCGCTGCACTTGGCCCAGCCAGCTTAAGAACCGACCATCGGGTATGGGGTCGGGATTGATGGTGGCATCCAATAAGCCAGTGCCAAGACTAAAAAGCGATCGCAATGCCCAAGCACCCTTAACATCCCGACGCAGATAGTCTTGCCCAAATTTAATCACGCTGGTGCGGCTCCGACCTTCTTCGTCGGGGCCAAAACCAAACGGGGTTGGCCCTGCAAAAGTAAAAGTCTGACCATTCTGGTGAGTAAAGCCTAAAGAAAGGGCAAATTCTTCACGCGGTGAGCGGATTAACGGCTGTCGATAACTAATTTCATAAAGCTGTGATTCTCCCCGAATGTCGAAAACTTCAAAAGGGGCTTGGGTGACTCTATTTCGGTTGGGAGCATATCTCAGTTGCAAGGTGCCGTTCATGGGGTTGAGCGGCACCCGATAGTTTAAGTCAAGAACATCAGCGCCGCCTGTGGTCGTATGGTAATAGGAGCCAAAAATTTCATCTCCAATGCCGGTGATGTTGCGATAACCCAGATTGACGCCCAATCGTTCTGAACCAACGCTGGGAGGTGAGTAGTTATCGACGCCGAAGCTGCCATAAAAGGGGTTGGCTTCGGTAACGCGAACGACGAGAATACTTTGACCCACCCCGCTCCCAGAGCGGAGGCTGGCTTCTACATTTTTAAATAGGGGATCGACGCGCAATAGCCTTAATTGATCTTCTAGCTTGCCCGTATTGAGCGGTTTGCCAGCCCCCAAACGCACGCGCGATCGGACGTAATTTGAATTCAACCGGCGCGTTCCTTCTACCCTAATCTCTTCTAGGCTGCCTTCAATGACGCGAATCTGGACGACACCATCCGTAATGGCTTGGTCTACCAGGATGGCTCTTGAGGTGATGAAGCCTTGATTGAGGTACAACTGGGTAATCGCATCGGCAACGTTTCTGAGTTCTTCTAGGGTGACAGTCCGCCCCTCTACAGTTTGAGTAATCGAGTTCAACTGTTCTGCCCCAAAGATGGTGCTGCCAGTGACTTGAATCTTTTTCACCTCAAGCGTGGCTGAGGACGGTGCAGAATCGGGTGCTGGTGTCGGCGGCGTCAGTACGGGCGACGGTGACTCTTCCGGCAGAGGTTCTGGGAGGGGTGCAGGCTGCGGAAAGCGATCGCGGTTAGGATCGGATTGGGGTTGCAGGGGTTGATTTAGCTGTGGTTGGTTCTGCGGTGAAGCAGGTAGAGTCTGCGCTTGCAGCCGCCTATTTTCAGACCTCTCTGGCTCAGGCTGAACAACTCCCACGCGCTTTTGCTGTATGCCCTTTGACGGGGCAACTGAACGCCTAGCGGGTTCTTTTTTTGCTCTCTCGTCGCTGGAAAACGCTTTCATCGTTTCCATTTCGCGATGAAAATTCAATCCATTCAGATCGGGCGTTGCCGGTAGTGTTTTGGCATTAGCACCGCTGGCAGAGACACAAGCGATCGCACCCTCAATTAACACTCCACACCAAAACCATTGAAATTTTGAACGCATGGTAGCTGTGTTCTCCACGGGTTGAATTGTCTAAAAACTTCAATTAATACAATTTTTTTGTATCCAATCCGTATTTTCTTTACTTAATTCAACTTTTTTCCTTTTCTCTCTCCAAAAGTAACATTCTCGCTTTTAGGAGCGAGAATGTTACTTTTGCAAGCAAACGAGCGGCATGATTTTGCGGTTTTCACCAAAATTGCATCTATCTGAAGACTCAATTTTATGTTTTCATTATGCCATCATCTGTCAATGGCGTCGCCTCTTTGCTAGTTACATTGTGCCTTCGGAAGGCGAGCTAATTTGCTCACGAACAAGATCGGTTTGCTACCACACTCAAACGCCCAATCAATGACTTTTGCACCTGATTGCACGCGCACTCTCATTTCAGACTGGATTCGCGATCCCCAAGACAAACGGATCGATATCACCTGCGGCACTATTATTCAGCCAGGGAACGTATTTTTCCGACAGCTTTACCCAGTTTGGGCTAAACCAGGACGAAATTGCTAATTTTCTCCCCCAGCCTGCTATCCAGAATATCCTGCTGAGAGTACGAGGTAATAATGGCGAGAGGGTAAAAGTGTGATGCGTCCCTCTATAGGATTTGAGATTTTGAATTGCCGATTTTGGATGGTACAAGTCTTGCCAGTAGCCACTTTCAGCAATCTATTTTAGGCGATATTAAGGTAAAAGGTTATAGTACCATTTCACAAAAGATGGTACATCAGAGACACCAATCCCTGCAAAGAGAGTGCATCCCTCTCGTGCATCCACGCTACTATGCGATCGCTAGAAAAAAGGGCTGCGAGAATTAAAGTACAGCCCCAATAAAGTGAATTGATATAAGCCGGGACACTTGTGGAGTTTAGATATCCAGCCTTCAGCTTTATCCTGTCCTCTAGCCGTTCATTTCGTATTTACAGAAAATTGCAGTGCTAAGTGGTAGGGGCATAGGCTTTTTCCCTGCCCCATTGCCTGCTGAGTCTTCAAGGATGAGAAATTAAGTATATTTTCATCCTTAAAGTGAGGGAGCAGTTCATTCAAAACTATTGATTTTCTCTCAATCGCTGAAAGGGTGTCGTTTGGCTAGCAGATGTCGTCATACTGGGAAGCAAAGGCTCTTTGGCAATGTTGTCCAGTCCAACTGCCTTCAAGAGTTGTTCCCACTCAGCAGAATAAGCGGAATTGTTCGGATTGGAGCGGCGCAGTTCTGCCAGAGTAGTTAAGGCATCAAACCACATCCCCGCCTCTGCATAAACATCTGGGCGCTTATTCGGTGTAGCCACCCTCAACTGATTATCAAGCTGCGCGGTTTGTGGAACCCGCTGAATCGAACCTTGTACAAAAACATCAAGCGATCGCTGTTCGGAATCGCAAACCATCGACAAGATCCATTGATAATTCTTACCCACTTCCAAGGGTGGTAATCCAGCATAAGTTGGAAGACTGATGCTGACAATACCCCCCTTCCCCGTAGTCATGAAGGTTGTTGTATAAATCTCTCGATCGTTTTTTTCATCCTTCAGTACGAACTCTAGTGCCAGTGGCGAGGCTTGGGCGGGCACTGGAGGGACGTAGAATGAAAAGCTCGGATATGCTGCTACTGTAAGCCCAATATTATTGGCAGGGATCAGCGCGGTGAGCGGCTTGCCTGCCACTGGACAACTTCCAGGACTGCGAGTTCCGCCCCCTTCTCTGCGCCCTGGTGCCCCAACGGTTTTAGGTGGATTATATCCAGCAACTATCCACCGATCGGGCATTCCTTGGGCGAGTAGTGTTGGTGGTGTCCCTATCAGAGTTGAGAAACCCGTGAGCAGTGCCACTTCCATAGAGATAGCTAAGGCTCGTTTTAACCTAGGGGACTTCATCCAGTCCATAGCAGAACTGCTCCAAAGAATTTTGAGTTTTGAATAGATAGGTGCGGTTCAACCAACAAGATTTGATTGTCCCGCCCTAGATTGACTGACTACCCAACCCGTAAATCGTTTTCTTCACGATCCGAACTCGGCTTTCTGCCTTCATCAAGTCGCATTTTGGGGTTGAAAACTCTGAACGAGTGGGTCAAATATTCCTAATTTTTAGCAGATATAACAACCTAAAGACTGGTTGTTTTAGTTTGAGCCAGTTGTTCTTCGACTAGCTGCGCTCTGAACTAGAGGTTCGCTCGCAACCTTGTTCAGTTCAACTGACAGTAACAGCTTTTTCAAGTCAGATGCCAGAGTAGAATCATTAGGATTCAACCGGCGTAGCTCCAGCAGGGTAGCGAGTGTCTCATGCCAAAGGCGAGCTTGTGCATAGAGACCAACGCGCTCTTGTAAAGTGGCTCGCTGGATTTGTCTGACCAAGGCTGAATCGGGTGCGATGCGCTTGATCGCACCCCCGACGACAATATCTTTCTCCCGGTCGTTAGCATCACAAATCACCGAGACGTCCCAATGATATTCCTTGTCCTGCGCCAAGGGTGGTAAATTGGCGGATGGAGGAAGGTTGAGGCTGTAAATGCCAGGTTTTCCTGCGATTGCAAAATTTGCTTTGTAGACTTCTCGGTCGCTTGCATCTCTCAGCACAAATTCCGCTGACCGAGCCGACGTTGTAGACATATACCATGAGAAGGTTGGATACTCTGCAACCGTTAACCCAACATCCAAGGGTCTTAAGGCAGTGAGACCTTGCGTGCAAATGGTGGGATAGCGGGTTGCACCTTGTTCTCTGCCATCAGGGGTGCCTCGCTCTGGCGGCTTGAAGTTTAAAGTATCGGGTAGTAGGCTGCGGCTGAGTGAGGCAGGCTGTGCCTGTGCCTGGGAAGGCACGTTCAGAACCAGTCCGAGCGTTAAGGAAACAGCCAGTGTTGTAATCTGTGAGTAGCGTTTCATCCAAATCATGCTAGAACTGTTTTCTGTTGACACTCCCCAGAACTTAAGCTGTGGGATTTTTACTTCAACGAGTCTACTTAAAAAATTGAAATTGGGTTGAATTTTGCCGAGGGTTTCTCCTTTAGGGAGCGTATCGCAATCGACCCCTAATTTTTGCGGCACTGTAGTTTCTTGTGTAGACCTCATGAATCCGGTCTCTTTCAATTTCCAAACCTTTTCAAGCGGAGTGCCTGAAGATTTTGCCCATCCAGACAGTTGTGGATGGCTCTGCACTCTTACGCTTTTCAAGGTTCTGTTTAACAACCAATCGCTAGATTGATATCGCTTTGGAGCAGCAAGCTCGTCCGATCGCGTGTCCATAATTATATATCAAACTCATGTACGGAAAATTTGTTTTTCTATTCGGACATCGAGTCATGAAGTCTGCCCTTCTGCAAGAATCCCCAGAGGGGGCATCTAAAGGCAATGGGTCGGCTCAATCCTTAGTTGGGTCATTAATTAAAGAAGTCCTAACCGTTGTTAGAGTTCCCGGCTGACACAGACAAATAAGATCGTACTCAAGTTCGTATAAAGCAGTTGTCTTGGTTGCATTTTTGGTAACTTGGGCTAAGACTAGGGTCAAACCAATTTGAGAGTGGCGATCGCTATTCTAGATTGACTAAATCCTCATAATCCCAAATCCCAACTTTCAAACCCCTCTGCCTCCCTGGGTATCCACTTCTACATAAACTTCACTGAGATTTGAGATGATTCCTGATTCAGCGGCTCTACCACTCAAAGAAAATCCTTGGCATCGGACAATTAGACCGATTGCAGCTGCTGCCATACATGGCATTGCTTCTCAGAAAGATACACTTATCGCCATTGACGCCACTAACGGGTATCTGCTGCAAATCGATCCGAAGAGTGACAACACTACTATACTCAATGCCAATCATCTGCCAGATTTTCTGGGCGTGACTGGGTTAGCTCTTTGGGAAGATACTCTCTGGTGTACCCAGGAAAATGGTGTTTTCTTTTGTCCAAACGCCATTAATGGCATCTCTACCACTGATTTGACGCCTCAGTCTTTTGTCACATTGCCCTACCCAGCCAATGGGGTTGCTGTTTGGGAATCAACTGTTTACGTGACTTCCCAGAAGGCGGGATATATTCTTGTTCTTAGTCGTGAGACAGGTCAAGAAATTACCCGATTTTATGCCCCTGGAGTAGGGGTAGAAAATATCACAGTCAAGGGTGAGGAACTCTGGGTTTCCGATAGCATTGAGCAAACAGTTTACTGCCTTGACCGAGCTACGGGTGAGATCAAATTCAGCGTACTGACGCCTTTTGAATGCCCGACAGGGTTAGCTTTTTACACAGATCCTCAAACGGGGAAAGATATTCTCTACGTAGCTTATGCAGGTGAGGAGCCTTACCTGCGCGATAACCCGAACGCCGACCCGAATTACGAATTACAGTACCGCGATCGCACGTTTATTCACCCGTTGTATTTTTACTACAACGAGGCTGAACGCTACGCTCTCTCGAATGGTTATCTGATGGAAATTTCCTACGTCGAGGAACTTTCCCCCCTCGACGAGGTGGATTTAGAAAATGTGGAGTGGCGAATTGCTCTACCCTCGGAGACTCATCGGCAGAAGATCAGAAAAATTGAAGCCGTCGGATTGCCTTTCACGGAAGAAATTCAAGACGGACAGCGGGTGGCTGTATTTAAATTTAACAGTCTCAAAACCGGCGATCGCCATATATTTGGCTGGAAAGCCCTGATAGAAGTCTGGAGCATCAAATATCGCCTGACGCCCAGAGATGCCGAAAAACTTCCCGACCTCCCGCCTGAGTTACGCAGCAAATATCTGACGGATGATGATGATTTGGCAATGGACACCGATATCATCCTCAAGGCCGCCAAGGAAGCGATTGGCAGCGAAACGAATATGCTGCGGAAAATTTTCAAAATTCGCAACTATGTCTATGACCGTCTTTCCTACGGGATTAAGCCCTACATTGACCCGCCAGATGTCGCCTTAGAAAGGGGTGTTGGTTCCTGCGGTGAGTACCTGGGGGTTTTACTTGCCCTGGCGCGGCTGAATGGCATTGCCTGCCGCACGGTAGGTCGCTACAAGTGCCCTCCCCATCCTGAATTGATGAATTTGCCCCTGCAACCTGATTTTAATCATGTCTGGATGGAGTTCTACCTGCCTGGATTTGGTTGGTTGCCGATGGAATCCAATCCGGATGATGTGGTCGAAAAAGGCCCCTATCCATCGCGGTTTTTCATGGGTTTAGCTTGGTATCACGCTGAAATGGGCAAAGGTATCACCTTTGAAAGCTTGATGAGTCATGGGGAAAGAGTCAATAAGCAGTCCGTTTCTATTGGAGAATTATCTCTAAATCATGTGAGATTTACGATTTTGGAGGAACTAGCACCGTCCTCATAAGGGTGAATAAAGTCAGAAGGGTGGGCACTGTCCACCCTTTTTTACTGGGTACTCATTGCTAATTGTCCGCTATTCCCTAGGAGGTCGCTGCTTAAACTGTCACAAACTGTTCTCCGTTTTTACCAAAAAGCAGCAGTTTAAGGAAAATGGCATCTATCGCCTATTAAAGTAATTGGCAATCGCTAAGCGATCGCTAATTTAAGACTTTCGGAGTATGTCAATTTTTTATGTGTCACAAAATTTAAAAAAAATCCGGATTGCTCTTCGATACTAAATTTGTCCTGTAAGTATCAATTTTTATCAAAAATATAAGCTTTTGAATATCAGAATGCTGTTACAAAGATACTAAATAGAAGGTTGAATAGGTACTTAATAATCAAGGTCAAAGCAATAAGGAAGAACTGAATCTATGAATAATTCTAGCATTAAAGAGCGGTCGGTCGATCTAGCTGGAAATCAATATCCCCAGCCGCATTATTTACAAACGCGATCGCGCATTAATTATCTGATTGAGCGCTATCTATCGTTGGAGATTCTCCAGCAGAACCTGTCAGACTTACCGAGACAGTTTAAAAATCCTCATCAGCGCCGCTGGGAAACGATTGATTGGCAAGCAATTACTTCTAATCAAATTATCGGTGTTGCTCCCGAATTATTTATTGCAACAGTTGCAAATGCGGTAGAGATTGAAACGCCGATTCGCGCTTATGCGATGGAAAGCTGGAATTATTTGCAGGCAGCCCACTTTCCAATGGCGCGATTTGTGGGCGGTACCTTTGCAGTGGATGGCTCGGTGTTAGAAGTCGGAATACGGGAGAAAGAAGAACGGCAACACCGTCCTACTTTTAGCAAAATTTATCAACAATTAACGGGTGAAAAAATCCAAGCCTATCCGAACTCAGTAAAAGGCTATGAATCGAGGGGAAATCTGCGAGAAGATGTTTATAAACACGCGATCGCCCGGATCGCAACTGAGTGGGGAGCAACGTCTGTATATCTCTGGTTAATGGCTCATTCGACGGGGGCATTGCAACAAGCGATCGCGCAACCCATGCAAGACGAAATCAATCACCTAGCAAAGTTCTGGGGGATTAGCCGTTGGGCGTTTGGAGATTTCTATCTCACCCGCTTGCAGGGCACCACTAAAAATTTAATGGGTCTTCTCAAACATCACCAGGGCGAACGCCCGAAAGGCAACGATGTCTTGCAAATTGGCTATGCCTTGTACGCAGTGGAATTAGTTTTCACATTTGCCCGACTCATGGTGCAGCTGCGTCACTGGAACCAAACTCTGACGCCTGATTATCTCGAAGAGTTGTTTGGGCTGCCACCACAACAATTAGCTGCTAGCTGATAGCTGTTAGCTGATAGTCTGGACTGAGTAGGGGGGCGCTGTCCACTCTACTCATTTGATTATTTGAATAGCTGAAGATGAATGTAATTCCAGCGATTGATTTGCTAGAAGGTCGGTGCGTACGGTTATATCAGGGAGACTACGCGCGATCGCAAGTTTTTGATAACAACCCCGCTAATATTGCTAAACAGTGGGTAGAACAGGGGGCAACCCGGTTGCATATCGTAGACCTCGACGGTGCTAAGGCGGGTCAACTGGTCAACCGGCAGGCAATCGAGGCGATTTTACAGGCAGTGCCGGGAGAAATCCAAGTAGGGGGCGGCTTGCGCGACAAAAGCTCAGTCTCTCAGCTGCTAAACATGGGTGTGAAGCAGGTAATCTTGGGAACCATAGCCGTAGAACAACCCCAGTTGGTCGAAGAACTTTGCCAGGAATTTCCAGGGCAAATTATCGTAGGAATTGACGCCCGGAATGGACAGGTTGCCACAAGAGGCTGGTTAGAAACGTCTGAAGTTGCGGCAATCGACTTGGCTAAGCAAATGCAACAATTAGGGGTTGCTGCCATTATCTACACCGATATTCATCGAGATGGCACGCTTTCTGGCCCTAATTTAGAGGCATTAAGAGAACTCGCCAACGCTATTTCCATCCCCATTATTGCCTCTGGCGGTGTTAGTTCGATTACTGACTTGTTGAGTTTACTAACACTCGAACCTTTGGGAGTTAGCGGTGTGATTGTGGGTCGTGCCCTCTATACAGGTGATGTTTCGCTCAAAGCAGCCCTGCAAGCGATAGGGTCGGGACGTATTCAAGATGTCCCGCCAGATTTGGGCTTTTCCACTTTTGCTTGACACTTCAACGAGCTAAAGACGCGCAACTGCGCGTCTCTACATTTCCTTCTTTTTATCCCCAAAACTAGAGGTTTAGTTAATTAGCCTATAATAAGCCCGGAGGTTGGGTTGAGGCACGAAAACTAACATCTAGTAAGTTTAGCGAGTAATTGGGTGAATCATAGTGAAACCCAACCAACAAATTACTTTTTCTGTTTAAGCTTTTTATGCTTAAGTAAGTGCCATTCGCTAATTTTTACACTCCTTCCGGCTGGGGAAGATTTACGGGCAGCTCGATACAGAATTCCGTTCCTTCTCCCGGTGCCGACTGACACTTCAAGACGCCGCCGTGTTTTTCTACAACAACCTGGTAGCTGATTGACAACCCCAAGCCAGTACCTTGACCGACTGGTTTGGTAGTAAAGAAAGGGTCAAATATATGTTGCTGCACTTCAGATGGAATGCCAGGGCCATTATCAGTAATCTGAATGACCACCTTATTGTCATTTGCCAGTTCGGTGCGAATCCGGATAGTAGGAATGTCAGTTGTTTTTCTACTGGCAACTGACCATTCACCATTAATGATTGACTCTTCTACGGCATCAATCGCATTACTCAGAATATTCATAAATACCTGATTGATTTGCCCAGCATAACAATCGACACGAGGCAGGTTGTCATACTCTTTAACTATCTGGATCTCGGTGCGTCCTGCTTTCGGCTTCAAGCGATGTTGTAACAAAAGTAAAGTGTTATCGATTCCATTGTGGAGATCGAAAGGCTCCCTTGCCGCTTTATCTAGCCGAGAGAAATTCCTCAAACTCAACACAATTTGGCGAATGCGTTCAGCTCCCACTTGCATTGAATTCATCAGTTTTGGAAGGTCTTCACTGAGGAAATCTATGTCCAGTGCTTCTGCTGCTTCTTGAATGGCAGGTGTTGGTTGTGGATATTCCTGCTGGTAGAGGTGAACGAGGTGCAGCAGGTCTTGAGTATACTCCGTCGCGTAGGGAAGATTACCGTAGATAAAAGAAACCGGGTTGTTAATTTCGTGAGCAACACCAGCGACTAACTGCCCCAAACTGGACATTTTTTCTGTTTGTACCAGTTGACTTTGAGTTTGTTGCAGTTCGTATAAGGCTTGTTCTAACTGAGCTGCTTTGTCTCTCAGTTGCGCTTCCGATTGAATTAAAGCTGTCTCAGCCAGTTTGCGATCGGTAATGTCACGAGAGTTCACAACAATGCGAACCCCTGGTGCATCCATAACCAGATTGCTGTGGGTTGCTTCGATATAACGCCACGAGCCATCTTTGTGCTGAAATCGGAACTCAATGGATAAAGCAGTTGTTGAATTTTCGAGGACGCCTTGAAAATCGTTTTTGACTAAAGAAACATCCTCTGGGTGAACAAGGTCAAAGGTATTTTTGCCAATTAATTCTTTTTGCTTGTATCCTAAAATGCCCTCAATGGCAGGACTTGCGTATTTGATGGTGCCATCGGCTTCCAAGATTGTGATCAAATTGGAGCTGTTTTGCAGTAGCGATCGCCATTTCCCTTCGTTTTGCGCCCACACCACTGCTTCCCTCTTGCGTTCCTCTTCTACACCGATCGCCGCAGCCATAATCCCGATCAGCTTCTTGTCAGATTCTGTGGGAACAAACTGGTTCTGATAGACCACGCAAAGAGAGCCGATATATTCACCCGCGCATCTAACTGCTTGTCCAACGTAGGTTTGCAGTTGGTAAGGAATGACCCAAGGATCTCTGTGTGCGTAGGGGGTGTTGGGTAAATCCTGAACGACATAGGGCTGGTTGCTTCCCTGCTGAATCACGTCATAACAGAGATGTCCGTCCGGATCGCCTACATTTAGGAACTCCGACGGCGTCTGCCATTGACCCCAAGACCACAGTAAGCCTTGATGCAGTCGATTGTAGACTGCCCAAGCACCGCCTAGTAATTCCCCTGCGGATGCCGTGATGCGGTTAATATTCTCATCCGGGTCGGAACCAAGACCCGAAAAACATTCATTGATTTTTGAAAATTGTTCGCTTGCCTTGTGGTTGGTGATTTCACTCAGCGTGCAGACGACTTGCTCGACGCAACCATCTGGATCTAACTGCGGTTCGGTGTTAACAGATATCCAAATGCGATCGCGCTTTGTCGGTCTATAAACCCCTAGCACCAGGTTTCGCAGCGATTGTCGGGTCGAAAGCAGCAACAATGCTTGCTTTGCCCGGACTGGTGCCGTGTGGAGTTTCATCTGAAATGGCGTTCCATTCTCCTGGATGACGTGCCAAGCGGGATCGAGCGGCGTTTGATCCAGCATCTGGTCTGCTGTTAAATCCAGCAAGTCCAGTGTCGCCTGATTCGTAAAGCGTATTTCTCCCTGCGCTCCCATCACCAAGACGCCAACTGCTAGTTCGCTCAGAAGTGCCTGAGGGAGGGTATCCATCCTGGGCGCTGATTGGGCAGCGCCTTGCTGATTCGCTTGTAAACTTCGCATAGCTTTCAATCAAGGCACTGGCTGAGTACCTGGAGTTTTTATTATGGCAATCTTTGTTAACTCGTTCAGCCGTTGGACTGGATACACCCTTTTGTCTCTACTCTGGTATAGCCTTTCTAGCTGTGGAGCTGCATACACCCTGAGTCGTAACTTTCAGACTATTTTATTTAAGTCTTTGAAGCCACCAGATTAACAAGTTTGTCTACAAATAGATAGATGCTTATTTTTTCTAAAAGTTACACTCTAATCACTGTAGCTAAGGGTTTTGAGTTTGTATTGGTATCAGTTTTAACAAGTAATGAGAATTTCTGGCCTAAAAGGAGTTATTTCCCTAAAACTCGGTTAAAAAATCGAATAGGATATTTAGATTTCTGTATATATTTTTAAATATTTAAATAATACTTGTCTTTTCTTAATGTCCAAAAAGCTAAATTGTTGCTAGTTGTTCTCTGGAATTAACCACAAGGACTATTCCTAAGGATTAATCGGTTATTCGCCAGTCAGTATTCGTTATTTTTTACACGCAAACATACTGAAAGTTTTGACCTAATCAAAAATTAAAGTAAAAGGAAAAAGCAGTTTTTATACCTATTTTTTGAATTGCAAAAGACAGCTTAATGATAAATGTTCGTCTAATTGCAAAAAAAACGATGGGGCAGTGCTTCGGGTACTGCCCCATCGATTGATTCTGTAGCTGGTTGAGCAAAGGAAAAGTAGCCGCTTGCTTTGTGCAACAGCCGCGTTTTGTGGTAGAGAGAATCAGCGAGAAGCTTGGTGGAGTAACTTTGCTAGCAGCAGCAGTTGCTCTTTATTAAACACTTGAGCCAAAACCTTTGCCGCCGCCCTAGGTTCTACAGGCACGGCGATTTGTTTGATGGATGTCGGAGTGGGTTTTGACTCCGTTGGGCTGGGTGGCCCTTCCCCAACTGCCACCTTTGCCGGCGGAATTGGGGCTGTAGTTGCTTCAGGGGAAGCTGCCAACAGCCGCAAACTGGCACTCGGCGCGATCGCGTCAGTTTTTCCGTGTGGCAACAGATCGCTAGCCTGCTTGAGTTCCTTAATTACAATCGGTGCCAAGGTGGCATAAGTATTTTTGGGATTAGCGATCGCTCGATTTGCAGTTCTTACCAGCACTTGCCAGGTTTTTATTTCAGCACTCATCTGCACGAGACGACTGCACAAAGCGCAAAGTTGTTGACGATTTGCGGGTGTTTCTGCTTGTTTAAACAGCGGCAACATTTGTTTTAGCACCCCAGTCACCTGAGCAGAAATATCTGGAGTTGACGTTTTGCTCGCTTCTGGAGCGCTTCCTGCCGCCCCAAGCAGGTGGTTAAGGTGTGCCTGTAACTTAACAAAATTAGGTTCTGCTGCTTGTACGATTTTCTCGCCTTCCTCTTCTCGGAGACCAAATGGCCCCTGAAGCTGGTCAACTAAGTGCTTAAGGGTGTCATACCCTTCTAAAAACATGGACTCCAGATCGTTATCGATATTGACTGGATGTTCCTTGAGGAGCTTGAAACAATCCTCAAACCGATGGGAAACTTTTTGAATACTGTTGAAGCCCAGCATCGCTGCCCCTCCCTTGACAGAATGGGCGGCGCGAAACATTTCATTAATCCTTTCTTGATCTGCCATTACGCCTCGCAAATCCAGTAGCCCTTTTTCCAGGGTTTCGAGGTGTTCTTTTGCCTCCTCGATGAAAAAGCCCAAAATCTTTCCCGACTCCACGGCAGCATTCCTCAAAACAACAATTTTGTGTAGTCACCTGGTTATGGGGGAGTCGTTCCTGGCAGTGGATTTTTCCACTAGGCACTGTTTACCCCTGTTTCTGTCGGCACGCCTCAGGTTGAAGCGCAACTAAGTTTGATATACGTTGGAGACTGTTCCTAAAATAGCCGAAACCACCAATTTAAAGCTTGGTAGCAATACTTAAATTAGCAAGTGCTAATTTTGCCATTGCGTGAAAGTATTTTATAACTAAGCTTCAAAAAGCTGAAAGGGGAACCAGCGGCTTCTAAAACAAACAACACTTCACAGTTACCTGTTGACGGGCGAAGTCACCGGGTTTGATTGTCGCCTTCCTTGTGTTTTCCATGAGAATACCAGTGCATGGAGGGCGAACCCGTAACCTCTGGCGAAGCCGATAGCGGCGCGGATTCGCTTAGTCGTGCGCTGTCTGGGCTATAGGAAGCATAGAAACGTAGAAAAAAATAGAGTTTCCAAATCAGTTACGAATGCGAAGGGCTGAATGCAAGTACGATTTTCTCTGCCTCAGCCCTCAGCCCTCAGTCCTCAGTCCTCAGCCCTCAGTCCTCAGTCCTTACCCCTTACTCCTCTTACCAAGGATTGCCAATCATCGTGAAAGCTGCCCAGTAGTAAGGATGCGTTAGCTGCGTGTCGCCCCGGTTGGCGAGTTCGGGTGGCAGCTTGATGTTTCCTGTGGGGAGGCGCAGTTCGCCCGCCTCCAAGCGTACCTGCCCCTTGAGCATTGCTATCTGCGCTTGCCGTAAAGCTTCTGACTTGATCGGGGCTTTCTTCAATTGGGCATAGAAATCCGCCATCAATCCTTGAGTTCCCTCGTCGCTGACATACCATAAACTGGCTACAACTGATTTCACCCCTGCCAGCACTGCTATGCCCCCAAAGCCTAACTCTGCTTGTTCATCTCCCAGTGCGGTGCGACAGGCACTCAGTACCAACAATTCCACTGGCGGGTCATTCCAGCCCAATTGGCGCAGCTGGTTGAGTCGTAGCTTGGTATCCCATAACTGAATGTAGGAGTTTTCGATTTTCCCAGGTTTAAATTCGCCATGCGTCGCCAGGTGGATAATTCCATAAGGCTGTTGCTGACGCTGTGCCTTGAGATTTCCTAGCGTAAATTTCTCGTTGAGGAAAGATTTCCCCGACCACAGCGTCGGAGTGATGATAGATAATTCAATCGGCACGGCTGGTAAGGAATTCAGTTCGGTAAACTTTGACGCGCCCATTGCCAAAACTTGAGTGTTTTTGATATTCACGTAGCGGGTATCGGTGAGGCTGAGACTGGGCATCATGCCGATGCTGTAGTTTTCCACCAGGAACTGTTGACCATTGTGGAGGGCAGCCATTGGCAGCGATCGCAAACCTGTATCCATCAGAAATACTAGGTTTTGGATACCTCTAGCTTGTAAATCGGCTTCTAAAGGTGCCACCATCCACTGATAAAGTTCCTGAGATGGTGCCAGGTAGCCATTGAGTTTTTTAAGGTTAGTAACTTCGCTGCGGAATTGTTTAGCGACTGTGAGAACTTCTTCGCGTGTTGTCCCCTGCACCCGTTTGCGAATTGGTTGACCCTTGGCAGTGATGACAACTAATTCGAGTTGGTCATTGTCTTGGGCGGGAAGACTGGTAGCGGGAGTAGCGGCGGGTTGCGGGGATGCTTGACTGAGGGCAAAGCCTTGGGGATTAAACTGCCAAAGGATGTCTGATTCTGGCGATGTTGCAGGTAATAGAGTCTTATCGGTAGCTGAAGGAGGTGCCGCCGTGGCAGGAACAAAAGTGATGTAGATAAGTGCCGGTTTTACCCCAGTCGATTTTTCAATGTTTTGAAGAATATCGCGGGCTTCGGTGAGGGTTCTAATCGGAGTATCCGCACTTCCACTAAAATATTGCTCAAACTGGCGCGTGAACGGTTCGTCTAGGTCAGCGAACAAGGTGTCAACTTCCGCGAGAGCCGAACTGGCAGACACCGACAATTGGGGCGTTAGCGTTTCCTGTGGAGGCTTGATTTCCTCTGGCAGGGGGCTCGGTGAAGACGGTGTATCAGGTTGATCGGCTTGATCGGCAGTAATGAGCTGAATCTTGCCCTGAGTATAGCTGCCGGGGAAAGATCCTGAAGCAATTGTATTGCCTGACCCAGTTGTTAATACTCCGGCTGTGCCGTTATTACTAGCGTTGCCGACAACGAAGGGAACGTTTTTGGAACCGCCTCCGTGGCGCAGGATGATGGAACCTTCACCAGCACCCCCAGCGGCGGAAATACTTGCTTTTTGCCCATTTTGGTCAGTGAAGGTGCCCGTAGCTCGAAACAGACTTTCGGTGGTAATGTCAACGATGCCCCCTTTGCCTCCCGTTCCGCCTTGGGCATTAATGAAGCTAATTTGAATGTCGTTTTCGGGGTCAAGGATGACATTACCAGCATCTCCGAAGCTAGCGCTGGAATTAATTCCCAGCGTTGTAATGCTGTCAATGGCAGATACAAAGATATTCCCGCCTTTCGTGGTGCCTGATGCGGTTAAATTTCCGGTTTTTATCGCGGCTGTTTGGCTGATGAGGGTAATATTTCCGCCAACCCCATTATCAGAATGAGAGTCGATGTTAGCAGTGGCAAGGTTGTTTTTAGCAGTAAGAGCGATCGCTCCCCCATTTCCCGTCGTCTTGCTAGTATTGAGCGAACCTGTACTGATACTATTGTTCGCTGTTATTTTGATCCCGGTAGCCGTAATATCTTTTGCGATGACATTGTTGCCGCTATTTACTGTCAGATTATCTAGAAAATAACCATTTCCTCCCACTGCATCCTGGAAAGTGACATCACTGCTGACACTGATAGTTAGGTCGGTACCATTGCCGCTATTAGCGAGGATACCGCCAAAGGTAATCGAGCCAGCGCTACTACTGAGTTCTATCGGGTTTTGACCGACGAGGTAAACATCGCCGCCATAGTTTTGAATTCCACTGGTGGTGACATTCCCGCCGATGACGCTACTCCCCTGTATCGTCACGCTGGCTGTATTGACGCTGCCATCCAAGCTAGTGAAGCCACTGGTGTTAGCAGTTAAAGCTCCGATGGAAGTGCTGTTGCCCACTGCATCAGCGATTTGAATGTTGGCGGTACCGGCAGTTAAAGTGAGGTTTTGCCCCCCTGCGCCCGTTCCGTTTGTCTTACCACCGAGAGCAATATCACCACCCGCTTGAGCGCCGGTACTGAGGGTGATGTCTTTACCCAGAAGCGTATCGCCGTTGATAGTAATGTTTTGATCGGCGGTAGCGATATCTGCGTTGAGGGTGGTTAATCCAGCATCAAGGGTGATGGAGGCGTCCCCCGTGCCTGTAATGGCTCCATTAACCGCCACTGAGCCAGAGGGTGCTTGAACGGTGAGAGGATCTTTGAAGGTGACACCTGCACTGTCGATTGTAATGGCACCACTGCCGTCAAGGCGTCCAATTGTAATAGAGCTAAAGCCATCTTGCAATTGTCCCAACTTTGCGGCGGTCAGATTCAAACTATCGGTTACAGGAGTCGCATTCCCAACCTGAATATTTTTCGATGCTGTTGCGGGTGCCAGTCCAATTTGGTGTCCCGCACCGCTGACTGCCCCATTAAAGTTAATCTCGTCTGCGGTTAGGGTTGCATTGTTATTCAGCGTCACGGGAGTATTGAAACTGATGATGCTGCCGCTGCTTGTGGTGACGTTGCCATTCAGGGTGACATTGGAGGCACTATTGACGCTCAAATTGCCAATAGGTGTAATGTTGCCGACAGCGTTTCCGAATGTAATGTTACCCGTGTCTGCATTCAGCGTCAGATTTTGACCGCCTGCACCCGTGCCATTGACCGTTCCGGTGATTTCGATGTCACCGTCCCCATAACCAGAACCATAACCATAACCAGTACCACCGATTGTGGTGAATGTGGCATTGTTACTGAGCAAGACATCGCCAGTGAGAGTGATATCGTATCCAGAACCATAAGCACCGCCAGAGGAATTGAGATCGCCTCCAATTGCGATCTTGCCACCTGCACTCGTTATCAGGTCAATATTTCCACCATTAAAAAAAGTAGAAAAAGTAGCACTGGCGTTGAGGAAGCCTGTAGTAATGTTGCCAGTAGCATCAATGTTGATATTCCCACCTTGGGTGGTAATGGTAGTAGCGCTACTGTTGAAAGTGTTGCTCAGGCTACTGAAGTTACCGCGATTCGTGTTAATGGGAGCATTAATTGTTACATTGTTTGCTCTAGTTCCCGCACCTCCTTGACCTTGAAGCACGACATTTAGCGCGTAGCCATTACCGCCAATTGAGCCATTGAGGGTAATATCATTGGCTGCCGCAAGAGTAAGAGTGACAGGACCCCCAAAAGCATATCCCCCGCCAATCGTTGCATCAGCATTCTGAGTAATATTCCCCACCTGGGTGCCATAAGGATTATTGGTGGAGATGATGACGCTATTGCCGATACTAAGGGCGTTGTTGATTGCGCCATTACTAACCGTGGAATTGTCGGTAGTAGCCGTGAAATTTGGTGAAAAGCTGTCCAAGCTACCGCTATAACCGCCGCCATTGATAATAGTGATATTCGAGGGATCGAGCAACCAAGTGCCGGGAAGACCTTTAGGGGCGCTGGCATCCGCAGCTTTGGTGACATCCAGGTAAACTTTACCAGAAGTTTCGATAAACCCGCCGTTACCGCCTTGTGCGCCGCCACGGGCACTAATGGTGCCATAGGTACGAGTGGCTTGATCTGACCAGACAATGACTTTACCGCCATTGCCATTAGTAATGGCATCGGCATTGAGGGTCACATCTGCGCCGACAAAGGTGAAAGCAGCGTTGGGTACGCTGCCTTTACCCAGATAATCTCCGCCAATCAATACTTGACCGCCGCCTGCATCTCCGGAGGCATTCACGCTGGCGTTCCCAACTAAACCAACTTGATTACCCAATACAGCTACTGCGCCACCAATACCAGCTTGAGTATTGGAGGTATCCAGCTTCCCAGAGACAATTGCAGTTCCCGGTTCTGTGGGAATGGTAATACCCGATCCGCTTAGCACCACTTGTCCCGCACTGTTGACGGTCATTTTGGTGGCATTAGCGACGCCTCCACCCGTGAGTAATTGCGGTAGGGAGGGAGGATTTGGTAGCTGGGCGTTGAAGGTAGAGGGTAAGGCGGATGGCTTAATTTCTAAACTCAGCACATTTCCCGCTTGCGATATCTGCACCGTCTTGTTGCCCGGTACGGCGGCTACGGTGATATTACCCCCTGGTGCTTTGAGTTCTCCGGTGTTGACGACAGTACCGCCGATGAGAGTGAGATTTTTTCCCTCTCCCACCGTTAAATTCCCAGCGTTGATAATGCTACCCGGCTGGGATGTGGTAAAGGCAAAGAGATTGGGCGTGCCTACCAAGTTGGCGTAGTTATTAGGATCGAAGGCATTGAACCAATTGTCACCAATCCCAATTCCGGTGGCGGTGGTGGCGGTAAAGCTTCCTGGTACGTTCAAACTGGCACCCGAACCAAACACAATGCCAGCCGGGTTCATCAAGTATAAGTTGGTGGAGTTGCTGCCGGAAACTTGGATAAGTCCGTTAATAATAGAAGGGTTGCCACTCGTGACGCGACCCAAAATATTGTGAATGGATGGGTTAGAGAGAAAGTTGGCAATTTGATTTTGTTCTAAGCCGAATTCGTTGAAGCTGTGGAAAAGATTTCCTCCATCGGCTGAAAGTTTTCCACCAGTAATATTAAATTGATTGCCAGAGGTGGTGACATTGGTGTTGGTGCCGCCAGGTGCGGTGGTAATTGATTGTGCTTGGGCAAAAGTTGGCGAAAGGCTACAGGTGAGGGCGAGAAGGCAAGAGGCGATGTTTTTGGCAATCGGTAATCGAGAATTAGTAATCGAGAATTGGTAATTGAGAATTGATTGCTTTTTGCGAACTAATAGGACTTTGGAGTTGAAGGGAAAATGGCTGAGGATATGCAGTTTTACCGAAAAGCGATCGCTTAATCCTCTCCTTTGCAGTGCCCGTGCGATCGCTTTGCAGGCGTTTTTCGCCTGTTGCTTGGTATAGGTGTGCGAGTCACTCGCCTGATGGCAACGATAGTAGTAAAGTGGCTTGTTGATATGCCGCACTTCGGCAACTTCTGACAGTTTCAGGCACAGATCGTAGTCTTCAACGTAGTCGAAGGACTCTTCGATTCCCCCCACTTGGTCGAAGAAACTGCGACGCATCAACCGGAAGTGAAAGGTCATAAAATCGAGCAAAAGCCGCTCTTTGGAGTAGGGGATGCGACAGCGCTTCCCGTAGTCGATGACTTTGCCGCTTTGGTCGATGTCAATGTAGTCGGTGTAGACAAAACCTACCTCCGGGTTCGCCTCCAGCACGGTTGCTGTCTCTTGCACTGCTGTGGGGGCAAGCAAATCGTCACTATCTACCAAACCGATGTAGGTGCCGGTAGTCTGCGCGATCGCTGCTTGCAAGGCGCTGACTCGTCCTTGATGTTCTGCTGCAACTACCCGAACTCTGCGATCGCGGGCTTCGTAGTCACGGGCAATTTCTACAGTTCTATCTGTAGAACCGTCATCCCACACCAGTAGCTCAAAGTCTTGCCTAGTCTGCGCCAGAATACTTTCAATCGTGGCAGCAAGATAAAGTTCCCGGTTGTATGCCGTGATGACTAGGGAAATGGGTACGAACATGGGAAGACTCCGGAGGTGTTAACTCTCGTTGCCGAAAGTCATGCGAGTGCTAACTAAATTATTTTCTTTTCTAGAATACTCCTATGGATAGTTGCATTGGTGAACTTCTTTATACAATTCCTCCTAGAGATTTGCCTCACATCATGCTCCGGACGGGCGGTTGAAACCGTACAGCGACAGCAAGCACACAAACGAAACCTGCCGGGAGCAGGTTACATTTGTATCGATCGATCGCTGAAACTCTAAAAATCTACGCCACGCTTCAAGTCCACCCCTCTGTCAGCGTAATGCTTATGGCAAATCATCTCTGAATGGACGCTGGCAAGGTCAAAATACGCCGGACGATTTAGACAGCGCCCCGTGATAATCACTTCCGTGTCGCGGGGTTTGCGTAGCAGTGCGTCTACGATTGGTTGTTGATCCAGCAGTTCTAAGTCAACTGTGGGATTGAGTTCGTCTAAGATAATTGTCTTATAAAGCCCAGACGCGATCGCTGCCCTAGCAATCTCCCAACCGCGTTCAGCTTCCACATAATCTAGTTCTTGCTGTTGTCCGCGCCAGACAATCGCATCTTGTCCGCAGCGCTGATGATCGACTAAGTTTGGGTAACTTTGTTGCAAAGCTGCGATCGCGGCATCCTCAGTATATCCAGTCCCACCTTTGAGCCACTGCATAATCAGCACTCGGTGCGACTGATCCTGACTAATCCCGCGCCCAATCGCCTGCAATGCTTTACCCAATGCGCTAGTAGACTTGCCTTTACCAGCACCCGTATAGATTTCTATCCCCTGTAAAGGCAGGGAAACCCCGTCCCTACCTTCGGTAATCGGGTGGTGCGGCTTCATCTCAGAGTGCAAATCCGCAATTTCTAGCAGTTGTTGGGGGGCAGCCCGACCTGTAACAATTACTTCCAACTCCTGCGGTTTATGCTTGAGCGTCCGAACCACTTCCTCCACTGGCAACAAACCCAAGTCCAGTAACGGGTTCAGTTCGTCCAGAACTAGGACAGAATAGAGGTCAGATGCGATCGCGCCTTTTGCCACATCCCAACCGCGCTGCGCCTCCTGTCGGTCAAAGCGCGTTATTTCCTCCGCACCAAAAAATTCTGACCGCCCTGTGCGAACTTGGTCAATCAAGTGAGGGAAGCCTTGTTGCAAGGCTGCGATCGCCCCATCTTCATCGTAGGAGCGTCCTGGCCCTTTGAGAAACTGCAACAGCAGCACTCTCGTTGCTAAATCAGTATTAATTCCCAGCCCAATTGAGCGTAACACCACGCCCAGCGCTGCCTGGGACTTTCCCTTCCCCGCCCCATCGTAAACATGAATCTGACCGACGAGACGCTCAGAACGCACTTGAGCCGTGCGAATGCCGATCCCCATTCTACTCATAATTCTCATGAATCTTAGCTGTCACAAACTGTTAACAATAGCAGCTTAGAAGGGTAAAGTGAAAAGAATCAAGAGTAGCCGTTCCACAAAAGCTAAAGTTGAGACTAGAAATAGGTAGTAGGGGATAGGGAGTCAATTGTCCATCATTCAGTTATCAGTTCTTTTTTCTCTTCTACTGAGTTATTTCTCGCGCTAAACTACCCACCCCTCTACTTAATTTATGAGTATTTCAAATATGCTTTCTTTACATAAAAGATTTCTTGATATTCCCAAGTTGGCAGGATAATAGAACTAAAGAGCAAGCTGCCATCAACAACATCAAAATTTACGTCTAAACTTAATTAAACAGGTGTTAGAGAGACAACCTTATGCTTGCAAATGTTTTCCCGCTTCAAACGATTTTATTTCAATTTTTATTGCTGTTGGTTGGAATTGCGATTGAATCATTCATTTTATACCGACAATTAAATCTTAGTCAAAGAAGAAGCATTGACTATGCCATTTCGATTAATTTATTTTCAACGATTTTGGGTTGGGTAGTTTTCTTTTACGTACATCCTTGGCTTCCCCGATCGCTGAAATCTCAGTTAATCAGTTATATCTTTTTTGATCGATTCTTTCCATTTGCTCAGTCGTCCAATATTGTAACAGAACTAATCTTAAGTGGCTTTGTTGTCTTCTTTGCCACCTTTATCGTTAAACTAAAAGGATTAGAACTTTTACAAATGTTACTGGAAACACCGTCTTATGGGGAAAGACAAAACCAAGAAAAGTTCAACCTACAAGATTTTCGACTTCTTACTTTTAATTCCAACCCTCTTTTAACTAATACTATTTTTCAGGCTAATATCTACAGTTTTGGGGGATTCGTGTTGCTTCTATTTATTCGGACTCAATTTAGTTAAACTACAAACATTTTTTGAGTTAATCATTTTTTGATAGATGAATTTAAATTTTAGTTGCGACCAATTTATCAAGTTAGGCTTAACTTAATAAAGACTTACAAAGAATATGGCATCGATTCTTGATTTTTTTATTTTCAAATACTTAATTAATACTTTTAAAGTATTATGGAAATCCCTAGCTCCTTCCCGTGCTTATTCCTGGAAAACGTTTATTTATCTCAGTTTCTTTTCTTGGGTGATGTCATTTTTTGCAACTGACTTAGTACATGATATTATCACTCATTGCGGTTGGTTATTTTTAATTATTGGAGTGAGCTGGGCTACAACAGAGAATCCAATAAAAATTTGGGGTATTCCGATTGGTCCTTGGATTACGGGTGCCTTAATCTGTATGTTTTTATTTGGCGATTGGACTGGGAGTATCCCACCGATTGCTTTAATAGTTTGGCCTACGCTTTCATCAGTAATTGCTGTGTTTCCAACCTTTTTTGATGAAAGATTTAAATTAAAAGTACCGGCGCTGCAATTTCGTCAAAGAAGTGTTATTTTGATTGGCAGCAATATGGTAATTAGCTGCTGGATTCAATTTTATTTTATTAGTCAAGATTGGTTAGAACAATATCCTACCTTGCTGTCGGATCATTTTGGGAAAACCACGATGGTATCCCAATCAGCATCTCAATCAACAAGGACTCTTAGAGGTACGGTTATTTTAGAATTTATGGAACCTTTGATCGTACAAGAATTAGAAAATAAACCTTGGTCGGAAGTGGAGCGATGGCTGCTAGAACCTCAACCGCGTATAGAAGCAATTCGGGCAGAAGCCGCAAAAAAAATTCCGCTTGTGGAAGAAGATTTTTGGTGGCGTTATACCTATAATATTGGTTCGATTAACTCAGGATACAATTTACAATTACGCGCAATTTGGCAAGGTCCTCGTTCGCAAACCGAAGCCTATTATGTTGAAAAAAACTGTCAAATTACTCAAAGCTATCAACCAATAGTAACTGGAGCAAGGACGACGCCTAGCCAGACAGCAGCACAAAATATTGCGGTTGCACAAGTCAATTGTCAGCCTATCAGCGAACTAAAAAGCTATGAATGATGAAGACTCGCTCTAAAAGTTATCAATAGAGCTAGGAAGTGGCTGCTCGTGGAAGATAGTTGATCGCATAAAAATTAACTATTAGTAACAAAAAATTTATTTTGTATTCGTGCAAAGGATAAAATATAAATCGTTGAGAGAAATCATCAATGATGATTTAGAAGGACGATGAGTTTAAGCACAGTAAAATCGAGGAAAATAAATGTGTTTCGGGCAGCGATCGAGAGTTTAAAGAGAATTTGGGCGATCGCAGTGAATGGGTTTCGGGAAGTCATCCGCGATCGCGTTCTCTATATCATCGGTTTGTTTGCGCTGTTAATGGTGGTGGCTTGGCGACTATTGCCGGAAGTGGCAGCAACAACAGAAGATAAAATTCTTAAAGATGTTGGATTAGCAGCAATGGATGTACTGGGAACCATTGTTGCTGTATTTGTCGGGACTGGATTGATTAACAAAGAAATCGAAAAGCGCACTGTCTTAGTGTTAATTCCCAAACCGCTCAGTCGCGCCGAATTTATTATTGGCAAACATCTGGGGCTATCAGCCGTTTTAGGCGTCTCGATCGCAGCTATGACGGCAATTTATCTTGGCATCCTCAGTTTAAGTAAGATTTCTTACCCGCTAGGTAGCATTCTGATTTCGGCGCTGTACTTGTTTTTTAAGCTATCTTTACTGACTGCTGTCGCGTTGATGTTTGGCGTCTTTACAAGTTCGCTGTTAGCGACCTTGTTTACATTTGCAGTGTATTTGATGGGACATTCCAGCCGAGATTTAGTAGAGCTGGGAAAATTAAGTCGGAATGTAGACATCGAACGGATCGTAAATGCTTTATATGTGGTACTGCCAGATTTATCTCGGCTAGACCTCAAAAATCAGGCGGTTTATGGTCTTTTGCCTTCTTCCTCGGCGCTTTTAACCGATGCTTTGTATGGTTTGGTGTATACCGTCCTCCTCTTAGCGATCGCTATCATAATTTTTTCGCGACGTGAGTTTTGAGCTGCCTCGCGATACAAACTAGCTAGAAGAAGCGCGAAAGTAAAAGAAGCAAACCCGTCCCTAATCCTTCGTCCGTTACTCCTTGTTTCCAGCTCGTACTTCGCCTCGTGATGCCACAACTGCAACAAGCTCCGTCCCCAGATGCCCTCCGCCTCTTGATCGTGATAGCTTCAAGCGCGGATGTCGGGCTGATTACAAATCCACTGCGGGAAGCGGACATTGATTTTACTTACGAAATTGCCGCTACATCTGCCGCTTGTCGAGAACAATTGCAGCAAAACACCTACGATGCAGTGTTGTCAGTCCAGGGGAGCGGGGATGCTAGCTCAATGACAGATAGGAAGGCTGGGAGGCAGGGAAAACTAGAAAATTCCCCTTCTCACCCCCTCACAGATGTCCCAAGCTCCTTAGAAGCATTAGAGTTAGTCCAACAATCCGGGCAGTTTATTCCTTTGATAGCGATCGCGCCGGAAGCTGAAATCGCCGATGTTGGCTCAGAACAGATGAAACATCTGCCAGAGATTTTGATGCGATCGCTCCACGAATTTGAACAACACCGAATCGAGCGCGATCGCATTGTCAAAATTCAGCAGCAAGCTCAGCGAGAGGCAATTATCAACCGCATTGTGCAAGCAATGCGAGAAACGCTGGTTCTGGAGGAAGTGCTGCAAACCACCGTCAATTTGCTGCACGAAGCGCTCAACCTCAGTCGGTGTCTAATTTTTCTGCCCGATCCCAATCAACAAATGCAGGCTTGCCTTGCTAGCGAATCTACCCCTCAAAGGCATAGCCTGATTGGCGTCTATTGCGGCTTCTACTCCTATTACCATTCCTCCCTTGCTCAAGGTGAGCCGCTGATATTCAACCAAATTGACGACCGCATCCCACTCAAACTGCAAGAATTAGCCAGAGAGTATGAAGTTTGCTCCATGCTGACGATGCCGATGTTGTATCAGCAATCCTTGGTGGGGGGGATTAGCCTGCATCAATGTGTTAGCGAACGGCAATGGACAGAAGATGAAATCGCTTTGGTAAGTGCGATCGCGGATCAATGCGCGATCGCCATCCACCAAGCGCAGCTGTTCGCTCAAGTTCAACAACAAGCAACGCGGGAGCGATTGTTAAATAATATCTGTCAGAGCTTAAATTCCAGCCTCGATCCACAATATATTTTGCAGGAAATTGTGAATCTAAGTGGAGAGTTCTTCGGCGTTGATCGAGTCGCTATCTTTGCCTTAGAACCAGAGGAAATTAAGATTCTCAAAGAATGGCGAGTCAGCGAACAAGTGGTTTCTCTGTTGAACCGCAGATTTCCTCTATCGGAAAACCGCGATGTATTAGATCCTGCCTCCGAGTATTCGGTTCAGCGGGTTTTCCATGCTCCCAAACTCGCAGAGGTTCCTTCTTCTTCCACCCGCCAAGAGCAAATTCAACAGTTACAAATCCTGTCTATGCTGAGAGTGCCGATTTTTATTCGCGGTCAGCTTTTTGGTGGGATTTCGTTACAATCTATAACCCGTTACCGGACTTTCACCGAAGACGAAATTCATCTGCTCGAAAGGATTGCTAACCAAGTTGCGATCGCGCTTTACAATGCCCAAAGCTATGAAGCAAGCGAGCAACTCGTCAAAGAACGTACCCAAGAATTAGAGAAAGAAAAACAACTTTCAGAAGCCGCGAATCGTTCCAAAAGCGAATTTATCGCTACTATGAGCCACGAACTGCGAACTCCTCTGACCAGCATTTTGGGGCTTTCTCGCCTGCTAGTCGATCAAATTGTGGGACCGCTCAATGACAAACAGCAAGAATACCTCACTTCCATTACATCCGGTGGCGAACATTTATTGGAACTGATTAACGACCTTTTAGATTTATCCATGATTGATGCCGGTCGAGAAGAATTCAGCCTAGAAATCTTGTTAGTGGAGGAAGTGTGTCAGGCGTCTATTTCAGTCGTGCGTGAACGCGCGCAAAACAAAGGATTGCAATTAATTGTAGATATTGCCCCAGACATCGCCACCTGCCTAGGCGACCATCACCGCTTGAGGCAGATTTTAGTCAACCTGCTCTCTAATGCGGTGAAATTTACACAAGTTGGCTCAGTTACGCTGAAAGTGGAAAAAACCGCAGACGCCATCTTATTTTCAGTGATTGACACTGGAATTGGCATCGCCGAAGCCAATCATGCCAACCTCTTTGAACCGTTCCTACAGATAGATAGTGGTTTAAATCGTCAATATGAAGGAACGGGTCTCGGCTTAGCTTTATCCCGCAAACTGGCATTCCTTCATGGCGGCAATATCACCGTAGATTCAGAACTGGGACAAGGCAGCTGCTTTACTTTACACTTACCGATCCAGCCACCAGACGAATTGAATAAAGCTTGAAATTCGTTACGATCTGGAGAGTGCTGAGGACTTAGGACTGAGGACTGAGGGAAGGATGAAAAACTTCTCCCCATCTCCTCTGCACCATTTGGAGAGTGCTGAGGACTTAGGACTGAGGACTGAGGGAAGGATGAAAAACTTCTCCCCATCTCCTCTGCACCATTTGGAGAGTGCTGAGGACTTAGGACTGAGGACTGAGGGAAGGATGAAAAACTTCTCCCCATCTCCTCTGCACCATTTGGAGAGTGCTGAGGACTTAGGACTGAGGACTGAGGGAAGGATGAAAAACTTCTCCCCATCTCCTCTGCACCGGAAGCGCCTGAAGCACCTTTGCGTCCTCTGTGATTCGATTTTAAACAAACCATGATAAAGCAGAAACTTGAGCAACTAAAAACCCTCTTTGCAGAAATGGATCGGGCATTAATTGCCTATTCTGGGGGCGTCGATAGTACCTTGGTTGCCAAGATAGCTTACGACGTTTTGGGCGATCGCGCTTTAGCCGTTACCGCCGTTTCTCCCTCCCTCCTCCCGGAAGAACTCGAAGACGCCCAAATCCAAGCAGCCGCGATTGGAATTGCCCATCAAGTGATACAAACGCACGAAATGGACAATCCTAATTACACCTCGAATCCTGTCAACCGTTGCTATTTTTGTAAAAGCGAACTTCACGACAACCTTAAACCCCTGGCAGTTCAACTGGGTTATCCCTATGTTGTAGATGGCGTGAACGCCGACGATTTGGGGGATTATCGTCCGGGAATTCAAGCGGCAAAAGAGAGGGGTGCGCGATCGCCTTTAGCAGAATTAGGCATTACCAAAGCTGAAGTCCGCCAACTTTCTCAACACCTCGGACTTTCCTGGTGGGATAAACCCGCCCAACCTTGCCTAAGTTCCCGCTTCCCCTACGGCGAAGAAATCACCGTCAGCAAGCTGCAACGAGTCGGACGCGCAGAAATCTATCTGCGTAAATTAGGATTAAAAAATCTCCGCGTTCGTTCCGAAGGTGATACCGCCAGAATCGAGTTACCGTCAGAACAAATTAAAGAATTTGTTCTTACCACCGATTTATCCACCCTGGTTTCCGCCTTTCAAGAATTCGGCTTTATTTACGTCACCCTCGATTTAGAAGGCTACCGCAGTGGCAAACTCAATCAGGTGTTACCGCTGGCAGTAAAAGCCTAAAATTCTGGCGTTGTACAAAGTTAAGTTGTACAAAGTTAAATAGATTCTAGGGGATGGGGACGTGTCTACCACCTCAACGCCGATCGAGATTACGATCCCCCATCCTCTCAAAAGTTGCGATCGCTTCTAGCAACTAAATTAGGTTTTAATACAAATCCATCAACAATAATCACTCATGCCATAAGATAGTAGTTTTCTCGCAGCATGGGCACGACGCCCAAGAGTGCGAACAAATGGCATGAAAGCTTCGGCTTTGTCTACATCATCTTCGATCGAGAACGAGCGATCGCTCTGACAAGCAGAATCAGCTTGGAATCGGGAAGTATTGTACGTCAAAGTCTGACTTCTCAATTTACAACTCAACCAAAAAGTAGGGGTACCTGATTGCCGTACCCTTAAAATTGAAATATACGAGGCGAAGTGCGGCGACGATACTACCCGATTATAAGCTTAGGCAAAAAGGCAATTCCTGCCAAACAACGATTCCTCATGAGTTAGCTGTGTGGCAACCAATGGAGGGCAAGGCTAGGGCAATGCATAAACTTTCAGAAATGGTATATTCGACTGTATTTTGGTTAATTTCCGGCTTACTTGTGTGGCTGGTAGTTCTGCCCGCAGCACTCATTACTTTACCCATTATCTTACTGGGAAAAGTAGTCAAACAGCTACTTTTCAAGATACCTCAACAAAATCTGACAGAGGTCGAAATCTTATTAGAAAATCACTCCGAACAGAAACCTAAAAATGCAGGAGAATCGCTTTTGACTTCGTTGCTCATGACAACGCTTGTGGGAGTGCCCGCTCTACTCGCATCAGCCATTTCTTTGCAGCCAATGAGAGTTATTAAAAGAGAAACAGAACTTACCCCAAAGCCTCCGCTACAGCCAACAACAGCACAGACAACCTCATGGATAGAGACTGAGGAAAGTGAAACTTAAACTAGAAAGGCATCAGTGACATTGCCAGACACAGAAAAAATGCTAGGCATCTTATAAATTGGAAAGTCCGGTTTGAGGTAAGGAACCCGGCATTTCCTGTAGGAGCATGGCACAAAAATGCTCTACTCAAAATCTCTTATATTTATTAAAATTTTGTGCAGCAAATTTAAATAACTTACTCAACTATCTAACCATCACCAACAGGGCAAGCGCATCTCAAATGCTATTGACAAGCGGGTTGAGAGTTCTGATCAATTTGGGTTAAACAAGCAGCCAAAATCTTGAGCATGTAATTATTATCCATAGCAGCTCGG